>NZ_JBITDA010000027.1:0-111514 GCF_044453765.1 Streptomyces sp. NPDC051636 | reverse complement strand
GGGCGGCCCGGGGAGAGCGGGGGGCCGAGGTGGGTCTTCCCTTGGGTGGGCTGCGTGGCGGGCCGGGGTGTGGGGGCGCGGTCGCGTCTCGCCTGCACGCCGGGTGGGTTTGGCGGCTTGGGGGTGAGTGGGGGTGGGGGTTGGGGGTGGGGGTTGGGTGCGCGCTGGGTGGGTTGGGGTATGCCGGGCGGGTTTGGCGGCTTGCGGCCGGTGGGTGGGGTGCGGTCGCGTCTCGCTGTATGCCGGGTGGGTTTGGCGGCATGGGGGTGAGTGGGGGTGGGGGTGGGGTGCGCGCTGGGTGGGTGGGGGCACGCCGGTTCGGTTTAGCGTCGATCGGTAAGTGGGTGGGGCGCCAGGCGGGCGTGGGTAGGGCGCCAGGCGGGCGTGGGTGCGGCTCCAGGCGGGTGGCGGCGCGCTTGGCGCCTTACGGCGGACGGCGGACGGTGGACGGTGGACGGCGGGCGATGGGCGATGGGCGGTGCATAGGGCGACGGGAGGGCTCAGCGGTCTACCCTCCCGTCACACCAGTCCCACGAGCCACGCACGATGAGCAATTGGAAGATGTGAGCAGCGATTGGGAGACAAAACCGCAGGTGGGAGAGGTTGGGCGTGGCCCATGTCTTGCAATTGCGTCCCAGAGCCGCTCCGCGCGCTCCGCATGGGTCCCCACCCCGATCGCACCGGCCTTGCCGGGATTGGGATCCGACATCCCTCCGGCCGCAAGCCGCTCAGTCGTCCCGGCATGCCCCCGCCCACCCCCCCACTGGCTGTCAGCCCCTGAGCCTGCCCGGCGTGCCCTCGCCCACCCAGCGCGCACCCCCCACCCACCGCAAGTCGCTGAGCCGGCCCGGCGTGCCCCCGTCCACCCAGCGCGCACCCCCCACCCACCCCCCACCCCCCACCCCCACCCACCGCGCACCGCACCACCCACCCACCGCTCGCCGCCAAGCCGACCCGGCGTGCTGGCGAGGCGCGACCGCGCCCCCGCACCCTGGCCGGGGACGCAGCCCACGCAAGGGAAGGCCTGCCTCGGCCCCTGCTTTTCCTGGGCCGCTCGCTCGCTTCTTCCCCGTGCTGGAGCGGCCCGGGTCAAGGGTCGGCCGTAGGCCGATCGCCGAAGGCGACGCGGAGTGGAGCGAAGCGGAACGCAGCGCCCTTGAGGCGGGCCGCGGAAGCACGACACTGGCAAAGAAGCGGGCGGCCCCCACGGTCACCGGACGACGCGGGCCAGGGAAGCCAGGACGGCCCGGATCTCCTCGACCATGTAGGCAGGCCGGTGGAAAACGTCCTCGGCGCTGAAACGGAGGAGCCTGCGCACCTCCGGGCACTGGAGGAGCTGGTTGTAGCGGGTGATGTCCCGGCGGTGGGCGTCACGGGTGCCGTGGTAGGCGTAGCCCTCGATCTCCACGCCGAGCCCCTCCGCCCGGAACAGGAAGTCGAGGTACCGGCTACGACCGTCAGGGGTACGCACCTCGGCCTGGCTCTCGGGGTGGAGCCCGGCGTCGTACATGCGCAGTCGGGCGACGGTCTCGGCGGGTGACCCGGCGAGCGGATCGGCCAGGCGCAGCCAGCCCCGGGCCCTGGCCGACCCCCGGGAGGGGACCTCAAGGGCGGCGGCGATCGAATCCAGCCCGGCGAGCGGGGCGCGGCGGACGCCTGCGACCCTGCGGTAGGAGAGAGCCGAGTCCACGGCGACGACCGCCTCGTCCCTGGGGCCGCATCGCAGCAGGTCGGTGAGTGTGCGGGCCAGGGTCGTGATCCGCAGGCCCTGTCGTTCGCCCATTTCCGTCCCAGTGAGCGGCAGGCGGTGCACGCGGACGCCGCTGCCCACACGGCGGACGGCGAGCTGCGGGTCGATGAACTCCAGGGGCGCATCGGAGCCACCGTTGAGAGTCTCGATCCGCCAGAGAGCAGCCGCCGAACGGTGGCTCACGACGAGCCGGGGGTCGAGCAACTGCACCGCGCGGAGTTGAGTGAGCAGGCCCAGCTCCCGCCCCGGCTCGGCCCAGGCGCCACGGCGGAGCTGGGTCCAGCCCTCGGCCCGCAGCGCACGCGTGAGGCTCCGCCGGGGCCAGCCGGCTTCGACGGCCCGTGAGGTGAGGAGGATGCCCCTCACCGACAGCGCCTTTAAGTCCTTCCGTTCCACTCGGTCAAGATCGCAGAATTCCCCGTCTGCCGCTTGGCCTGTGGATAACTCGGGTGAGGGCACAACTCATCATCACTGATCGCCAGTTGGGCTTGCGCAGCCGAAGCGTCTTCAAGGCCCTGCGCCGCACCGTACGCCGGTATCTGGAAGCCGCTTGTGCCGATGTGCAGCTCTGCGTCACCGAGTTCGTCACCAATCTCATCCGGCACGTAGGGCAGGGAAGCCCGGTTGGACGGGACGGACGTGGTGGCCGACGGCTTCGAGGGGGGAGGTGGGGCGGATTCCAAGGGCGTAGGTGACGCCAGCTTCCAAGGAACGAGCGTTCGAGTAGATCGAATACTTCCTGTCAAAGAACGGTCCGGGTCTTCCTCCGGCTCCGGACACACCTCGGCCGCGGCAGCTCCCCTCCGCGCTGCCGCGGCCGATCCCCGTCGGGATGGAGGTCTACTTGCCGTTCAGGTCCAAGGCGGGCGGGGCCGGCATGTTGTTGTCCATCGTCTTGATGGTGTCCTTGGCGGGCTCACTCGGCATGTTGTTGTCGAGCGTGATGATGGTCTCGTCGGTCGCCGCCGGCTCGCTCGGCATGTTGTTGTCCAGCGGAGTCGCGTCCGCGGCCTTCTTCGAGTCGCTCATGGGCTTGCTTCCCTCTGCTGTGGTGACGAGTGAGGAACGCCCGCCCGGAAGCTCCCCCGAGGGCTGCCGGACGGGCGTTCGGAGCCGCAGATTAGCCGGTTGGGCTCCTGGTCAGACCGTCTGCCCCCCGACGCGACGGTGTGACACGTACGAGAGTGCCGGGTTCGGATAAACGAATGCTGAACGTCGGCAGTGCGCGTTCGTGCGCGCTGACTATGCCGCTGCGGTCGGTGAGAGCAATGCGCGCACCTCTTGGGCCTCCTCAGCGCCATTCTGTTCGTAGAGGTTGAGTGCATCCCGCCAGCAGGCCTTTGCGCGGTCCGCCTGTCCCAAGGAAGCAAGGGCGCGACCCAAGAGTGTCAGGACGCTGCCCCGCGTCCGGTCGCCGCCGATGCATCCGAGTGCCAGGGCCTGTTCGGCGTGCTGAGCCGCTTGGGCGGGACGACGGGCAGCCATGTGCGCCTCGGAGATCCTGAAGTGGGTGGTCCCTTCCCAGAGCCGCTGTCGGTGGTCTGTGAAGATGGTCAGGGCCTCGGAGAACTGACTGAGGGCTTCAGCGTGCCGGTCGGCCTTGGTCAGCGCCACTCCCAAGGCGTAGTGCCCGTTCGCCAGCCGCATCGTGCTGCCCACTTTGATGTGGACGGCGAGGCCGTGCTGCGCGAACTCGATCGCCTTCGTGATGTTGCCCATCCCCATGTGGGCACGCGAGAGATTGCACAACGCCGTTGCCTCACAAAGGCCGTTGCCGGCTGCTCGGAACCCCTCTATCGCCTGATCGAAGAAGACCTTGCCAGCCGAGTACTGGTGCTGGTGAAGGGCGATGAGCCCCCGGTCATTGGCCGCCCAGCTGGCGGCAGTTGAGTCGTCGGCGGATGCCGCGCACTCCATGGCGAGCCGTGCCTCCTCAGCAGCCTGTTGGATGCGGCCTGAGACCAGCAGCACAGCCGTGAGCGTCGTGCGGGCTCTGCCTTCGGCGTGTACATCCCTCGCTGCCTGTGTTGCTTCGCACATGGCCACAGCCGTCGCCTCGTACTGATGGGAGTTGGCGCCCGACTCGGCCAGGTCCCTGGCCGCCCACAGCAGATCCACCCCCCGCCTGAGCCGCCCCGTCCCCGCCGACTGCCGCACGCAAGCCAGCAGCGGCGCTGCCTCCGTGTACAGCCAGTCCAGAGCCGCAGTTCCCTCACTGAACCACAGCCCCGGGAACTCCGTCGGCTCCAGGTCGTCCACCAGCCGGTCCCCCGGCCGCTCGATGGCGTACACCCCGGCCGTCGTGGCCAGGTAGAAGTCCAGCAACCGCGACATCGCCGCATCCCGCATGTCGGCCGACAGCTCATCCCTCTCCGCACAAGCACGCGCGTAGAGCCGGACCAGGTCATGGAACCGGTACCGCCCAGGCGCCGCCGATTCCAGCAAGGAGGTGTCGACCAACGCCTCCAGCAAGTCCTCGGTCTCCTCCGCAGGCAGGTCCAGCACAGCCGCAGCCGCCGCCAGGGAGATGTCCGGCCCGTCGGCCAGCCCCAGCAAGCGGAACGCCCGTGCCTGCGCGGGCTCCAGTTGTCCGTAGCCCAGCTCGAAGGTCGCCTTGACCGCCAGGTCGCCGGCCTGGAGTTCGTCCAGTCGCCGCCGCTCGTCCGCCAGCTTCGCCGCGAGTACGGACACCGTCCATGTCCGCCTGGCAGCGAGACGGGACGCCGCGATCCGGATCGCCAACGGCAGGAAACCGCACGCCGCGACCACGTCCAGCGCCGCTTCCCGCTCCGACGCCACCCGCTCCTCGCCCACGATCTTCGTGAACAGGGAAAGGGCCTCCTCGGGGGACATCACATCCAGGTCGACCAGGTGCGCCCCCGCCAGATCCACCATCCGCACCCGCGAGGTCACGAGTGCCGCGCACCCCTCGGTCCCGGGCAGGAGTGGCCGTACCTGCGCCGCGTCCCGCGCGTTGTCCAGCAGTACCAGCACCCGCCGCCCGTCCAGGACCGACCGGTACAGCGCCGCCCGCTCCTCCAGTGAGTCCGGGATCGCCGAGTCCGCCGTGCCCAGTGCCCGCAGGAAGGAGCCCAGTACCGTCTCCGGCTCCGCCGCCCTCGGGCCGGCGCCCTGCAGGTCCACGTACAACTGGCCGTCGGGGAAGGTGGAGCGCGCCTGGTGGGCCACGTGCACGGCCAGCGTCGTCTTGCCCACGCCCCCGATCCCGGCCAGTGCGGAGACGGCCATCACTCGGCCCTCGGCCGACGCCAGCACCTCGCTCAGCTCGTCCACAAAGCCGGCACGCCCCGTGAAGTCCGGCACCGTCGCCGGAAGCTGCGCCGGGCGCACCGGCACCACCGCCGGTTCCGCCACCGGCGCGGAGGGCTCCGCGAGTGCCGGGTCCGCCTGGAGGATCCTCTGCTGGAGTTCCTTCAGTTCCGGCCGCGGGTCCACCCCCAGCTCCTCGTCCAGCAGGCGCCGCGTGTCCGCGTACACCGCGAGCGCCTCCGCCTGGCGGCCGCTGCGGTACAGCGCCAGCATCAGCAGCTCGCGCAGCCGCTCCCGGAGCGGGTGGGCAGCGGTCAGCGCCGTCAGCTCCGAGACCGCCTCCGCGTGGCAGCCCTGCTCCAGGTCCATGTCCAGGCGGGTCTCCAACAGCTGGAGCCGCCACTCCTCCAGACGCACTCGTTGCGCGTCCGCGTACGGGCCCGGCACCCCCGCCAGGGGTTCGCCGTCCCACAGCCCCAGCACCCGGTTCAGCACATCGCGCGCATGGCACAGATCCCCGGCGTTCCGCGCCTTCTCCGCCTGTGCCGCCCACTCCTGCGCGACCGCCAGGTCCAGGGCCCCGTCGCCCAGCGCTCGCACCGCGTAGCCGCCCGACTCGCTCACCAGGACCCCGGGGTCCAGCACCTTCCGCAGCCTCGACGCGTACGTCCGTACCGCCGCCAGGGCTTGGGAGGGCGGCTCGGGGCCCCACAGGGCGTCGATCAGTTCCGCGGCGGTCGCCGTCCTGCCCTCGCGCAGCAGGAGGGCGGCGAGCAGGGCGCGCTGCTGGGGTGAGCCGGTGTTGAGCGGCTCCTCGCCTCGCCAGGCGCGCACCGGACCGAGCACGCTGAAGCGCAGCGCCGCCGGCTCCCCGGCGGAGGAGGCGGGGCGCCGCTGCTCCGGTACTCGCGGTCCACCGTCCATGCGTTCGTCCCCCTAGGCATCCCGAACAACTACGTCAGTTTGCCTTGTTCAGGGCGGATGCGTCAGCCGTCGGAGGCGCCGATCACAGGCCGACTCACGGGAGTCCACAACCCCCTCACATGCTCTGTGCACAGTTCCGCACAGACCCCACCATCACACACCATCACCCCAGCAGCTGACGGTCCGTCAGTTCGGCGCTACGGTGGGCGCCATGGACACTCACGACAGCCGGAGCGGCACCCTCGGCAGCATCCCGCTCGGCGCCCCCGGCGACTTTCCGCGGATCATCTCCGTCGACGACCACACCGTCGAACCCGCGCACGTCTGGCAGGATCGACTTCCCGGCAAATACAAGGACATCGGGCCACGTATCGTCCGCGCCCCCCTGAAGGAAATGACCTTCCTCGGTGGCCGGTTCAAGCCCGTCATGGGCGAACAGGGCGACGAGGGCCCGGTCGGCGACTGGTGGGTGTACGAGGACCTGCATCGGCCCCTCACCCGTCTCGACACCGCCGTCGGCTACGGCAGGGACGAGATCAGGCTCGAGGTGATCACGTACGAGCAGATGCGGCCGGGGTCGTACGACGTCCCGCAGCGCCTCGCCGACATGGACGTCAACCACGTGCAGTCGGCGCTCTGCTTCCCCACCTTCCCCCGCTTCTGCGGGCAGACCTTCACCGAGGCCGAGGACCGCGACCTCGGCCTGCTGTGCGTGCGGGCCTACAACGACTGGATGGTGGAGGAGTGGTGCGGGCCCGAGGCACACGGCCGGCTCATACCGCTCACCCTCATTCCCCTCTGGGACGCCGAGCTGGCGGCCCGGGAGGTCCGGCGGAACGCCGCCCGCGGGGTCCGTGCCGTCGCCTTCTCCGAGATACCCCCGCACCTCGGCCTGCCCTCCGTCCACACCGACGACTGGGACCCCTTCCTCGCCGCCTGCGACGAGACCGGCACGGTCGTCGCCATGCACATCGGCTCCAGCAGCCGCATGCCCTCCACCTCCGCCGACGCCCCGCCCGCCGTCGGCTCCACCATCACCTTCGCCAACTGCTGCTTCTCGATGGTGGACTGGCTGATGAGCGGCAAGTTCGAGCGGTTCCCGAACCTGAAGGTGATGTACGCGGAAGGGCAGATCGGCTGGATCCCGTACATCCTGGAGCGTGCCGATGTGGTGTGGGAGGAGAACCGGGGGTGGGGAGGCGTCGCCGACAAGGTCCACCGGCCGCCCTCCGAGCTGTTCGCCGAGCACGTCTACGGCTGCTTCTTCGACGACGCCTTCGGGCTGCGCAACCTCGACTCGATCGGCGTCGGCAATGTGCTGTACGAGACCGACTATCCCCACTCCGACTCCACCTGGCCGAAGTCCCGCGAGGTCGGCGAGGCCCAGATGGGGCACCTGGCGGCCGACGTGGTCGAGCGGATCGTACGGCGCAACGCGATCGAGCTGCTCGGGCTGACGGAGGACGGGCTGTGGCCCGGGAGCGGTGCGGGCGGGGCCGGCCGGGCCCGTGTCTGACGGAGCGTCAGTTACGACGATGTGCCCAGCCGTTGATCTGACGGAGCGTCAATGATCCTCAGGGGGTTCGTCATGTCCGTCCTGCGCCGGGGACTGCCCGAGGGGCTGCCCGAGGGGCGCCTCGCCTACGGCATCCAGCTCCCCGTCCAGTCGCAGAGCACCCTCTACGCGGAAGCCTGGGAAGCCTCCGCCGGCCCCGCCGACCTCGTCGGGATCGCCCGCGCCGCCGACCGCGCCGGCTTCGCCTACCTCGCCTGCTGCGACCACGTCGCCATCCCGCGCCGCCTCGCGCCCGCGATGAGCACGGTCTGGTACGACCCCGTCGCCACCCTCTCCCACCTCGCCGCCGTCACCGAACGCGTCCGGCTGCTCAGTCACGTCGCGATCGTCGGGCTCCGGCACCCGCTGGTGACCGCCAAGCAGTACGCCACCCTCGACCAGCTGAGCGGCGGGCGGCTGGTCCTCGGGGTCGGCGCCGGGCACGTGCGGGAGGAGTTCGAGGCGCTGGGGGTGGACTTCGAGCGGCGCGGCCCGCTGCTCGACGAGTCGATCGACGCCCTCCGGGCTGCCCTGGGCCCGGACGAATACCCCGAACACCACGGGAAGACGTACGACTTCGAGGGGCTCGGCCAGCGTCCCCGGCCCGCCCAGCCCCGTATCCCCCTCTGGGTCGGCGGCTCCTCGCCCGCCGCCGTGCGCCGGGCCGCCCTCAAGGGCGACGGGTGGCTGCCGCAGGGGGACCCGCGGGACCGGCTGCCCGCGCAGATCGCCCGGATCCGGCGGGTCCGGGAGGAGGCGGGCGTCGAGGCGCCCCTCACCATCGGCGCGATCACCGAACCCCTGTACGTCGGCCGGCCCGCCTGGGACACCGGCCGCCGCACCCTCACCGGCAGCCCGGACGCCCTCGCCGAGTCGCTCCGGGCGTACCGCGCGATGGGCGTGCACCAGATCCAGGTGCGGTTCCGCTGCCGGAGCCGTGCCGAGCTCACCGATCAGATAGCCGCCTTCGGGGCGGAGGTCGCCCCCGGACTCGACTGAGGAGAGACATGGCCAAGCTGGACGGACGCGTCGTCATCATCACCGGCGCGGCGCGCGGACAGGGCGAGCAGGAGGCGCGGCTCTTCGCGGCGGAGGGCGCCCGGGTGGTCGTATCGGATGTGCTCGACGACCAAGGGGAGGCGCTGGCGAAGGAGCTGGGGGCGCCGTACGTCCACCTGGACGTGAGCCGGGAGGACGACTGGCAGGCCGCGCTCGCCGCCGCGCGGAAGGCCTACGGCCGGGTCGACGGGCTGGTCAACAACGCCGGAATCCTGCGCTTCAACTCCCTGGTGGACACGCCGCTGGCGGAGTTCATGCAGGTCGTGCAGGTCAACCAGGTCGGCTGTTTCCTCGGCGTGAAGACGGTCGCGCCCGCGATGACCGAGGGCGGGGCGATCGTCAACACCGCCTCGTACACCGCGCTGACCGGCATGGCGGCGGTGGGCGCCTACGCCGCCACCAAGCACGCCGTCCTCGGGCTCACCCGGGTCGCCGCCCTGGAGCTGGCGCACCGGAGGATCCGCGTCAACGCCATCTGCCCGGGCGCCATCGACACCCCGATGTCCAACCCGGCCGGGCTGGACCCGGACGCGGACCCCGAGGAGACCACGAAGGCCCTCGACGAGCTGTACCGCAGGCTCGTACCGCTGGGGCGGATCGGCAGGCCGGAGGAGGTGGCGCGCCTCGCGCTCTTCCTCACGTCCGACGACTCCTCGTACATCACCGGGCAGCCGTTCGTGATCGACGGGGGATGGCTCGCCGGGGTCTCCGTTATCTGACTCTCCGTCAGCTATTGACCCTCCACGCGCCCGGTGCCAGAGTCGGCGGACAGCTGAATCTGACGATGTGTCAGAACGACTATCTGGGGACGGTGGTCCGCCTTGGAATTCGGGCTCTTTGTACAGGGATACGTGGGCAAGCGCGCCGAGACCGACCCGCTGGCCGAGCACAAGGCGCTGATGGAGGAGACCGAGTACGTCATCCAGGCGGACAGGTCCGGCTTCAAGTACGCCTGGGCGTCCGAGCACCACTTCCTGGAGGAGTACTCGCACCTCTCCGCCAACGACGTCTTCCTCGGCTACCTCGCCCACGCCACCGAGCGCATCCACCTCGGCTCCGGCATCTTCAACCCCCTCGCGCAGGTCAACCACCCGGTGAAGGTGGCCGAGAAGGTCGCCATGCTCGACCACCTCACCGGCAGGCGCTTCGAGTTCGGCAGCGGCCGGGGCGCCGGATCCCACGAGATCCTCGGCTTCCTGCCCGGCATCACCGACATGAACCACACCAAGGAAATCTGGGAAGAGACCATCGCCGAGTTCCCGAAGATGTGGCTCCAGGACGAGTACGCCGGCTTCCAGGGCATGCACTGGTCGCTGCCCCCGAGGAAGGTGCTCCCCAAGCCGTACGGCAAGTCGCACCCGGCGATGTGGTACGCGGCCGGGTCGCCGCCGTCGTACGCCATGGCCGCGCGGAAGGGCCTCGGAGTGCTCGGCTTCAGCATCCAGAAGGTCTCCGACATGGAATGGGTGCTGGAGCAGTACAAGACGGCGATCGTGAACGCCGAACCGGTCGGGGACTTCGTCAACGACAACGTGATGGTGACGACCACCGCCATCTGCGCGCCCACGCACGACGAGGCGATCCGGATCGCGGCGGGCGGCGGCCTGCACTACCTCCCCTCCCTCGTCTTCCGCTACCACGACACCTTCCCGCGCCCCGAGGGCTTCCCGGAGTGGCCGGAGACGCTCCCCGAGTACACCCCCGAGTTCGTCGAACTCCTCGTCGAGGAGGAGCTGCTGATCTGCGGCGACCCCGACGAGGTGCTGCGGCAGTGCAAACGCTGGGAGCAGGCCGGCGCCGACCAGCTCAGCTTCGGACTGCCGGTCGGGGTTCCCAAGGAGGAGACGCTGCAGACCATCCGGCTGATCGGTGAGCACGTCATCCCGAAGATCGACACGGATCCGGTCCACCGGACCACCCGGTTCCGGGAAGCGGCGTAAGGGGGGACCGTGCTGGATCACGTCATTCGGGGCGCCACCGTCGTCGACGGCTCGGGAACGCCCGCGTACACCGCCGACGTGGGGATCCGGGACGGCCGGATCGCCGTGATCGGCCAGGTCACCGAGGACGCCGGGACCACCGAGGACGCCACCGGCCTCGTCCTCACCCCCGGTTTCGTCGACCCCCACACCCACTACGACGCCCAGCTCTTCTGGGACCCGTACGCGACGCCGTCGTTGAATCACGGCGTGACGACGGTCGCCGCCGGCAACTGCGGCTTCACCCTCGCCCCCCTGAACCCGGACAGGCCCGAGGACGCCGACTACACCCGGCGGATGATGTCCAAGGTGGAGGGCATGTCCCTGGTCGCGCTGGAGGAGGGAGCGCCCTGGACCTGGCACGCCTTCGGGGAGTACCTGGACGCCCTGGAGGGCCGGATCGCCGTCAACGCGGGCTTCATGGTGGGGCACTGCGCGCTGCGCCGGTACGTGATGGGCCCGGAGGCGACCGGCGGGCAGCCCGCGCCGGAGCAGCTGCAGCAGATGCTGCGCCTCCTCCACGAGGCGATGGACGCGGGTGCCTTGGGCTTCTCCACCACCCAGTCGTCCACCCACTCCGACGGTGACGGCAGACCGGTCGCCTCCAGGCACGCGCGGCCCGAGGAGCTGCTGGCCCTGTCCCGGGCCGTCGGCGAGCACGAGGGCACGCAGATCGAGGCGATCGTCGCGGGCTGCCTCGACCAGTTCAGCGACGCCGAGATCGACCTGTTCGTGGAGATGAGCGCGGCGGCCGGACGGCCCCTGAACTGGAACGTCCTCACGGTCGACGCGGCCGTTCCCGAGCGGGTGCCGAGGCAGCTGTCGGCGAGCGAACGGGCCCGCAAGGCCGGCGGCCGGGTGGTGGCGCTCACCATGCCGATCCTCACGCCGATGAACATGTCCCTCGGCACCTTCTGCGCGCTGAACCTGATCCCCGGCTGGGGCGAGATCCTCGGCCTGCCCGTGCCCGAACGGATCGCGCGCCTCAGCGACCCGGAGGTCCGGGCGGAGATGCTGCGCCGCGCCGAGTCCAAGGAGGCGGGCGTCTTCCGGCGGCTGGCGGACTTCGGGCGGTACGTCATCGGCGACACCTACAGCGCGGCGAACCGCGGGCTGACCGGCCGCGTGGTCCGGGACATCGCCGAGGAGCGCGACCAGGACCCCTTCGCCTGCCTGGTGGACATCTGCGCGGCCGACGACCTGCGTACGGTCCTGTGGCCCATGCCCACCGACAACGACCCCGCGTCCTGGGCTCTGCGCGCCGAGACCTGGCAGCACGAGGACGTCCTGCTCGGCGGCTCCGACGCGGGCGCGCACCTGGACCGCATGTGCGGGGCGCCGTACACCACCCGGTTCCTCGGGGACTGTCTGCGCGGCCGGAAACTGGTCGGCCTCGAGCAGGCGGTGCGGATGCTGACGGACGACCCGGCACGCCTCTTCGGCCTGCGCGAGCGGGGCCGGGTCCGGGAGGGCTGGCATGCCGACCTCGTCCTGTTCGACCCGGAGCGGATCTCCGCGGGCCAGGCCACCCTGGTGCACGACCTGCCGGGTGACAGCCCGCGGCTGGACTCCAAGGCGATCGGCGTACGGGCCGTCTGGGTCAATGGGGTCGAGGCGATCCGGGACGACGTGGTGACCGGGGCGGTCCCCGGCCGGGTGCTGCGCTCGGGGCGGGACACCCGGACGGTGAGCACGAAGTGAGCGGTGGACAGCGGCTGTTCATCGGCGGCGCATGGGTCGACCCCGACGGCGGCCACTACCCGGTGACCGACCCGGCGACCGAGGAGACCGTCGGCTGGGCACCGGAGGCCTCGCGGGATCAGGCGCACGCGGCCTGTACCGCGGCCCGCGAGGCCTCCGGCCCGTGGTCCCGCACCCCGCCGGAGGAACGGGCGGCGGTCCTGGCCCGGGCCGCCGACCACATCCGCGCCCACCTGGTCCCGTACGCCGACCTCGCCCGCGCCGAGACCGGGGCCACGACCGGCACGGCCCGGGCGATGCAGGTCGGGGTGGCCGCGGCCCGCTTCCGCCGGTACGCGCGTGTGGAACCGGCCGAATGGGCGATCCCGCCGCAGATCAACGAGGCGGGACCGATGGGGAAGGCGGGGGTGATGGGCGCGCTGGCCGTACGCCAGCCGGTCGGCGTCGTCACGTGCGTCACCTCGTACAACAACCCCTGGGCGAACCCGGCCGGAAAGGTCGCCCCGGCGCTGGCCATGGGCAACACGGTCGTGGTGAAGCCCGCCCCGCAGGACCCGCTGTCCGTCTACCGCATGGCCGAGGCCCTGGAGGCGGCCGGGGCACCGCCCGGTGTCGTGAACGTCGTCTCCGGCCGCGAGACGGCAGTCGGCCAGGCCACCGTGGCCTCCCCCGACGTCGACATGGTGAGCTTCACCGGCTCCACGGCGGTCGGACAGCGCATCGCCGAGGTGTGCGGGCGGGGGATGAAACGGCAGCTGATGGAGCTGGGCGGGAAGGGCGCGGCGGTCGTCTTCGAGGACGCGGACATCGGGTCGGCGGTGGCGGGGATCGGCACGACCTTCTCCTTCTACAGCGGGCAGATCTGCACGGCGCCGACGCGAGTGCTGGTGCAGCGGGGCGTGTACGACCGTCTCGTCTCGGGACTGGCCGCGTACGCGGGGAAGCTGAAGGTGGGGGACCCGGCCGAGGCGGACACGGTGGTGGGCCCGGTCATCTCGGCGGAACACCGCGACCGGGTGGAGTCGTACGTCGAACTGGGCCGCAAGGAGGGGGCGACGGTGGTGGCGGGCGGCGAACGCCCGCCGCTCGACCGGGGCTTCTACGTCTCCCCGACCCTCCTCGCCGACTGCACCAACGACATGCGGGCGGCCCGCGAGGAGATATTCGGCCCTGTCGTCTCGGTGATCCCCTTCGACGACGAGGAGGAGGCCGTGACCCTCGCCAACGACTCCGACTACGGCCTGATCGACTACGTCTGGTCCGGCGATGTGGCCCGCGCCTTCCGGGTGGCGCGGCGGCTGCGGTCCGGCGGCGTCGGGATCAACACCGTCGGCCGCAACATGGAGGCGCCGTTCGGGGGGTTCAAGAGGAGCGGGGTCGGCCGGGACGTGGGGGTCTACGCGCTGCACGCGTACAGCGAGGTGCAGGCGATCGTCTGGCCGGGGTGAGGGACGGGGCGGGGGGCGGTGGGGGTCAGCTCTCCAAATCCACCCGCACCGTCAGCAGACCGGTCCCCAGCGCCCGTACCGCCGTGCTGTTCATCCGGGGCAGGTGGCGCAGGCGGGCGACCGGGTCGTCGTCGGGGAGCAGGTGGGCGGTGCCGGTGTGCCAGCGGCCCCGGATGCGGACCCGGACGGCCGGGTTCGCCTGGATGTTCCGTACGTACTGGGACCTCTCCCCGAACTCCGACACCAGCCAGAAGGAGTCCCCGATCCGCCGGCCGCCCACCGGGGTCTGCCGGGGCAGGCCGGAGACCCGGCCCGTGGTCTCCAGGACCGTCTGCGGGGGCAGACGGCGCAGTACCGGGTTGGCCACATGGCGCTGGAATGCGGTGGTGGCGCGGAATCTGAGGTCGGAGAGACGGGACATCGGTGGCGGGCTCCCTTGGGTGGGCGTGACCGGGAAGTGCTGCGTCCACGCTATGTTCGACCCCGGCAACAGGCGTTCGGGAGTCGGCGTGCGGAAGACAGAGCAACCTGTGGAGGCGGCCGGGACGGCGGAGCCGGCCCTCGCGTACACCGACGACGGCAGAACCCCTCCACCCCGGTTCTGGCCGCTCCTGCTGCTCGCGGCGGCCGTCCTGCCCGGTACGGCGATCGTCCTCGTCGGCCGCTGGTCGGAAGGCCCGGCCCTGCAGGCCTGGCGGACCGTCTGCCTGGCCGTCACCGTACAGGCGATGCCCTTCCTGCTCCTGGGCACGGCACTGTCCGGCGCGATCAACGCGTTCGTGCCGGCGCGGGTCTTCACCCGGCTGCTGCCCGGCCGGCCCGCGCTCGCCGTCCCGGTCGCCTCGGTCGCCGGGGCCGTGCTGCCCGGCTGCGAGTGCGCCTCCGTGCCGGTGGCGAACAGCCTGATCGGCCGCGGGGTCACACCCGCCGCGGCCTTCGCCTTCCTCCTCTCCGCCCCCGCGATCAACCCGGTCGTCCTGACCGCCACGGCCATCGCCTTCCCCGGCAACCCGGCCATGGTCCTGGCCCGGCTGCTCGCCTCGCTCGCCACAGCCGCCGTCATGGGCTGGCTCTGGCTGTGGCGGGGCCGCGAGGAGTGGCTGCGGCCGGCCGCCCGCCACACCGGCCACCACCCCGGCCGCAGCCGCTGGACGGAGTTCCGGCGCGGCTTCCAGCACGACTTCCTGCACGCGGGCGGCTTCCTGGTCGTCGGCGCGATGGCGGCGGCCACCTTCAACGTCACGGTCCCGCGTTCCGTACTCGACACCTTCACCGGCTCGCCCTGGCTGTCGGTACTGTTTCTGGCCGGGCTGGCCGTGCTCCTCGCGGTCTGCTCGGAGGCCGACGCCTTCGTGGCCGCCTCAATCACCGGCTTCTCGCCCGTCGCACGGCTCGCGTTCATGGTCGTCGGCCCCATGGTCGACCTGAAGCTGATCGCCCTCCAGACGGGCACCTTCGGCCGGGCCTTCGCGCTCCGCTTCTCCGCCGCCACGACGGTGGTCGCCGTTCTCTGCACCGCCCTGATCGGGGGAGTCCTGCTGTGAAGCGCTTCATACCCGCGGGCCTCCTCACCCTCACCGGCGCAGGCCTGCTGTACGCCTCGCTGTTCACCGAGCTGTACCTGAGATACGTCAGGGCGGGGATGCGGCCGTTGCTGGTCGCGTCGGGGGTGGTACTGGTGGTCTTGGCGGTGGGGGAGGCGTGGTCCTGGCGGAGGCGGGAGGGGGGAGAGGAGGATCGCGAGGGCGAGGGCGCCGGTCACGGGCACGACCACTCCACCGTGCCCCGCGCCGCATGGCTGCTGCTCCTCCCCGCCCTGAGCCTGCTCTTCTACGCCCCGCCGGCCCTCGGCGCCTACACCGCCTCCCATGCGGCCCCCAAGGCGGTGACGCAGCAAGGTCACTTCGACCCCCTGCCCGCGACCTCACCGCTCCCCATCACGCTCACCGACTTCACCCGCCGCGTGCAGCAGGACCGGGGCCAGGCCATCAAGGGCCGCAGCGTCCGAATGACGGGCCTCGTCACGCCCGGCAGGAGCGGCGAGGACGGCTGGTACCTGACCAGGATCGTCATCTCCTGCTGCGCGGCGGACGCCCAGACCGTGAAGGTACGGATCCACGGGGTCACCGCCCCCTCCGTCAACACCTGGGTCACCGTCACGGGAACCTGGCACCCCGGCGGCACGCTGGGTACGAGCAGTGCTGCGGTGGCCCTGGACGCCGGCAGCCTCAAGAAGGTCCGCCGTCCGGCGAACGGTTACGCGGACGCGCTGCCGCTGCCGGGGTTGGGCCTGGGGGAGTCCAGGAGGGTGGCGAAGGCGGTGGGGTGAGTGGTGAGGGCGGTTGCGGTGGGGTCTGCGAATTCTGTCAGGTGGATGGTGGTGGGGTGCTGGATATGTGGACGCAGGCCTCGCCTTCTTGGCAAGAGGACGACTTCTGCCAGACACGCGGATGGCGCGGCGGCGGGGGTGGGCGGCGTTCGGCCGGCTTGGCGGCCTCCGGGGGATAAGCCTCCGCCATATGTGGGCAAATCAGGCGGCGAGGTGGGGTGGTAGGCGCGATTGGCAGAGATGGGCCACCCCCAAGCTCAGCGGCCTGCGGTTTTGTCGTCCGCCTCTGGCGCATATCTGCCAACCGTGGTCGTGTGCGGCGGAGAGGGTCATGTGACGCACGACGGGCGCCGGCGGGGGCACAAGCCCCGGGCTCGTGGCCCCGGGCTCGTGGCTCCTGGCTCCTGGCCGCCATGCGCTCTGACTTCGGCTTGCCGCGGCTCGCTTGGTGCGCGCCCCACCCCCGGGGCGCAAGTCCTCCACACCCGTCGAGCGCGCCCGCTCAAGGCCCACCGTCAAGCGCTCCGACCTGGCCGGCTGGGCCGTATACGGCTACTGCCCCTCCCACTTCCGGTTCTTCTGGGGTCTGCGTCTGCACCTCATGTGCACGCCCGGCGGACTACCGATCGCCTGGGCGACCAGGACCTGCTGTCCACACACCCCGGAAAGACGATCGTCGGCGACAAGGGCTACGGAGGCGGAGGCCGAGCGGCTGCGCACCGAGGCCGCCGCCGACGCGTCCGCGTCCCGGGCGGAGGCCCCTGGGGAAATGAGCGGCAGAGTCCCAAGTCCCCTTGGTACGGTGCACCGATGTCAGCGATCAAGCAGTTCCAAGTCACCTTTGACTGCGCAGAACCTGAGCGTCTCGCTCGTTTCTGGTGCGAGGTGTTGGGGTACGTCGTACCGCCGCCACCGGAGGGGTTTGCCACTTGGGATGATTTCAAGCGTTCGCTGCCACCTGAGCAGCGGGATTCATGGTTCGCCTGCATAGATCCCTCAGGGGTGGGCCCGCGGCTGTACTTCCAGCGCGTCCCCGAGGGGAAGGCCGCCAAGAACCGGGTGCATCTTGATGTGCGGGTCGGCACCGGACTCGTGGGTGAAGAGCGCCTCGCCGCGCTTGAGGCGGAATGCGCACGACTGGTCCCGCTCGGCGCGGTACACGTGCGAACGCTGTATGACGGCAATGATTCGTGCATCCCGATGCTGGACATCGAGGGCAACGAGTTCTGTATCGACTGAGCTATGGGGCGGGAGTCATCCCGTGAGGGCGAGGTTGTGCAGCCGGGCGATGCCAAGCATGGCGGTGTGAACGCCGTCGCCTTTCAGGCGGCAGCCTCGAAGGATCTTCCAGGACTTCATCCGCGCGAAGACGTGCTCGACGGAGCTGCTGACCCGGATGCCGGAACCAGCCCGGCGTGCCGCCACTCGCCCAGCGCTCCCCAGCCCCTCACTCACCGATCGTCGCCAGCCTCACCCGGCATGCAGGCAAGGCGCGACCGTGCCCCCACACCCCGGCCCGCGCCGCGGCCCACGCAAGGGCCTTCGCTCCCAAACTCCGCCCCACAGCCCGGCCGACCGCAGGGCCCCACCCACCCAGGCCCCGTTTTTCCGGGCTGCCCGCTCGCTTCTCCCCCGTGCTGGAGCGAGCCGAGTCAAGGGTGGCCCGCAGGGCCATCGGCGAAGCCGACGCGGGAGCGCAGCGCAGCGGAGCGGGAGCGCCCTTTACTCGGCTCGCGGAAGCACGACAATCGACGAGAAGCGGGCGGCCCCCACGGCAACCCACAAAGCGGCGGCTACCTGACCCCCCCGCATCCCACCGTCACGCCCTCGCCTCCCCGAAAGGCATTACGTGTCCAACCCTCTTCTCACCGCCGACCCCATCCGCACCCGCGTCTGGACCTGGCCCTCCTCCTTCTCGAGCACGCCGAGGAGATGGCCGGGGTGTTGGACGACCCCGCTCCGCACCCCTTCACCGGGGGTGCCCCGGACACGCCGCAGGCTCTGCGCTCGCGCTACCTGCGGATGACCGCGGGCTCTCCCGATCCGGATGTCGTCTGGTTGAACTGGGTGATCAGGCTCAGGGACGAGGACCGCCTCACCGGTACCGTCCAGGCGACGGCCGGCCCCTCCGCCGACGGCCCCGTCGCCGAGATCGCCTGGGTGGTGGGGACCTCGTGGCAGGGGCGGGGCATCGCCTCCGAGGCGGCCCGGGGGCTCGTGGGCCGGCTCGGTCGGCAGGGCGTGCACGCGGTCGTCGCCCACATCCACCCGGAACATGCGGCGTCCGCCGCCGTCGCCGCCGGGCTCGCGCCCACCAGCGAGTGGCAGGACGGTGAAATCCGCTGGCGCCGCGTCCTCAACGCCCCAGGAAGATCGGGTTCGTGAGCGCCGCCAGCGCCCCCGGTACCGTGCCCGCCGCCGTCTCGTGTCGCAACTCGGCCCGCACGTAGGCCGCGTAGGCCGGAGTCGTGTGCCACTCGACGACTCCCGAGCCCGATACGGGGAGCGGGTCGCTCGTCAGCAGTACGCCCTGGTCGGTGACGAGGCGGGCCGTGCAGCGCGGTGCGCCCGACACCTCCAGGCGGACGGTCACCGGTGTGTCGCCGTCCACTTCCAGCCGCTCCCCGATGCCCGCGTGCCGTCCCCGGCCGCCCGTCGCCGTGAACGCCAGCGTCACGTTCTTCGACTCGGCGACGTACGACCGCCCCGCGCGGATGCCCTCCTGGATGGCCTCCCGGGTCAGGTCGTCGGCCAGGACGACGGTCTGGGGGCTGCCGACCACGTCCGGGTCGCGGTGGGCGTCGCTGTTGCCCATCGCCGGGAGCCACCCCCGACCGTCCCGTCCGTCTCGCCCGTCCCGGCCCTCCCGTACCGAGGCGACCAGCAGGTTGTCCCATTCGGCCAGTGTCACCTCGTCGTCCGGTGTGTACGGGCCGTTCCACACCTCCACCGCGTCCGCCTCGCCGAAGCCGAACTTCCAGCCGCAGCCGACGCAGGTGGCGTGCGGGTGGGCGGGGACCACGAGGCCGCCGGCGCGGCGGATACGGCCGGCGAAACGGGAGAAGCGGTTGTCCCGCGCCCGGTAGCGCCAGTCGATGAAGGTGCCGGGGTCGGTGCCGAGGGCGACGACGTGGCCGTTTCTTGTCGTGATCTCCTCGCCCAGCATGATCAGCAGGTCGTCCCCGGCCACGTCCGCCCAGTGGGGGTGGGAGGCGTGCGTGTTGTGTTCCGAGGTGTTGATGAAGTCCAGGCCCGCCGCCCGGGCGAGGGCCGCGATCTCCGCCGGGGTGCGGCGGCCGTCGGAGTACCAGGAGTGCAGGTGGCAGTCGCCCCGGTACCAGGCCCGGCCCCGCCCCGTGGCCCGCGAGGGCGGATACAGCGGCGGCACCGCGGCGCCCGGCTCGCCATAGGTCAGCGTGATCGTCAGCTCGTACGTCAGGCCCTGCGGGGCCACGGTGTAGGGGCCGAGGGCGACGTGCCAGGTGCCCTCCCCGACCGGTCCGGGGATGTAGCCCGGCGTCGCGTCGTCCGCGCGGACGAAGAACTCCGTGCGCGCCCCGCCCGACCAGCCTCGGAAGCCCCGGCCGCCGAGTTCGGTGCCGTGCTGGTCGAAGATGCCGATGTCGAGCGCGTTGCCGGGGGTGCCGGCCGGGACGGGCGGTTTGTCGTAGGTGTAGGCGACCTTGATCTCCCGTACGCCCGGGGGGACTTCGACGGGTACGTACACGAAGTCCGGGGAGCCGGGCGGCAGCGTGCCGCGTACCGTCCGGTTCTCCTGTCCCTGCTCGTCCGCCGCTGCGAAGCTCACGCTTCCCAACGTAAGCGCGGCTGCCGTTCCCGTCACGAACAGGGCGCGTCTTCCGATGCCGTGCGCGTCATCACACATGGGGTCACCGTCCAGTACGGGCGTGAACTCACCTCGTACACAGGGGAATCGCGAGTTGCCAGATTGTCATGGACGCGCACACCGGCGGATATGCCGACCAGTCGGTATGGACAGTGGACCTGCGCCCCGGTACACCTGGGACATGCGCATCGCCGTCACGATCTTCCTCACCGACGAGACCATCGCCCCGACCCGGCTCGCCCGTGAGCTGGAGCGGCGCGGGTTCGCCGGGCTGTACCTGCCGGAGCACACCCACATCCCGGTCGAGCGGACCAGCCCGTACCCGGCGGGCGGCGAGCTGCCGCGCGAGTACGGCCGTACCTTCGACCCCTTCGTCGCGCTCGGGCAGGCGGCGGCGGTGACCGAGCGGCTGGGGCTGGGCACGGGCATCACCCTCGTCGCCCAGCACGACCCGATCGACCTGGCCAAGCAGATCGCCACCCTGGACCACCTCTCCGGCGGGCGGTTCACCCTGGGTGTCGGCTTCGGCTGGAACGTGGAGGAGGCCGCCGACCACGGGGTGGAGTGGCGGACGCGGCGGGAGCTGGTCCGGGACCGGATGGCGCTCATGCGGGCCCTGTGGGCCGAGGAGCCGACCGCGCACGAGGGCGAGTTCGGGAGCGTGCGGGCCAGCCTCGCCCACCCCAAGCCCGTACAGAAGCCGCGCGGGCCGGTCGTCGGCCCCCGCACCCTCGTCGGCGGGGCCGCCGGGCCCAAGCTGTTCGCGCACATCGTGGAGTACGCCGACGGGTGGCTGCCGATCGGCGGGAGGGGCCTGACCGAGTCACTGCCGGTGCTGCGCGCCGCCTGGGCCGACGCCGGCCGCGACCCCGCCGCCCTGCAGGTCGTGCCGTACGCCGTCCACCCCAGCCCGGGCAAGCTGGCGCACTACGCGGAGCTCGGCATCGAGGAGGTCGTGGTGCAGCTGCCGCCGGCCGGGGAGGCGGAGGTGCTGGGGCTGCTGGACGGGTACGGCGACCATGTGCATGCCCCCTCCGCCTGACACCGTGTAACGGCCGGTGGGCGGGGCGGACCGGGCGGCTCCTGTTTGGCCTGATCACCGCGCTCGTATGCTCGAAGGATGACGACTTCCGCGACCTCCGGAACCGGCCCGACCGAGAACTCCATGCGTCGCGCCCTCAAACGCGCCCGTGAGGGCGTCGCCCTCGACGTCGCCGAGGCGGCGGTGCTGCTCCAGGCGCGCGGCACGGACCTCGAGGACCTCACCGCGTCAGCCGCCCGGGTGCGGGACGCGGGCCTTCAGACGGCGGGCCGGCCCGGTGTCATCACGTACTCGAAGAGCGTCTTCATCCCCCTCACCCGGCTGTGCCGGGACAAGTGCCACTACTGCACCTTCGTCACCGTGCCCGGCAAACTGCGCCGGGCCGGTCACGGGATGTTCATGTCCCCCGACGAGGTGCTCGACATCGCCCGTCGCGGTGCCGCCCTCGGCTGCAAGGAAGCCCTGATCACCCTCGGCGACAAGCCCGAGGACCGCTGGCCCGAGGCGCGGGAGTGGCTCGACGCGCACGGTTACGACGACACCATCGCGTACGTCCGGGCGATCTCGATCCGGATCCTGGAGGAGACGGGGCTGCTGCCCCACCTCAACCCCGGCGTCATGACCTGGACCGACTTCCAGCGGCTCAAGCCGGTGGCGCCGAGCATGGGCATGATGCTGGAGACGACCGCGACCCGGCTCTGGTCCGAGCCCGGCGGGCCGCACCACGGCTCCCCGGACAAGGAACCGGCCGTACGGCTGCGCGTCCTGGAGGACGCCGGCCGCTCCTCCGTCCCCTTCACCTCCGGCATCCTCATCGGCATCGGCGAGACCTACGAGGAGCGCGCCGAGTCCCTCTTCGCGCTCCGCAAGGTCTCCCGCGCCTACCACGGCATCCAGGAACTGATCATCCAGAACTTCCGCGCCAAGCCGGACACGGCCATGCGCGGCATGCCGGACGCCGAACTGGACGACCTCGTCGCCACGGTGGCGGTGGCCCGGCACATCATGGGGCCGAGCGCCTGCCTCCAGGCCCCGCCGAACCTCGTCGACGCCGAGTACGAGCGGCTCATCGGCGCCGGCATCGACGACTGGGGCGGGGTGTCGCCCCTGACCATCGACCACGTCAACCCCGAACGGCCCTGGCCGCAGATCGAGGAGCTGACCGCCAGGTCCGCGGCGGCCGGTTTCGCGTTGCGGGAACGTCTCTGCGTGTACCCGGAGTTCGTCCGGCGCGGCGAGCCCTGGCTGGACCCGCGGCTGCTGCCGCACGTACGGGCGCTGGCGGATGCGGAGACCGGGCTGGCGCGTGCGGACGCCGTGGTCGAGGGGCATCCCTGGCAGGAGCCGGAGGAGGCGTTCGCCGCGTCCGGCCGTACGGACCTGCACGTCTCGATCGACACCGAGGGCCGTACGTCGGACCGGCGCGACGACTTCGACGAGGTGTACGGCGACTGGGCCGCCCTGCGGGAGGCCGCCGCGCCCGGGATGGTGCCGGAGCGCATCGACACCGACGTACGGCAGGCCCTGCGCACCGCGGCCGACGACCCGACGCGGCTGACCGACACCGAGGCGCTCGCGCTGCTGCACGCGGACGGCCCGGCGCTGGACGCGCTGTGCCGGATCGCCGACGACGTCCGCAAGTCGGCGGTGGGTGACGACGTCACGTACATCGTCACCCGGAACATCAACTTCACCAACGTCTGCTACACCGGCTGCCGCTTCTGCGCCTTCGCCCAGCGCCGCACGGACGCCGACGCCTACACCCTGTCCCTGGACCAGGTGGCGGACCGCGCCCAGCAGGCCTGGGAGGTCGGCGCGGTGGAGGTCTGCATGCAGGGCGGCATCCACCCCGACCTGCCGGGGACGGCGTACTTCGACATCGCGAAGGCGGTGAAGTCCCGCGTCCCCGGGATGCATGTGCACGCCTTCTCCCCGATGGAGGTCGTCAACGGTGCCACCCGCACCGGGATGTCGATCCGCGAGTGGCTGACGGCGGCGAAGGAAGCGGGCCTCGACTCCATTCCGGGCACGGCGGCGGAGATCCTCGACGACGAGGTCCGCTGGGTGCTGACCAAGGGCAAGCTGCCCACGGCCACCTGGATCGAGGTCGTGACGACGGCACACGAGTTGGGCATCCGGTCCAGCTCGACGATGATGTACGGCCACGTGGACCAGCCCCGGCACTGGCTCGGCCACCTGCGGACGCTGGCCCGCATCCAGCAGCGGACGGGCGGCTTCACGGAGTTCGTGACGCTGCCGTTCATCCACACCAACGCGCCGGTGTACCTGGCGGGGATCGCGCGGCCGGGCCCGACGACGCGGGACAACAGGGCCGTCACGGCGATGGCCCGCCTCCTCCTGCACCCGCACATCCCCAACATCCAGACCAGCTGGGTGAAGCTGGGCACGGAGGGCGCGGCGGAGATGCTCCGTTCCGGCGCGAACGACCTGGGCGGCACCTTGATGGAGGAGACCATCTCCCGCATGGCGGGCTCCGGTTACGGCTCGTACAAGTCCGTCAAGGACCTGATCGCGGTGGCCGAGGCGGCGGGCCGTCCGGCGAAGCCGCGGACGACGCTGTACGGCGAGGTGTCCGAGGAGCGGCAGCGCGCGGCGGCGGCGTCGGACGGCCATCTGCCCGAACTGCTGCCGGTGTTGGACTGACAGGTGCCGGACTGACGCCCCCGGCGGGAAAGCCGGGGCGGCCGTCATGGCGGCCACGTCCAACGCGGCGCACGCGGTCGGCCGTCCTGCCTGGGGCGTCTGAAGGAATCAGTTGTTCTCCGGGGCCGCCCCAGGCGCATAGGTCACCAGCAGAGTCACCCCCGTCAGCACGATCACCCGGGTGGCCGCGTCCAGCCCGTTCCAGGTCTTCGACTGCCACATCGCGAACCATTCCCCGCCTATCGCGATGAACCCGGCGCCGAACAGCAGCAGGAGCATCAGCAGGCCGGCGGTGGAGGCCTGCCGGGCGCGCGGGTGGCGGCGGGCCCACAGATACGTCGCGGCGATCAGGACCAGCGCCGCGAGCGTCTCCCAGACGATGATCGCGACGTACGCCGCGTCCTGCCAGGCGTGCGAGGTGATGGCACGCCACATCAGGTCGTCGTCCTTGAACGTCGTGTCCATCGCCAGGACATGCCGGACGAACTGCTGGTTGGTGCCGAAGTCGGTGATGTTCCCGAAGGCGACGAGCGCGATGTAGAGGGCGACCGTACCGGTCAGGAGGGTGGCGGCGAGGCGGGGGGCGCGTGAGGAGTTGACCATGACAGCCACCTTCCCGGTACGGCCGGGTGCGGCCGTACACATTGAGACAGAATGGTGCGGCTGGGATCCGGAGCGAGGGGGACGTACGGATGGCGCAGTCGCGGTGGTCGATGCAGGAGCTGATCCGGCAGCGCAGGCGGGCCGGTTTCGTGGGGCGGAACGACGAACGGGCCGTGTTCCGCAGCAACTTCGACTTCCCGCCCGAGGACGAACGGCACCGCTTCCGCTTCCACGTGCACGGCAACGCGGGCGTCGGAAAGACCTTTCTCGTGAGGGAGTGGGAGCAGATAGCGCGCGAAAAGGGCGCGCTCACCGCTTACGTCGACGAGAGCGTCAGTAGCGTGCCGGAGGCGATGGCGGCGGTCAGCCGGCAATTCGCCGGCCAGGGACATCGGTTCAAGGGGCTGGACCGTTTGCTCTCCGCACACCGGGAGCGACGGCATGAGGCGGACGCGGCGGCGGTCGCCACGCTCGACGACGAGCCGGAGGGACCGTCGGCGGGCAGCATGGTGGCAGCCCGGGCGGGGTTGGCGGGTCTGGGGATGGTGCCCGGAGTGGGTGCCTTCGCGGGCGCCGTGGACGCCGCCCAACTGGCGCGCGGAGCCGACCGGTTGCGAGCCGGGCTCAGTGCCCGCTTCCGCGACCAGGACGAGGTGCTGCTGGTGCTCTCCCCGGAGCGCGTGCTCACGCCGGTCCTGCTGAGCGAGCTCTCGGACGCAGCGTCCGCCGCGCCGTGGACCGTCCTGTTCTTCGACACGTACGAGCGGACCGGACCGTTCCTCGACGGCTGGCTCCACGAGATGATGACGACGGACCGGTACGGCGCGCTGCCCCCGAACCTCGTTGTGGTGACGGCCGGTCAGCACTCCTCCGATGCCCATCTTTGGGGTGGTTTCGCCGACTTTGTCACGGATGTTCTGCTCGGGCCGTTCACGGAGGGTGAAACACGGTCACTGCTCGCGGGGAAGGGAGTCGTTGCCGAGCCCGTGATCGAGGAAGTGCTGAGGCTCACCGAGGGACTGCCCGTGCTGGTCTCGACCCTGGCCGAGCAGCGCCCCACTGATCCGGACGACATCGGTGATCCCAGCGCCACGGCCGTCGAACGCTTCCTGAAGTGGGAGCAGGATCCGGTACGCCGGTCGGTGGCACTCGCGTGCGCACTGCCCCGGAGCCTGAACATGGACGTGTTCCGTGCGGCGGCGGACTGCCCGGACGGGGAGGCCGACGCACTGTTCGGATGGCTGCGCGGGCGGCCGTTCGTGGACGACCGCGGGGACCGGCTGCTCTACCACGACCTTGTACGCGAGCCGATGCTCCGGTTGCAGCGGCATCGCTCGCCTCGTGGATGGGCCGAGCGTCACGAGAGGCTTGCGGGGGTCTTCGGGCGCTGGCGTGAGGAGGCGGCGAGGGAAGCGGCGAGGGATCCGCGCTACTTCCCGGAGTGGGCGTACGAGACCTGGCGCGAGCTGCGGCTGGAAGAGACCTATCACCTCCTTTGCTCCCGGCCCCTCGTGGCGCTCTGCGGGGCGCTGCGGGACCTGGTGGTGGCCTGCCGTGAGGATCAGGCCATCGGCCGCCGCTGGGCGAGGATGCTGGAGGACGCGGGCAACGCGGCGGACGTGCAGGTACTGAGCGACTGGGGCCGGCGCCTGCGCGAGGCGCTCGCGGACGACGCGGCTGGGGTGACCCATGCGATGGACCTGCTCCTTGCACGGCCCGGGCTCGACACGAGCGGCCGGTCGCTGGCCCATGCGCTGCGGGGCAGGGAGCTGCGGAAGGCCGGGGAACACGAGCGGGCGCTGGTCGAGTTCGACCGGGCGATCGAACTCGATCCGCGGTTGGTCGGGGCCTACAGCGGCCGTGGCGTCACGCACAGGCTCCTGGGCGACTACTCGGCGGGGCTGGCGGACCTCGACCGTGCGGACGAACTCGCCCCCGACACGTATTGGGTCCTCGCGGCGCGTGGTGAGATCAATCGGCTCGCGGGCCGCCTCCAGGAGGCGGTCGCCGACTTCGACCGGGCCGTCGCCCTCAACCCGATGCACGCCCAGTCTCTGGCCTGCAGGGCGGCGTGCCGCCACGCGCTCGGGCAGTACGGCGAAGCACTGGCCGATTTCGACCGTGCGCTGAGCCTCGACGAGGACTACCTGTGGGCGCTCGTGCGCAGGGCTCGCCTGCACCGGGTCATGGAGCGGTGGGACGCCGCGTTCGCCGATCTCGACCGGGCGGTTCGTCTCGCGCCCGACTCCGCGTGGGTGGCCTCGGAAAGGGGTGACGCCTACCGGATCGCGGGCCGGTTCGAGGAGACCGTCACCGAGCTGAGCCGAGCCATCTCCCTCAGCCCCGACCATGCCTCCGCGTGGGCAGGCCGTGGAGCGGCCCAGCACGAGCTGGGCCGACACGAGGAAGCGCTGGCCGACCTCGACCGTGCCATCGAGTTGAACCCCGGCTACCTCTGGGCGTTGGAGCGCCGGGCTCAGCTGGACCGACGCGAGGCGGAATGACCGGCGAACGCCACGAACTCGGCCCACGAGGCGCCCGTGAACGCGATCCGGGCGCCCTGCTTGTCCTTGGAGTCGCGTACGTGGACGGTGGCGTCGGTGGGGGGTATGGCTACCTCGACGCAGTCGGGGCCGTCGTTGCCGCTGTAGCTGCTCTTGAACCAGTTCAGGGCGGAGGTCACGTCTCTTCTCCCAAGACTTTCTCGATGAACGCTCGCGATTCACGGGGCGTGAGAGCCTGCGCCCGGATCATTCCATAGCGCATCTCAAGGATCTGGGCCTCCCGGTGATCACTGATCACTCGGTCGTGCATCTGGCCCTCCGTGCCCGAGCGTCTTGCCGTCCGGGAGTTTCAGCAGTCTGACCGTCGTCTGCAGTGTCACGGGGTACGGCTGACCTCGCGGCGACACCTTCTGGAGTGCAGCACTCCCGGGTTCACATCCCCCACACTCCGCCGACCGTTCCGCCCCCTAAATCGACCGTCCCCGGTCGATTACAGTGCTGACCTGTCGCACGTCGGACGGTGCCGTGAGGAGGTCAGGATGGGGGTGACATCCGGTGCCGTCTGGGGCCGTGTGGAGCAGCAGGACTTCCGTAGCCGGGTGCGCGGGGCGTTGCTCGGGGTGGCCGTCGGTGATGCGCTGGGGGCGCCCGTCGACGGGCTCGGGATGGAGGAGATCCGGGCCGGGTACGGGGTGGAGGGTCTCGTTGACCTGGCGGTGGGGTACGGGCGGCGCGGTGCCGTCACGCATCACACGCAGCTCACCCTCTTCACGGTGGACGGGCTGATACGCGCGCAGGTGCGGCGGGACACCGGTGCCTGGCATCCGCCCACCGATCTGCACCGGGCGTATCTGAGGTGGGCGGCGACGCAGCGGGACTGGGGCCCCGACGAGCGGCGCAAGGACGACGGGTGGCTGGCCCGGGAGGAGTGGCTGTACGCCCGGCGGGATCCCACGCGGGCGCTGCTGCTCGGGCTCGGTGACGAGACCATGGGCACGCTGGAAATGCCGAAGAATCCGGGCGAGGCCGGGCCCGAGGCCGTTGCCCGTTCCGCTCCCTTCGGGCTGCTCGTCGGCTGGGAGCCGCAGCTGGTGCTGCAGTTGGCCGTGGAGTGCGCGGCCCAGACCCACGGTCACCCCACCGCCTGCCTGTCGGCGGGCGCGTACGCGGTGATCGTGCACACGCTGGCCCGCGGCGAGAGCCTGGACGGTGCCGTGCAGCGGGCGCTGGCCCTGCTCGCCGTCCGGCCGGGACACCAGCCCGTCTCGGACGCCCTGCAGCATGCGCTGGGGGCGGTGCGACAGGGGATTCCCGGTCCGCCGCGGGTGGAGGAACTGGCCGGCGACGGTACGGCGGACGGGCTGCTCGCGGCGTCCGTGTACTGCGCGCTGGTGGGGGAGGACGTGCGGCACGGGCTGTGTCTGGCGGTGAACCAGAGTGGGCCGTCGGCGGCGGCGGGCGCCCTGACCGGCGGTCTGCTCGGCGCCCTGCACGGCGAGACGGCCCTCCCGCCGGGGTGGCTGGCGGAGCTGGAGGGCCGTCCCACGGTGCTGGAACTCGCCGACGACTTCGCGATGGAGATGACCCAGGGGCCGGCTCTGCACGGGCCCGCCGGGTCGTCGCCGGGGTGGCTGGCCCGGTATCCACGGGCCTGAGCCGGGCACGGACGCCGGGCGGGAAGGGGCCCTAAGCCCGGGTGCAGGTGTGTTCCGTCGTGCTGCCGTTCTCGTCCACGTGCCTGATGTGCAGGACGCCGTCGGCGTACATCACCTCGAGCCGCTGACCGGAACCGGTGCCGGCTGTCCCGGGCGGCTGCCAGGGGAGGACCTGGTTCACGGAGTTGCCGACCGACGCGGGGACGTTGGACGCGGCGGCGCTCTGTCCGCCGGAGCTGTCACCGCCCATGTCCTCGGGGACGCTCATCACCAGTCGCCCGTCCTGGAGCGCCCAGGTGCCGTTGACCGACTTCCCGTCGCCGTTCATCGACCACGTGCCGTCGGCGATGTTCATGGAGTAGGAGAAGGGGGCTCCGGAGGAGGGCTTCGAGGTGACTTTCCAGGAGCCACGGACGAACGCCGCGAACGCCTTTCCGGTCACCCCGGGCGCCGGCGACGATCCGCTCGTACCGGCCGTGCCCTCGTCCTTTCCCGTCCTCTGGCTCTTCCCCGGCCCCTTTCCCTTGCCCTCGTCGTTCCCCTTGCACGCCGCCAGCAGCGATGCGCCGACGCCGACGGTGAGATAGCGCAGGGTGGTACGGCGGCCCACCAGCCGGGAGGCCGCCCGCCACGCTTCGATGCTCATCCGTTCCCCGTTCCTGCCGATCAATGTGAACAGGCAGGTTACAGCCGCCGGTTGGGTGCTCCCGCCACGCCGTCCCCGGCACCCGCGGCCACCGGAACCGCGGCCACCGCATCACCGTCGGTGTTGACCTTCTCGATGACCGCCAGGCGGTCCGGGGTGTCCTCCGGCTTCAGGTGTCCGACGAGGATGTACAGGACCAGGGAGACGGCCAGCGGGACCGAGACCTGGTACTGGAGCGGGACTCCGCCGTCGACGTTCCAGTTGATCGGGTAGTTGACCAGCCAGAAGGCCAGCAGGCCCATCGCCCAGCTGGTGAGCGCGGCCGTCGGGCCGGAGCGGCGGAACGGGCGGAGCAGGCCCAGCATCATCGGGATCGCGATCGGGCCCATCAGACCGGCGACCCACTTGATGACGACGGTGATGATGTCCTTGAGGGTGGGGGAGTTGACCTGCGTCGCCACCGCCATGGACAGGCCGAGGAAGACGACCGTGGTCACCCGGGCGGCGATCAGGCCGGAGCGCTCGCCCCACGCCCGGGCCCGCGCCGACAGCACCGGCGCCACGTCCCGGGTGAAGACCGCGGCGATCGCGTTGGCGTCGGAGGAGCACATGGCCATGGTGTGGGAGAAGAAGCCGACGACGACCAGGCCCAGCAGGCCGTGCGGCAGGAGCTGTTCGGTCATCAGGCCGTAGGAGTCGGAGCCGTCCGGCTTCTGGGCGTGGACCAGGAGCGGTGACATCCACATCGGGAAGAAGAGGACGACCGGCCAGACCAGCCAGAGCGCCGCGGACAGGCGGGCGGAGCGGGTGGCCTCCTGCGGGCTGCCCGTCGCCATGTAGCGCTGGGCCTGGTTGAGCATGCCGCCGTTGTACTCGAAGAGCTTGATGAAGAGGAAGGCGAGCAGGAAGACGGTGCCGTAGGGGCCGACCAGGGGTTTGGCGTGGCCGTGCAGGGCGGGCTCGTCCCAGGCGCCGAAGAAGCCGATGCCCTTGTCGTTCAGCTTCAGTACGACCGCGACGAACATCGAGACGCCGGCCAGCAACTGGATGACGAACTGGCCGAGTTCGGTCAGCGCGTCCGCCCACAGGCCGCCGATGGTGCAGTAGACGGCCGTGACGGCGCCGGTGATGAGGATGCCCTGGTTCAGCGACACCCCGGTGAAGACGGACAGCAGCGTCGCGATCGCGGCCCACTTCGCGCCCACGTCCACGATCTTCAGCAGCATGCCGGACCAGGCGAGCGCCTGCTGGGTCCGCAGGTTGTAACGGTTCTTCAGGTACTCGAGCGGGGAGGCCACGTGGAGCCGGGAGCGCAGGCGGTTGATGCGCGGCGCGAACAGTTTCGAGCCGATGGCGATGCCGAGGGCGATCGGGAAGGACCAGGTGATGAAGGAGGTGACGCCGTAGGTGTAGGCGATGCCCGCGTACCCGGTGAACATCACCGCGCTGTAGCCCGACATGTGGTGAGAGATGCCGGACAGCCACCACGGCATCTTTCCGCCGGCCGTGAAGAAGTCGCTGACGTTGTCCACGCGCTTGTGCGACCAGACGCCGATGGCGACCATCACGCCGAAGTAGCCGATGAGCACAGCCCAGTCGAGACTGTTCATGCGCCCCCTTCCAGGGTCCGACTTGTGAACTCCGCTCAGCTGGCCGGCACTTCGCACAAACGGAGTGTGGACGGGGAAGGCCGCGAAGTGCCCGCTCATCGTGGGTGCGGTTACGCGGGCACGACAAGCGAGCGTAAGGTCAAGAGCAGGCAAAGATGTTCCGCTCGCTGACGCTAGTTCATGTACATGAACAATTATGAAGAGCCTCGAGTGGTTGAAAACAGAGGGTGGTCAGCGCATCAGTTCCCCGGCGTTGACCAGCAGTGACTGTCCGGTGATGGCCTTTGCCCGGTCCGAGGCCAGGAACGCCGCCGCGTCCGCGACGTCCCCGTCCGTGGCCAGTTCCGGCAACGCCATCCGCCCGGCCAGCCGCCCCAGCACCTCCGCCTCCGGCACGCCCTCCGTCTGCGCGGTGAACCGCACGTACGCCTGGACCGGCGGCCCCCACATCCAGCCGGGCAGCACGGTGTTGACCCGGATGCGGTACGGCCCGAGCTCTCGGGCCAGCGAGTACATCGCGCTGGTCAGGGCGCCCTTTGAGGCCGCGTACGCCGCCTGCTTCACCTGGGTGGGTGCGGCCACCGCCGACTGGGTGCCGATGAACACCACCGATCCGCCGCCGCCCTCCTTCAGCGCCGGCAGACAGGCCCGGGTCATCCGCAGTGTGCCCAGCAGGTTCACGTCGATGACCGACTGCCAGGTCGTGAAGTCGGCGTCCTCCAGCCCGCCGAAGCAGGAGTCCCAGGCGGCCACGTGCACCGCCGCGTCGATCCCCCCGAACCGCTCCCGCGCCAGCCCCGCCAGCGCCTCGCACTGCCCCTCGTCGGTGATGTCGGTCGCCCGGTGGGCGGTCCGCGTGCCTTCCGGGTCGATCTCGGCCGCGCTCTTGGCGAGGTTCGCCTCGGTGCGGGCGCCGAGCACCGCGTTCCCGCCCTCCCGTACGACCGCGGCGGCGACCCGGTGTCCCAGCCCGGCCCCGACCCCCGACACGACGACCGTCTTGCCCTCGAGCAGTGACATCCGGGCCTCCCGGGAGATGGCGCATTACCTGACGAGGCGTCAGAGTATGGGCGGCCGGCGGAGACCGGAAGGGGAACGGTACGAGCGAGGAGACCCGCAGCGAGACGGATCCGGGCAAGATCCTCATGACGTCCCGCCGTGTGGTGCACGCGCCCGTCGGCCACTGGAGAAGACGATCCCCAGTGTCGGCCGGGGCATCTGCTCCAGTGAATCCCCGTGAACCGCACTCCCGAGCCACGCGCCGCACTCAGGGAGACGGCGGGCCGCCGGACCGCGGCGCACGCCCCCGACGGGCCGTGCACCGGATCCTGGACCAGGACAAGCGGCACTCCTCGGAGGGCGGCCGGCCCGGCCTGGTCGCGGACCTTGGCCGCAACGCCCTCACCTCGCCGCGTTGATACGCGATGTACGCGGCAGACCTGCATGGTTCCGGTGGCGACAGCCGCCGACGGGTTCACCGCAACTCGTTCACGTAACGGTCCGTCCCGGGCACCGTGGGGATGAAGGGTGCGACGAACTGGACATCGCCCAGTCCCGAAGCGGCCACTGCTGTGTGCAAGTCCGCGAAGTGGTCGCGCCAGTTGTCGCGGGGATCACGCTGGAGGAACCACAGCAGTGTCAGCCGGGTCCCGACTCCCTCGACCTGTTTGACGTAGGTCATCCGGTCCAGGGGCAGCGGCGTCGGCGTGAAGACGGTCACCATGGCCGCGGGGGAGCCCGCCAGCCGTTTCGGGAGGTGGTCGTCGCACAACCACGTGAGCAGTTCCCCACGCCGACCGGGGGAGCCGGCCTCGATGACCTGGACGACGAGCCCGGCGTAGGGGTGGTCGAGGGCGTGGATGTCACGCGGGCCGTGATCGCCGTCGCGGTAGACGGTCGCCGCGTGGTCCTGGAAGGCCGTGAAGATGTGCGTGCGGTCCTGGAAGACACGGTGGTCCCGGTTGAGGCGCTTGTTGATGCTGACGGTCCACCGCATGTGGTCGTCGTAGCGGCCGGCGGTCATCCAGTAGACGGACAGGTAGCACCCTGCCGTCACCGGCTGGGCCACCGAGGAGGTCCGGGGACAGCGCAGGAGCTGCAGGTCTCGCGTGGCGACCCAGCGGCGTCCCGCGTACATCCACGGCATGGCCATCGCGCCGGCGATGTAGTGGTCGTCTTCGTACCAGCGGTTGTACTCACGCTCCCGGCCGGGGTGCGGCTCGACCATGGTGATGAGCGCGTGCCCGAGGTCGGCTCCGTAGGGGCCGACGGCGGCCAGTTCCGCGTACATGTGGCTGCGGGTATCAGCTGCGTGCGTCGCGTCGTCTGTCATGGGTCCGGTGTAGCTGACGGAGCGTCAGTTCGGGAGAGGCGTGCCGCTCATCCTCCCCGAAAAGTAGTGGCTGCGCTCCCGCCCGCCTGACCCTGCTGTGGTTCCCGGAGGCGGACCCGCCGGAGTGCGCCGGGGAGGGTCGAGCTGGTGGCTCCGTTCGTCCCGGCGGTCCCCCGGCACGGACCGGTACCTGGCCGACTTGCGCTGAACGTCAGCGGCTCAGGGCTCCTTCAGCTCGTCCGGGCACGGCGTCCCCCTGGGCAACTGATAAGGCGCGGCCAGCCGGTACGTCCCCGCCTTCGGCGCGAGCAGCATCGTCCACTTGTCCCCCTTGGCGTCCTCCGGCGTCTCCAGCAGGCAGCCGTTGACGTTGTCGTACGTCTTCGGCGTGCCGTCGGCCCGGTGCTTGGAGGCCTCGGTCTCCTGGGGCGGCTTCAGGCTCTTGCCCTTGGCGTCGACGATGCTCAGCCACGGCGAGTAGGGGATGCGGATGAGGATGCGCCCGGCCTTGCGGACCTCGATCGTCATCTCGCCCTGCTCCGCCCGGTCGACGACCGCGTTCGGCTCGGCGAGCGGGGCCGGGTCGGTCACCCGGAACAGCTGCCAGTTGGCGTCGCCCCAGATCTGCGTGAGGTACGGCATCCCGCGCTGGACGAGTGCCAGCTCCCGCTTGCCGCCGCCGTCGTCGTCGGGCTGGTCCTTGGGTACGACGATGAAGTGGACGGCCCAGCGCTGCAGCCACTCGTGGTAGTTGGCCGAGTTGAGCGTGTCGTCGTAGAAGAGCGGGTTGCGCTCCATGTCCGCCTGGCGGTTCCAGCCGCGGGCCAGGTTGACGTACGGGGCGAGCGCGGAAGCCTCCCGGTGGGAGCGGGCCGGGACCACCTCGACGCGGCCCTTCTCGGCGCCGACCTTCTGGAGTTCGTTGACCAGCGGAGCCAGTTCGCGCGCCCAGGAGGCGGCCGGGGTCGTGTGGACGATGTCGTCGACGGACTTGAAGCCGATCCAGCCGACGGAGCCCAGGAACGCCAGCACGATCGTGTACCACTTGCGCGAGCGCGGCACGGTGAACGGCAGTGCCGCGATCAGGGTCACACCCGCGAACAGCATCGGCAGCCGCGAGATGTTCGAACCGATCTGCGAGCTGACCAGCCAGACCAGCACCACCCCGAGGCTGAAGACCGCGGCCGTCAGCCGGACGGTCTTCCACTCCCTGGGGACGAGGAAGAGGCAGAGGAGCCCGTACAGCAGCGGCATGATCACCGAGCCGAACTTCATCGGCTGGGTGCCGGAGAAGGGGAAGAGCCAGGCCGAGACGGCGACGACCGCCGACGGCGCGAGACCCAGCGCCCAGGCGCCCGGCCGCCGCTTCTGCAGGAACAGGGCCACCGCGATCAGACCCACGAACAGGCCCGCGACCGGCGACGCCATGGTGGCGAGCGCGGCGAGCGGCGCCGCGACCAGGGCCTTCGCCCAGCGTTTGTGCCGCCAGCGGTACGGCCAGCAGAACACGGCCGCGACCGCGCTGAGCGCGAACACCGTGCCGAGGCCGAAGGTCACCCGGCCCGAGAGCGCGTTGCAGATCAGCGCGAACACACCGGCCAGCGCGGCCCACAGCGGGTTCTTCACCGACCGGCTGCGGATGAGGATCATCGTCAGCAGGCCCGCCGACAGCGTCCCCGCGATCATCATCGTCGTACGGACGCCGAGCACCGACATCAGATACGGCGACACCACGCTGTACGACACCGGGTGCATGCCGCCGTACCAGGCCAGGTTGTACGCCGAGTCCGGGTGCCGGCCGACGAACTCGGCCCAGGCGTCCTGCGCCGCGAGGTCGCCGCCGCTGTTGGCGAACGTGAAGAACCAGATGATGTGCAGTACGCCGGACAGCGCGGTCATGGACAGGGCGGGGTGGAGCAGCAGCCGCTGCCGGAGGGGCTCGGCGGCGGTCCGCAGCCGGGCCCGGCGGCCGGGACGGCCGTCCGGAGGTGTGTCAGCCTCGGACAGGCCTATTCGCGGGCCGGACCCCGGGCCGCTTCCCGGGCCCGGATCGGCGTCGTCGGCGCGTGTCGGCTCCGCAGTGGCCACCTGAAGGCACTCCCCGTGTCCCGTCTTCTGTTCTCGGCCGCGTTCCTCGGTGTTCCCGGCCGCTTCTCGTCCAGTTCGCGGCCGCGTCTCCTCGACGGCGAACCTGCCCCGATTCGTGACGCTAGCACGCACCCCGCCGCGGAGCTCCCGGGTGGTGCTCCGTCGGCGGGGGCGCGGCTGCCCACCATCGGTTCCCTGCCCATGATGCGCCGGACAGGCCCTAGCCGATGCGGGTCAGCTTGCTGCTCAGGCCCGGCTCGGTGAGGTCCTTGCGCAGGGCCACCGGGACCTTCACCGCGCCGCTCTTGCCGTCTCCCACGGTGAGGGTGCCCACCTTGGTGCCGGCCTTCGCGGTGTGCGGTACGTCGTCGGCCGCGAAGGACAGCTTCGCCTTCAGGCCGGCCCAGCCGACCGCGGTGACGTCCTCGGTGACGACCACCGGGGTGTGGCCGCCCAGGCCGTCGTCCACGTACCCGACGACGTCGCCCTTCTTGAGTATCTTCGCCGAGGTGAGCGCGTCCTGCGCGGCGACCAGCGCGGTCTTGCTGACCGCGTTGACCGTGTCGAGGATCGACGGCCCCTTGTGCTGGCCGAGGATCGCGCCGACGACGGTGACCGTCTCACCGCCGACCTTCTTGGTCGCGGCGAAGAGCAGGTTGCCGCCGGCCGCGGTGGTGGTGCCGGTCTTGATGCCGATCGCGCCGATGACGTAGGGGAGCTGGTTGTAGTTCGGCCAGGTGTGGCCGGACGGGTCCTTCCAGCTGGCCATGCTGGTGATCGCCGTCAGAGCCGGGATCTTCACGACCGCGTTGCCGAGCTTCACCTGGTCCTCGGCGGTGGAGACGGTGGTCTCCTTCAGGCCGGAGGGGTCGGTGTACGTCGTGTGCGTCATGCCGAGCTCCTTCGCGGTGGCGTTCATCTTCTTGACGAACGCCGCCTCTGAGCCCTCGTCCCAGCGGGCCAGCAGACGGGCGATGTTGTTCGCGGACGGAATCATGACGGCCGAGAGGGCCTGCTTCTCGGTGAGCTTGTCACCCTTCTTCACCGTGTTGAGGGTGGACTCGTTGTCCTTGTCGTAGCCGCCCTCCTTCTCGGCGGTGGCGTCGACGGTGATGGCCGGGCCCTCGGCGCCCGTCTTCAGCGGGTGGTCCCTGAGGATGATGTACGCGGTCATCGTCTTGGCGACGGAGCCGATGGCGACGGGGGTCTGCTTGCCGAAGCTGTCCATCGTGCCGATGCCGTTCACGTCCATCCAGCCCTGGCCCTCGGCCGGCCAGGGGAGGGTGATCTTGCCGCCCTTGAACTGGTACGTGTCCTCGGCGGTCAGGCCGAGGGTGGGGGTGGGCAGGGGGCGCAGAGCCTGTACGACCGCAAACACGATCGCCAGGAGAACCACCAGCGGGGTCCAGATCTTGACCCGGCGGACGATCCTGCGGACCGGGGTCTCCGGCGGCGGGGGCGTGTTCGTCAGCTCGGCGAGCAGGTCCAGCGGGGGCTTCGGGGGGAGCGGCTGCTGCGTGGTGCGCTCGGGGCCGATCTGGGGGACGGGGGCGGTGGCGTCGGCGGGGGCCGCCTTCGCCTCCGGCTCCGTCTTCGGGTCAGCCTTCGGCTCCGTCTTCGGCTTCCGGGTGGACGGGTCGTCGAGGGGCTTGAGCGCGACGAACTTGCTGGTGCGCTCGGCGTCGGACTCGGGGGTGCCGGGTGCCTCGGGCCTGCCGCCCAGCTTCAGCATGGTGGTCGGCTGGTCGACCCGCGGCTTCGGGGCCTTGAAGACGGCGGTGGGCTGGTCGACGGCCTTGGCTTCGCCTTCGGCCTCCGTCTTCCCGTCCGCAACGCCCGTGCGGCTCTCGTCGTCGGGTGCCGCCCCCTTCGGGGCGGAATCGCCGTCGGCGGCCGGCGGCTTGGGGGTGGCGTCCGCGTCCGGCTTCGCGGTGGTGTCGGCCTTCGGCTCGGCGTCCTCGGGCTCGGCGTCCTCGGGCTCGGCGTCCGTCTCCGAGGTGTCGCCCGCTTCCGGCTTCGCCGCAGTGTCGGTCTTCGCGGTGGCGTCTGCCTTCGGCTCGGTGTCCTCGCGGGGGTCCAGGGCCGCCTTCGGGTCCTCGTCGGCCACGGCCTCGGCTTCGGGGTCGGAGTCAGGCTCCGTCGTCTCGGCGTCCCCGTCGCCGGCCGAAGCCTCCGCGTCGGCGTCGGCGGGCTCGGCCACGTCCGCGGAAGCGGTGCCGCGCTCGTCGGCGGCCGTGGGCTCGTCCAGGTCCGTGGAAGTGCCCGCAGGCTCGTCCGGTACGTCGGCCTCGCCGTCGGAGCCGGCCCGCACGGCAGCCGCGCCGTCCTCGCTCCCGGCGTCCGTCTCCGAGGCGTCCCCGGCGTCCTCGTCCCCGGAATCGGAATCGGCCCGCGACGAACCCTCCGTCGCCTTCCCCTCGTCCGCCGAGTCCCCCGACCGTACCCACGCCGCCACGGCCTCACGGAGGCGGGCGTCGTCCTCGGGGGCGGGGTTGTCGCGTTCCCCGGCGCCGGACGCGTCGGACGCCAGGTCCCGGATCGAGAGGATCTTGGTCGCTGTGTCCACGGCGCCGCGCTTGCCGGACTCGCGGGACACCGCGAGCCGCGGGTCGCGTGCCTCGGGAACCGGACGCGCGCTCCCCGGCGTCGGTTCTGCCGACGACTCGCGCTGCTTCGACCTGTCGGGGGACTCGCCCGCCACCGATGCCTCCTCCATGTGCCGCACGTCTGCCGTGCGCCTGCCGAACCGACCGCCGTACGACGGCCAACCACCCGCCCGGACAACGCCTCCCCAGCACTGTCCGAACCATGTACCAGTGTCCTGTGTGCGGGCTTGTCCCCAGCGGTAGACGAGAACGACATACCTACCGGTTCCCTTACGAACCGGTCACGCACCCTCGACAGACCATTGTGAGAGGGGTCACCCTGTCATTCATCCACGCGGGGAGGCATGGATGGGCAGGAGCCGCAGAACAATTCCGGAAGAGCTTCTGCTGCTGGCACTGGACCCGACCACGGGTACCACTGCACAGCCGCAGTCGCTCGACCTCGGTCTGGCCGGAGCACAGCTAGTGGAGCTGGCGCTGGCCGGACGGATAGCCCCAGACGGGGATCGTATCGCCGTGGTGGTACCACGGCCGACAGGAGATCCAACACTGGACTGCGCGTTGGAGTTGCTGCGAAGGCGCGGCGCTCCGGTGCGTGCCGTCCACTGGATCGGCGGGCCGCGTCTCGGGCTCCGCCAGGTCTACCTCTCGCATCTGGAGCGGTGCGGCATGGTCGCCGCCGTGCCGGGACAGATGTGCGGGGTGCTGCCGACGACTCGCTACCAGGCGACGGACAACGAGATCAGCCGGGAGATCAAAGCCCGGCTGGACTCCGCGATCCGCACCGGCGTACCGCCGGACCCGCGGACCGCGGCGCTCGCCGCCCTGGCACACGCGGTCGGCCTCGGCAAGCACCTGTACCCGGGTAACGAAGGACGGTCCTCTCGTTCCCGGTTGCGGGACCTGATCAGGCACGACCCGATGGGCGGCCTCGTGGCGCACGCCGTGATGGACGTCCAGAACGGCGCGGCGGCCCAGCCGCGCCGCAGCCCGGCCCCGGCCGGCCGTCAGGCCGGACCAGGCGCCAGGCCCGCACCGGAACCCGCCCGCGGTGTTCCGATGCAAGCGCGCCATGGATCCATGGCGCGCGCCGTGGCCCACTGAGCCGCAGTCCCACGGCACCCACGCACGACAGCACCGCCGCACCGTCAGTCCCCAAGGCCCGGTTCGGGAGCCGCTGGTTCGAGCGGGGTGGGGGGACCCCGGGTCCCCCCACCCCGCTCGGCTGTGTCCGCACCGGTGCCCGAACTGACGCGTACGCGCCGCATATCCACCGTTTGCCAGCGGTAGGAAGCCCCTTGGTGGCAGTCTGCTCAACGGCAGATACGCAAAGTGGTAGGTACAGGCAGGCAGCCGGAGGTGCACGTCCCGTGGCGTCCAATGTCAATCCCACCGTCAGGCGGCGCCGGCTGGGCCAGGAGCTGCGCAGGCTCCGCGAGCTCAAGGGCATGACAGCCGAGGAAGTGGCGGAAAGACTGCTGGTGTCGCAGTCGAAGATCAGCCGTCTGGAGAACGGCCGGCGCAGCATCAGCCAGCGCGACGTCCGTGACCTGTGCGGGGTGTACGAGGTCGAGGACCAGCGGATCGTCGACTCCCTGATGGAGATGGCCCGCGACTCCCGGCAGCAGGGCTGGTGGCACGCGTTCGGTGACATCCCGTACAGCGTCTACATCGGGCTGGAGACGGACGCGGAGTCGCTGCGCGTGTACGAGCCCCAGCTGGTCACCGGCCTGTTGCAGACCCGGGCGTACGCGGAGGCGCTCGTGCAGGGGGCGTTGCCGGAGACCTCGATGTCCGACATCGACAAGCGCGTGCAGGTGCGGCTGCGGCGACAGGAACGTATCACCGCCGAGAACAACCCGCTCCGGCTGTGGGTGGTGCTCGACGAGGCCGCGCTGCGCCGGGTCGTGGGCAGCAAGCTGGTGATGCGGGAGCAGCTGGAGTACCTCATCGAGATGTCCCAGCTGCCGCACGTCACCGTGCAGGTGCTGCCGTTCGAGGTGGGCGCGCATCCCGGGCTCAACGGCCAGTACGCGATCCTGGAGTTCGCCGACGCGGCCGACTCCAGCGTGGTGTACCTCGAGGGCGTCACCAGTGACCTGTATCTGGAGAAGGCGCAGGACGTGCAGAAGTACGCCGTGATGTACGAGCATCTGCGGGCACAGTCCCTGAATGTGGACCAATCCCGCCAGTTCATCTCGGATGTGGCGAAAGAGTACGCCCGCTGAGCCCTCCGGCATGAGGGGCGCCGGATCGTACACCGGTGCCAGGTCCCGGCGGAAGTCCCCACTGGAATATGCCATCCAGTCGAGTGAACGAGTACGCCAGGAGGGGATGTTGCCGAGTAGCGTCGATCACGCCAACCGGTCGACAGGGTTGGCGTGAATCGCACTACAGAGCAACTCGCAACAGGAGTGGACATGGCACTGCTTCAGGGCGCCACGGAGACGTGGACGAAGTCCTCCTATTCCGCCGGGAACGGGGCATGCGTCGAGGTCAAGTCGCCCGCGACCGCGGAACTCGCCGTACGCGACTCCAAGGTCCCCGAGGGCCCCATCCTGGCCTTCCCCGCCAACGCGTGGAACGCCTTCGTGGCCTCGGTCAAGGCGTAGGGGGCCTCCCTGACCCACGCCCACCCGACTCCCGACCACCACAACTCCACAAGCACCACCCGGAGCCCTCTCGACCAGCCCGCCGTCCTTGCCGAGAGGGCTCTCCTCTCTTTCACCCACCCCCGCGGGCCGGCCCCACCATCACCTCACCGGAAACCCCACATCACACACCGCGTCCCCCACCCCCGCCGCATCCCAGTCGGCGAAGTACACCTCCCGGCAGGGCCCCGCGGCCTCAAGCCCCTCCCTCGCCATCCACTCCTCCACCGCCTCGAACGCCGCGAGGATCTGCGGATGAGCCACCTGCGCCTTGGTGATCCGGGTGAACACCAGCCGGTGGGCCCGGCTCCACCTTCGTACCGCCGTCTCCCACGTCCGCCCCCGCCGCTCCGCCCACGCACGAGCCGCCCCCTCGTCGGCGACGGGCACGCACGACTCCGCGGGACCGTCGCTCTCCATGGACACCTCGGAGTGGTACACGACGAACGGCGCCGCCCGACACCCCCGCACGCACGGGCCGCCGCCTCCAGCCGCCCCAGCGACGCCCCGATCCAGGCCGGCAACTCGTCCGCCAGCGTGTGCCGTTTCTCGGTGATCACCACCTGCTCGGGCACGTCCACCGTCTCGACCACGAACCTGCCGTACATCTCGGAGCTCCTCCCCGACAGCCGTCCACGGAGGTACTCGGCGAGCGTCCGCTGCTCCGCCACCCGCGCCTCGACGTCCGCCCAGTACCCGCCGAGCAGTTCCGCGGCCCGGGACCCGTCCGCCTCGACCACCTCCGCGATCAGCGCGAGCGGCATGCCGAGCCGGCGCAACTGCGCCACGAGCCGGGCGCGTTCGGCCTGGTCGGCGCGGTAGTAGCGGTAACCGCTGACCGCGTCGACGTACGCGGGGGCGAGCAGCCCGAGGCGGTCGTACAGCCGCAGTGCCTTGGCCGACAGACGGGCCCGCGCCGCGAACGCCCCGATGGTGAGCAGTTCCTCGTTCACACCGGCATCCTCCGTCACCGGGCGGTCCTTCCCCGCCCGGTGACAAGGACGCTCAGCCCTGCCCCAGGGGCAAGGTCAACGGCTAGGCCAGCTGCGCCTCGATGGCCGCCACGACCTCCGCCGCCTCCGGCTCGGTCTGCGGCGAGAAACGGGCGACGACGCGGCCGTCCCGCCCGATCAGGAACTTCTCGAAGTTCCAGCGGATGTCCCCGCTGTGCCCCCCGGCGTCGGCGAAGCCGACCAGGCGGTCGTACAGCGGGTGCCGGCCCGCCCCGTTCACCTCGACCTTCTCGGTCAGCGGGAAGGTCACACCGTACGTCGCGGAGCAGAACTCGGCGATCTCCTCGGCGCTGCCGGGCTCCTGCCCGAGGAACTGGTTGCAGGGCACGCCGAGGACGGTGAAGCCCTGCTCCGCGTACCGCTCCTGGAGGCGCTCGAGCCCGGAGTACTGCGGGGTCAGCCCGCACTTGGAGGCCACGTTCACGATGAGCACGGCCTTGCCCGCGTAGGCCGGCAGGTCCGCGGAGCCGCCCTGGAGGGCGCCGATCTCGACGTCGAGCACGGAGCCGGTGTGGTCAGTAGTCGTCATGAGCGGATGCTAGCTCCGCCGGCCGGTCGCGGGTTCCACGCCCCCCGCGGCCTGCAGCAGCACCTCCCCGGCCGCCGTCCGGGAGTACAGCACCGACCGGCCCGCCCGCCGCCGCTGAACCAGCCCCGCCTCCAGCAGCACCTTCAGATGCCGGCCCACCGAGCCGAGCCCCTGCCCGGTGACGGCGGTCAGCTGGGTCGTGGACATGGGGGAGCCGAGCAGTACCAGCACCCCCGCCCGCGCGGTCCCCAGCAGGGCGCCCAGCGCCGTAGGCCCGGCGCGGTCGTCGCGTCCGGCCAGCACACCGTCGCAGGAGTAGACCAGGGCGTACCGGTCGGGCTCCTCCCAGGACACCCAGCCGGTCCTCGGGGTCACCGGCACGAAGAGGAGCGCGCCGGATATCTCCCGGGGCGGGTACTCGTGGAGGTTGATCTGGAGCCGGTTGGCGCCCAGCCAGCGGGTCCGGCCCGGCCTCAGCGAGTCCAGCACCTCCGCCCAGCCGCCCCGGCTCACCCGGTCCGTACGGGCGACCACGTCGGCCTCCAGCACCCGCCGGCGCCGCTCCCAGTACGGCCGTACGGTCTCGGTCCAGACGTACTCCAGCAGGTCGGCCGCGCGGGCCGGCAGGTCGTCGCGGTGCAGGGCGTCGGGCAGCGGCCCGGCGAGCGAGACCCGTAAGTGGGTGCGGGCCTCCTCCGGCCGGGCGGCCCGCACCCGGGCGAGGCCCTCCTCGGCGCTCTCGTCGTCCCGGGGCGTGGGGGTGAGGAAGTCGGCGATCCAGTCCCGGCCGAGCCCGGACCGCACGAGCAGCGCGGTCACCGGGTCGGCGGCCAGCCGCTCCCGGTAGCCGGGCAGGTGGTCGCGCAGCCACCGCTGCTCACCGGGGTGCCCGGCCGTGCCCGTGTGCAGCAGTTTCAGGCTCGCGAAGGTTTCGGCGAGCGGCGAGATGACGAACCGGCTGCGGGCGAGCGTGTCCGCGTTGACCTGCCACCAGCCCATGGTCACCTCCGGAGCTCTCGCAGGGACGGAACTTTCGCACGAGCGCGAAACAATAACGGCCGCCCGGCGCCCCGCGAAGACTCCCCGCATGCGCAGCTACCGGGACCTCTTCCGTACCCCAGAGTTCAGCCCCTTGTTCCTGACCGTCGGCGCCCAGACCGCCGCCCAGACGGTGGGCGGCCTGGCGCTGGGCACCCTCGTCTTCCGGACGACGGGCTCGCCCCTGCTGTCCGCGCTGAGCATGTTCGGCCCGTCCCTGGCCCAGGTGCTGGGTGCGAGCCTGCTGCTCTCCGGCGCCGACCGGCTGCCCCCACGGGCGGCGCTGACGGGCCTTCCGCTCGCCTTCGCGGCCTGTGCCGCGCTGCTCGCTCTGCCCGGCCTGCCGTTGGCGGCGGTCTTCGCCGTCGTGCTTGTCCAGGGACTGCTGGCCTCCCTCGGCGGGGGAGTCCGCTGGGGTCTGCTGAACGAGATCCTGCCCAAGGAGGGCTATCTGCCGGGGCGTTCGGTGTTCAACATGATGAACGGGCTGATGCAGATCGCCGGGTTCGCCACCGGCGGCGTCCTGGTCTCGGCGCTGACCCCGCGCGCCACCCTGCTGACCTCGGCGGCGCTGTATCTGACGGCGGCGCTCGGCGCCCGCCTCGGGCTGACCCGGCGCCCGCCCCGGGCCGTCGGCCGTCCCTCCGTCGCCGCGACCTGGCGCACCAACGCCCTGCTGTGGTCCTCCCGCCCCCGCCGCCTGGTCTACCTCGCCCTGTGGGTCCCCAACGGCCTGGTGGTGGGCTGCGAGTCCCTGTACGTGTCCTACGCCCCGGACGCCGCCGGCACGCTGTTCGCCTCGGGCGCGCTGGGCATGCTCGCCGGGGACGTCGTCGTGGGCCGCCTGCTGCCTCCGGGTGTGCGGCGACGGCTGGCCGTACCCCTGCTTCTCCTGCTGGCCACGCCGTACGTCTTGTTCCCCCTGCACCCGCCCGTGCCGCTCGCCGCCGCCCTGGCCGCCCTCGCGTCCGTCGGCTTCGGCGCGAGCCTGGTCCAGCAGGAGCGGCTGATGGCCCTGACCCCGGACGAGCTCGCCGGGCACGCCCTGGGCCTGGACTCGGCGGGCCGGCTCACCCTGCAGGGCGTGAGCGCCTCCCTGGCGGGTTCGGTGGCCCAGCTCACCTCCCCCGCCACGGGCGTGGCGGCCATGGCTCTCGCCTCGGCCACCGTGACGCTGGCGCTGGTTACGGCTGCCCGGCGGGACGTACGGGAGCGGCTTCGGCCGGTGTCGCCGACGTAGCCGGCGTAACCGGAGCCGCCTCGGTCGCCGGGGGCGCCTGGGTCGCCGGGGGCGCGAACTGCTGGGCCGCCCGGTCGAAGTAGCGCAGCAGCTCCACCGGGAAGGGCATCACCAGCGTCGAGTTCTTCTCGGCGGCGACCTCCACGACCGTCTGCAGCAGCCGCAGCTGCATGGCCTCCGGGGTGTCGGACATGATCCGGGACGCGTTGGCGAGCTGCTGCGCGGCCTGGAACTCGCCGTCCGCGGTGATCACCCGTGCCCGCCGCTCCCGCTCCGCCTCGGCCTGCCGGGACATGGACCGCTTCAGCGACTCAGGCAGCTGTACGTCCTTGATCTCGACGCGGTCGATGTGGATGCCCCACCCGGCGGCCGGGCTGTCGATCATGAGCGCGAGCCCCTCGTGCAGCCGCTCCCGGTCCGACAGCAGGTCGTCCAGGTCGCTCTTGCCGATGATGGACCGCAGGGAGGACTGGGCGACCTGCCCGACGGCGAAGACGTAGTCCTGCACCTCGATGGCGGCCTTCACGGGGTCCGTCACCCGGAAGTAGACGACGGCGTCGACCTTCACGGACACGTTGTCCTTGGTGATGCCCTCCTGGGTGGGCACCGGCATGGTGACCACCTGCACGTTCACCTTCCGCATCCGGTCGGCGAACGGGATGAGGAAGGTGACGCCCGGCTGCCGGTACCCCGGCAGCGCCTTGCCCATGCGGAACACCACCCCGCGCTCGATCTGGTTGACCACCCGCATCCCACTGCGCAGCACGAGCAGGGCCAGCACGGCCACGACCACCACTGCGACGACGGTGCCTTCCATGGCACTCCATTCCTTCTGCTGACTCAGCCGGCTCGGCCGGCCTTTCCTGGCCGGCTGACTCCGCTGACCGGGACACGAATGAGGACACCGGACGAGGGGCGCTGGATGCGCTGAGCGGCGTCAGGAATGCGTAAAGAAGCCCGGCCCATGGCGCAACCCGCCGGATCCCTCCTCGCCCGGGGCTTCTTCGCCACGACGGGGCCACGACAAGGGACACTGGACACGTGCCCTTCGACACCACGCCACCGCGCCCGCTGCTCCCCGGCGAACACCCGCTGTGGGACGAGGCGTTGGCCCTGGTGAACCGCGATTTGGCGGCCACCCTCCCGGAACAGCGCCCCCTGCGCCTGCTGGCCCACGCACCCTGGGCGGACGGGGAACCGGAGCAGGTGTACGTCTGCCTCGCCAACGGCGACTCCCACGGCCGGCCCCTGTGGCCCGACTCCGCGACCACCCTCGAGTCCGCCGTCTCCGCCGTGGCCGAAGCCGCCCAGGACACCATGATGGAGTGCCTCTGGCGGGTCTGGCCGGTCTGCCCCGCCCACGACCTGGGCATGCACGTAGGGGGCGCCTCCGACCGCCCGGCATGGTGCTGCGCGGGCGGCCGCACCCCGAAGGATCCGGCTCACGCACGTGCGGCCGTGGGTGAACTGGACACGCTCCAGCGACCGCACCGCCCCAACCGGAAGCGCCGCGACAAGGACCGGCGCCGGTGAACCCCTACCGCGCCGCCTTCTGTCAGGACGGCTTGACCGCCGACGCCGCGGTAACGGTCACCTTGTTGTCGCACTCGGCGAACTGGCCGTCCTTCAGAGCGACTTGGTGCGACCCCGAACCCGGCAGACCGACCACCAGCGTGGGGTAGACCACGGGATCCGCGCCGGACTCGCAATAGCCGTCCGCCTCACCCTGGACCTGGACGAAGGTCAGCTTCACCCATGCCTTGCCACCCGGGGACACCTTCACGGGCGACGCCGTCCCCGCGCGGGTCACCGACAGCGGAGCGTTGTGCTCGGGGGAACCGTTGCCGGCCCCCGCCACCGACGGATGGCCCTTGAGGACGCACGGCTGACTCGAGACGTTGGTGAACTCGACGACCGCCGCTCCGGTGCCCGTGCCGGCCGGACGATCGGCGGCCTGATAGGCAGCCGCCTCCAGGCTGTCCACGGCACACGTCTTCACGGCCCCGCCCGCCGACCCGGACCCGGCCCCGGCCCCGGAGGAGACGCTGGCCGCCGGCACCGCCGACGTGCCTTCCGTCGCAGGCGCCGAGGTGGCGGAGCCCGGCGAACCGGAGGGAGCGTCCGTCGTACTCGACGGGCTGGAGGCCGCCCCGGCGGATCCCGAGCCCCCGGACTCGCACCCGGCCACCATCAGAGCGGCCGAGGCCGCGACCACCGCCACCAGGTTTCTGCGGATGCCGTTGCTGTACTGCATGTCGTCCCCCGAATTCGGTTCGCACGGGGTGCCGGTCCTCGCCGGCACCTGCCCATGCAGACAGAGCCGGCGGACCAGGGGTTCTGTCGACCGCCGATCTGTGACGCGGCGGTGACGAGATCCGGATCTCCGAGAGTGATCCAGGGCTTCGAAATCCTGGAAAGACCTGCTCGTGCGGGCCCCTGCCCATGTTCCTGCTGCCCGGCGCCCCTGTCCACGCGGCGGGCTCGGGCATGGCCCGGGGCGGCTTCGGCCGAGACGCGCGAAAATGGAAGAGGCACACCCATACCGGCTCAGGAGAGGAGGAGACGGCATGGCCACTGCAGCTCAGACCGTGCTCGAGCCTACGGAGCGTGTGCGGGCCCAGAACAAGTTGTCGGAGGCTGCTCTGACAACGCTCGAGCCCACTGAGCGTGTGCGGGCCCAGAAGGGGCGGCACGCGACGTGGAGCAGGCGTGTGCCCACGGGACGTGCGGAGGTTCAGCAGGAGCGGGCAGAGCAGCCGCATCCTGACGGCGCGGGCATCCACCTGCTCACCCGCACGTTCCGCCCTCCGGTTCCGATCCCGTACCTGAGCCTGGAGAACCTCCCCACCCGGGACGTGGTCTTCTACGGGGGCCTGGGAGCGCTCGCTGCGGCGGGGGCTCTTGAGTGGCCGGTTGCTCTGGCCATCGGCGGAGCCACCTGGCTGCTGCGCGGCAGGGGAAGGGAAGAGCGCTGAGGCGCGGCAGAGCCGGCACAGAGCGGCGCCCGGCAGCGACGACGCTGTCGGGCGTCAACGGGTGTGCGCTTCGGTGACCTTCACGTACTACCTGGCCTTGTGGCGCTGGTAGTGGCGGGCGACGCGCATCCGGTTGCCGCAGCGGGTGGCCGAGCACCAGCGGCGGCGCGGATGAGCGGCGAGGAAGAGCATCACGCAGTCGTCGGCCTCGCACTCCCGGATGGTGGTGACCGCCGGGTCGGCCAGCAGTTCGGCGGCGGCCTCCGCGAGGCAGGCGGCCAGCCGCCGGCCCGGTGAGCCGTCGCGTCGGCGGATGGCAGCCACCGCCGACCCGTTCCACGCCAGCTCGTTGATCGCCGGCGCGGCACGCTGCGCCTGGTTGAGCGCCTCCAAGTCGGCGGCCAGGGGCTCGTCGCCTCGGCGGACGTGGTCGAGGGCGCGGGCGGTGTGCTCCCGTACGGCGTGCACCGCGGTCAGATCCGCGGCGGTGACCTCCTGTGGCACCTCGCCCGGGAGGCGCTCGGCCTGGAGGGCCCACCAGGCCAGCAGGGCGCGCGGAGTCGCCAGCAGGTCACCGGCGGCCGAACGGGTGTTGACCAGGTCCAGTGCCAGCGGTTCTCCGGTCAGAGGCGCGAGATCGCTCATCTGGCTAATGGTACATCTCTGCATTGACGCGTTAGTCGGAGCTCGCTATACCTAATGGATCTACTGATGGAAAAGGGGTTAGGATGCTTGCTCCAGTCGCCCGCACCGTCCATCGTCACCTGGAGGTCGACGGCGTCCGCGTCTTCTACCGGGAGTCCCTCCCCGACCGGGCCGACGCACCCGTGCTGCTGCTCCTGCACGGCTTTCCGTCCGGTTCTCACCAATTCCGCCGCGTCCTCGACGTACTCGGCACGTGCTACCGGCTGATCGCCCCGGACTACCCCGGCTTCGGCCACACCCAGGCCCCGGACGGCTTCGCCTACTCGTTCGACCGGCTCGCCGGCACCACCGAAGCCTTCGTCCGGCGCCTCGGCCTCGACCGGTTCGTGATGTACGTCTTCGACTTCGGCGCACCCGTCGGCTTCCGCATCGCCGAACGCCATCCCGAGTGGATCGCGGGGCTCGTGGTGCAGAACGGCAACGCTTACGAGGAAGGACTCTCGGAGGCCGCCCGCGGCCTCATCGGCCTGACCCCCGAGACGCCCGGCGCCGAGGATGCCGTCCGGGACATGTTCACCCTCGCCGGCACCCGCAGCCAGTACGAGACCGGCGTGACCGGCCCCGACCTGATCGCCCCGGACGGCTGGACCCTCGACCAGCACTTCCTGGACCTGCCGGGCCGCAAGGAAGCCCAGCTCGCCCTGCTCTTCGACTACCACTCCAACGTCGAGCGCTACGACTCCTGGCAGGCCTGGCTGCGCCGGCACACCCCGCCCACCCTCATCGCCTGGGGAAGCCGCGACCCCTTCTTCCCCGAGCCCGGGGCCCGCGCCTACCTCCGCGACCTGCCCGACGCCGAACTCCACCTCTTCGACACCGGCCACTTCGCCCTCGAGACCCATCTGCCGGAGATCGCCCCGCTGATCGCCGGCTTCCTCGACCGCGCCTGGACCTGAGGACCGTCCGGGGCTTACCGGAAGGACCGCAGCCGGAGGCTGTTGGTGACGACGAAGACCGAGGAGAAGGCCATCGCGGCGCCTGCGATCATGGGGTTCAGCATGCCCGCGGCGGCCAGGGGCAGGGCGGCGACGTTGTAGCCGAAGGCCCAGAAGAGGTTGCCCTTGATGGTGCCGAGGGTCTTGCGGGAGAGACGGATCGCGTCCGCGGCCACCCGCAGGTCGCCGCGTACGAGGGTGAGGTCGCCGGCCTCGATCGCCGCGTCCGTGCCAGAGCCCATGGCCAGCCCGAGGTCGGCAGTGGCCAGGGCGGCCGCGTCGTTGACGCCGTCCCCGACCATCGCGACCGTACGGCCTTCGCTCTGCAGCCGCTTGACCACGTCCACCTTGTCCTCGGGGAGGACCTCCGCGATCACCTCGTCGATGCCGACGCTCCTGGCCACGGCCTCGGCGACGAGCCGGTTGTCACCGGTCAGCAGAACCGGCCTGAGCCCGAGCCGACGCAGTTCGGCCACGGCCTGCGCACTGGTCTCCTTGACCGCGTCGGCGACGGTGAGGACACCGCGTGCCGCGCCGTCCCAGGCGACGGCGACCGCCGTACGCCCCTCGGTCTCCGCGGCGGCCTTGGCCTCGGCCAGCTCCCGGGGCAACTGGACGGACCACTGCGTGAGGAGCTTCTCGCGGCCGACGAGTACCGCGTGCCCGTCGACGACGCCCTGGACGCCGAGTCCGGCGACGTTCTCGAAGCTCTCCGGCACCGGCAGGCCTCCGGCTCGCTCGGCGGCACCGGCGGCGATGGCCTGGGCGACCGGGTGTTCCGAGGCGTGCTCCAAGGCGCCCGCCAGCCGCAGCAGTTCCCCCTCATCGACACCGGGTGCCGCGAAGACGTCCTGGAGCCGCATGCGGCCCGTGGTCACGGTGCCGGTCTTGTCGAGGACGACGGTGTCGACGCGACGGGTGGACTCCAGCACCTCGGGACCCTTGATGAGGATGCCGAGCTGGGCGCCGCGCCCGGTGCCGACCATGAGCGCTGTCGGCGTGGCGAGGCCGAGCGCGCACGGGCAGGCGATGATCAGTACCGCGACGGCCGCGGTGAACGCTGCCGCGGCAGCTCCGGTGACGAACAGCCACGTCAGCAGGGTGCCGAGCGCGAGGAGGATGACGACCGGAACGAAGACCGCCGATATCCGGTCGGCGAGCCGCTGCACCTCGGCCTTGCCGTTCTGCGCGTCCTCCACCAGCCTGGCCATGCGGGCGAGCTGGGTGCCGGCGCCGACCCGGGTCGCCTCGACGACGAGCCGGCCCCCGGCGTTGACCGTCGCGCCGGTGACCACGTCACCGACCGTGACGTCCACGGGCACGGACTCGCCGGTCAGCATGGAGGCGTCGACGGCCGAGACACCCTCGACGACGGTGCCGTCGGTGGCGATCTTCTCGCCGGGGCGTACGACGAAGCGGTCACCCACGCCCAACTGTGCTGTGGGGATACGCACCTCCCTGCCGTCCCGCAGTACGGAGACGTCCTTGGCGCCCAGCTCCATGAGCGCCCGCAGGGCCGCTCCCGCCTTGCGCTTGGACCTCGCCTCCAGGTAGCGCCCGGCGAGGATGAACGTGGTCACCCCGGCCGCGGCCTCCAGGTAGATGGAGGAGGAGCCGTCCGAACGGGAGACGGTGAACTCGAAGCCGTGCCGCATGCCCGGCATGCCGGCGTGCCCGAGGAACAGCGCCCATACCGACCAGCCCAGGGCGGCGAGCGTGCCGATGGACACCAGCGTGTCCATGGTGGCGGCACCGTGCCGGGCGTTCGTCCAGGCGGCCCGGTGGAAGGGGAAGGCACCCCAGACGACGACGGGGGCGGCCAACGTCAACGACAGCCACTGCCAGTTGTCGAACTGCAGGGCCGGAACCATCGCCAGCAGGACAACCGGTACCGACAGCGCGAGCGAGACGAACAGACGCTGGCGCAGGGAGAACAGTTCGACGTGTTCGACGTCCGCAGCCGGCGGAGCTGCCTGGTCCGGGCCCTCCTCGCCGAGCGGGGGAGCGGCAGGGGCCGGCTCCTCTGCCGTGTAACCGGTCTTCTCGACGGTGGCGATGAGGTCGGCGACCTCGATCCCGTTCCCGTAGGAGACCTTCGCCTTCTCCGTGGCGAAGTTGACGGTCGCCGTGACACCGTCCATCCGGTTGAGCTTCTTCTCGATACGGGCCGCGCACGAAGCGCAGGTCATACCGCCGATGGAGAGCTCGACCTCGTCGGCGGCCGCGGCTGCGGGTGCCTTGGCGGGAGAGGTCTTCGCGGGAGCCGTACTGGTCATGGAGATTCTCCTGTCGAAGGCCGGGACGTACGGCGTCCGTATCAGCGGAGCGGCACGTCCCGGCGGGAGGAAACCGCGTGACCCGGGCAGCCGGGCCATTGAAGGGGTCAGACCGTGCCGACGAGTTCGTAGCCCGCCTCGTCGACGGCGGCGCGGACGGCCTCCTCGTCGAGCGGGACGGCTGAGGTGACGGTCACCTCGCCTGTCTCGGCGACGGCCGTGACCGTGGTGACGCCGTCCAGCGCGGATATCTCGTGGGAGACGGCGCCCTCGCAGTGGCCACAGGTCATGCCGGACACCTTGTACACGGTGGTGACACCACTGGCCTGGGCGTCGGCCCCTCCGGACTGGCAGGAACCACCGGCGGAGCAGCAGGAGCCGGAGGCTTTCGTGTCGTTCATGGTCTCTTCCTCGGGTGCTCGACGCGTGGGTGCTGCCGGAAGGAGCCCGATCCCCGCTCCCTCCGACGCACACAACCATACTCCATACCCCCTAGGGGTATGCCATCGCGGGCGGTCGGCGCCTGCTGCCGCGATGACAGGCCGCCATTCCCGCTCATCGCCCAGCGGGACCGGCATGCGGCACCGCAGCGCGGCGAGCATCGGCTCGGCATGGCTCGCGGCCGGATGACCGCACGAGAACAACGTGACGCCGCGCTCAAGGCAGCAGGCACACTGCCGGCCACGTCCCGCGCGGGACGCTCACCGATGCTCACGGAGCAGCGCGAGCCGACGTTTGTACTCGTCGTCGTCGATCTCTCCGCGGGCGAACCGCTCCGCGAGGACGTCCTCAGCGCGGCCGCTTCCCCACCCGGGCTCGTCCGAGGAGCGGGTCGGGCCGCTCTGGCGCGCACCGCGGTGGCTGCCCGTGAGGCAGCGGGCGAGCGCGACGACACCGGCGATCACCAGCGCCCAGAAGAGCACCATGAAGAGGGCCATGACGAACCAGCCGCCCCAGCCCCAGCCGCCGTACCACATCATGCCGATCACCCTCTTCGGCCGGTGGGAAAGGCCCACGTCCAGGATGCTCCACTGGCGGCCGACGCATCCTGCCTGCTCACCAGCCTCCCGCAGGGCCGGGTGGCCGCCCCAGGGCCGTCTGGCCCGCCACCTGCCGACGACCGGCCCACGTGCGCGCCGTCAGCTGCCGCCGTTATCGCTACTGGACCAGGACTCGATGCCGCCGCGTAGCGTGAGGCAGGCGACGAGCGGGCCCGCAACCGCGGTATGAGCCGGGGTCTGTTGATCGGCCCTGCTGACGGGAGCCGACGAGCACCGCGTCGAGTGGTCTCCATGCGGTCTCCATCCTGGGGTGGACGCTGTCTGTCCCCCCGTGAGCCGATCCGCCTGCGCCGCCGGCTTGATGGAATGGCTGCCGTGGCTGCCATGACGCCTGCGCCGGGCAGCCGGCCGCTCACCATTACGGGTGCGTGCCGACGCCGGCGCCCTGCCCGTGGCCGACGCCCAGGTCGCGGTCGTCGCCGCGATCGACATGCTCCTCTTCCCCACAGAGACCGCCCGCGTCCTGACCGGGGACGGCGTCCTGATATGGATCGACCGGCTCGGCGAGGACGGGCCGCTGTACCTGCCCGCGGACGACGTCGCCGCCGCGCTGCCCGGGCGGTGGCAGGCCGTCGAGGCGGACGCGGTGCGGGGAAGCCGGGCTCGTTCTGCGCTGATCGAGTGAGGAGGGGGACGGTGCCCGCACCGGCCCCCTCCGTCTCTGAGTCTCGGCTCTCGAGTCTCAGTTCTTGCCGAGGAGCTTGTTCATCTCGGTGATCTCAGCGGTCTGCGCGGTGACGATGTCATCGGCCATGGCGGTGGCGGGCCCGTACTTGCCCTTGCTCTTCTCCGTGGTGGCCATCTCGACGGCGCCCTTGTGGTGATCGACCATCATGGTCAGGAACATGGTGTCGAAGTCCGTGCCGGACGCCTTCTCCAGCTTGTCCATGTCCTCGCTGTCCATCATCCCGGACATGCCCGAGTGCGCCGAGTGGTCCATGCCGGGCATCGACCCCATGGAGCTGTCGGACGCCGGCACGTCCTCGCCCCAGGACTTCAGCCAGCCGCTCATGGTCTGGATCTCCGGGTCCTGCGCCTTTTCGATGCGCGCGGCGAGGTCCTTGACCTTGGCGGAGGAGGCCCGGCCGGCAGCCAGCTTCGCCATCTCCAGGGCCTGCTGGTGGTGCGGGATCATGCCCTGGGCGAAGGAGACGTCCTGGGCGTTGTGGGCGCCGGCCGCGACTTCGGCGCTCGCGGAGGACGACGCGGAGCCGTGACCCTCGTGTCCGCTGCCGCTGTTGGCGCTGCCGCTGTCATTGCCGCAGGCGGCGAGGATGAGTGCGGCAGTGACGGCTGTGGCCGTCAGGGTGGCGCGACGGGTCAGATGACGGGTGTTGCGCATGGTGGAACTCCTGCTGTTGAGAAAGGGATCTGTGCGTGACGGAGCGCACCGCGGCGCCGAGGTGGGGGCGCGGGTGCCGCGCGGCGTCTAGATCCGCAGGAGTTGGAGTTCCGCCAGGGACGGTGGGGCGCGGGCACCGTCCGGGGCCGAGGCCGCGTACGGGCACGGGGCGCCACCCTGTACGGGCACGGCGACCCGGTCGGCAACGAGGCCCGGCAGGGCCGGCGCACCGCTCACCGCGGCCGCCATGCAGGTCGGGTCGGCATGCTTGACGTGGCCGTCACCGCAGTCACCGTCCCCGGGACAGCCGTCGTGGACACCGACCGCAGCCGTCATGTGCCGCGTCCCCGCGTGCTCGGGGGCAGCGCCGCCGGGCGCCAGAGCATGCATCGCCAGCAGCCCGGCCAGCAGCCCGAGCACGAGCAGCCCCCGCCACCGCCACACGGGCGGTCGCGCCAGGAGCTGCTGCGGGCTGGTCATCGGGCTCATCCTATGCGGGGAGTGTGCGTTGGCTCGGTGGTGTCCGTTGTGCATACGGGTGTCGTGATACCGGCGTTCAAAGAAGGACCACGACGACCCTCCTCCGCGCCGCCCGCCGACCTGCGCTTGCGTGCGTGGGGAGACAGAAGTGAAGGAGGAGCCGACGCGGCGGGATCCGGCGTTTCGTTTGCCCTGCGGCCTCTGCTGTGTCCCTCTGGTTGAGCCGGTAGATCGTGCATCGTGGTTGAGGCTCGACAGGGGTCCACGTCGTGGATGTCCCTCACCTCGTCTTGGCGCACCGCTGGATCGATGTGCCACGGTGGACTATGAGCAACGACTACGACCGCATCCGCACAGGTATCGAGTTCATGACCGCCTATGTCTCCGGAAACGACTTGATGACGGCGTACGTCGTTGAGCGGCGACGCGAAGACCCCAAGGCGGCCGAGACTTTGATGGACGGCTCAGCAGCCTTGTGCGCCCTGCTGCTGCGGAAGATGGCGAAGGACACCGGGCAGACAGAGCACGCGATCTTGCAGGAGTTGGCCCGCGGCATCCACCGCCACGAGCAGAAGTCCGACGACTGACCGGGCGGTCGGAGCCAGAGTGACCGGACACTGCATGTGTGGCACGTGTGTGGCGCGGCCGTGATCATGGCGAAGGGTCAGTTCGAGAGGATCCAGCCTCTGAACCGGCCCTTTGTCGTGTGCCCCCGGCAGGATTCGAACCTGCGACGCCCGCTTTGGAGGAGTTCGGTCCGTCGGCCTCACTGCCCTGCTGTGGCGGAGCTCGCGCTGCTTTCGGTGACCCCCAGGAGCCGCTGACGTCTGTCGTCGTTGATGTCAGCTGTGGATGTCAGAGGCCACCGCGGATTCGGTCAGAATCCCCCCGCCTCCCGCCGGTAGCACCTCGCCAGTCGCCGTGCGGGAAAGCCGTCGCGGATCTCGGCGCTCCGCGACCGTTGGTCCGCCTTCGCTGGATCATCCCTGTGATGTTTGAGCATGCAGTTGCGCTGGATGTTCGGGGCACCTGTGTGACGGCTGTGTCCCGACCACGACAGCTCCGAGAAGGGGGATCACGATGGCCGCGCGTACAGCGCGTCACCGGCGTTCACTGAAGCGTCGCATACTCGCAGGGGTGTCCGTCGCCGCGGCCGCCGGGTTCGCGGTCACCGCGACGATGGCCCTGAACGCCGAGGCCGCATGGACGGCGGCATGGAACGTGTCGGCCCCCGGCTGGTTCGCCGCCGACTCGCCCCAGGTCTCCGTTGACCGCCAGGGCGACGCTCTGCTGGCCTGGACAGCCGGCGACCTGTCGACGACGTACTCCTACCAGCGGGTCCAGACCAGGGTGAAGTTCGCGAACGGCACCACGGGCGCGATCCGCACGCTGTCGCCGGACGGCGCCGCGGTGTCCTGGCCAGAGGCCGACTCCGACGACACCGGCGACTCGGCGGTGGTCTGGCAACAGGACAGTCAGGTCGTGGGCCGACGGGTCTCGGCCTCCGGCAGTCTCGTCGGACCGCTCCAGAAGCTCTCTACGTCGGCGCCCGCGACGACCCCGGTGGTCGCGGTGACGCCGGGCGGCACCGCGATGGCGGCGTGGACGGAGACCCGCGACGGAAGCTGGTACGCGGTCGCCCGCCGCCTCAAGCTCGACGGAACGGTCGGCGCGGCCATCACCCTCGGCTCGGGCTCGGCCGAGAAGCCGGCCATCGGCGTCGACCGTAACGGCCAGTTCGTCGTCGCGTGGGCGCGGGCCTCGGACGTCGTGGCCAAGCGGATCACGTCGACGTCCGTTTCCTCGGCAAAGGTGCTGACGTCGCCGATCGCGTCGTACGGCGGCTTCGGCATGGTGCGGGTCGGCGTCGACCGGGACGGCGACGCGGTCATCACCTACCACTCCGGCGGCGGAACCGTATCGCAGGTCTGGGCCTCGCGCTGGAGCCGCACCGGTACGCTGGCGGCCCCTCTGCGTATCTCGGCTTCCACGGACAACGTGGGCTTCCACCACACCCTCGCGACCGACCTCGACGGCGACTCGATGATCGTGTGGACCCGCTACAACAACGGCAAGCTCGAGTTGCTCGGCCGCCGGCTCTCCGCGGGCGGCACCCGCGGCAGCGTCACCACCCTCGGTCTCGGTGACCGCCCCGACCTGGCCCTGGACGACGACGGCGACGGCATGCTGGTGTACCACACGGTCGTTCCCAAGTCGACGCCGCCGTACAGCTACACGAAGACCAGCGCCCGCCTGGTGAGCCGCTCCGGTACCTTCGGCACCACCAAGACGCTCACCTCGGACGGCCGGGTGCCCCAGGTCGGCGCCCGCCCGAGCTCCCGGTTCACGGTGATCTGGCAACAGGAAAGCTATCCGTACACGATCAAGTCCGTCGCCGGTCCCTGACATGACTCCGGCACGCGCCAGCTGATCGCCCTGCACGGCAAAAGGCCCGGGTCGATGGCGAATTCCAGGGGTCGTTGCAACACGTGATCACTGACGTGTGGTGGCGAGCAGTTTAGACAGACGCTCGGCTGGGGTTTCCCAGCCGAGCGTCTTGCGTGGGCGGTTGTTGAGTTCGGCAGCGACTGCGTCGAGGTGGTCGCGGGTGTGGCCGGACAGGCTGCTGCCCTTGGGGAAGTACTGCCGCGGGAGGCCGTTGGTGTTCTCGTTCAAGCCTCGCTGCCAGGGGCTGCCGGGGTCGCAGAAGTAGACCGGCATGTCCGTGGCGACGCTGAAGGAGTGGTGGGCGGCCATCTCGGCGCCCTGGTCCCAGGTCAAGGACCCATTCAGGCGGGGCGGCAGGGTCTGGACCGTGTCGACCAGCGCCTTGCGGACGGCGGCGGCTCCGTGGCCGTTGGGAAGGTGGACCAGCATCAAGTAGCGGGTGCTGCGTTCGACCAGGGTGGCGATGGCAGAGCGGGAGTTGCTGCCGATGATGAGGTCGCCTTCCCAGTGCCCGGGAACAGCGCGGTCTGCGACTTCTGCGGGCCGCTCGCTGATCATCACCATCGGGTGAGGGAACCGCTTCCTGCGGCGTGCTGAGTGCCGATGGGGCCGGCGCACTGCGCGTCCGGTCCGCAGAGCGCGGGTCAGTTCCCGCTTCAGCTCGCCGCGGTCCTGGACGTAGAGAGCTTGGTAGATCGTCTCGTGGACCACGTGCATCTCTGGCCGGTCGGGGAAGCGTCTGCGCAGAGCGTGGCAGATCTGCTCGGGGCTCCAGCGCAAGGTCAGGTGATGCTGGACGAAGTCACGGAGCTCCGGGTTTTGGCCGATCTTGCTGGCCTTCGGCCGTGGCCGGCGCCGAATTGCTCGCCGGTGGGCCGCATGCGGTCGGTAGTACCACTGGCCGCTGGGTCCGTCCCTGCCGCGACGTCCTCAGGGACGTGTGGCTGCCGTGCCACGGGGGGTCAGGCCCCCCATGTGGAGATCGGCCCATCGGGTCGTCCTCTCGGGGTGGCGGAACATTCCGTGTTGCGCGGAAAGGGCCGCGACGATGTCCGTCCCGCGACCGTTTTCCCTGTGTTCGGCGAGGTGGAGGGCGGCGGGCGATGGGCGTCGTCGAGGCGCCGGCCGCGCGTCGGTGACCTCGATGCGGAGGGCGCAGGGGATGCCGACCTCGGGCAGGGACAACCGCAGCACTGCCGGAGGCAGTGCGTGGACGATCGCGTTGGTGGTCAGCTCGGAGATCACCAGGAGGGCGTCGTCGACTGTAGGAGTGGGCACGCGCCATTGGGTGAGGACGGGGCGGCCCGTCGGCGTACGGCGGAGACGACCTCCGGGATGTGCGGCAGTGCGCAGACGTGCTCGGCCCTTGAGGGCCGGGCCAGATCGGCGTCAGACGTGCTCGTGGCAGGGGCACTCACCCTCGGCCACCTCCACTGGTCTTTGCTTCTCGTGGCGGAAGCGGAGGTTGGTTCCGTTCCGCTGGTGGCGGTCGGGTTACTCGGCGGTGGAGAGGATCTGGGTCAGTGCCGCGACGGCCTCGTCGGCGTCGTGGCCTTCGGCGCGGACGGTCAGGGTGCTGCCCGCCGTGGCACCGAGGCCCATGACGGCCAGGACACCGGTCGGATTGACCGTCCGGCCGGCGTACTCCAGTTGTATGGCACTGGTGAATCCGGCTGCAGCCCGGGCGAGTCGGCCCGCCGGCCGGGCGTGGAGGTTGGCGGGCAGGACGATGGCGGTCTCGTGCTGGGACACGGTCGTGGTGGTGGGCTCAGAGCTTGTGGACATGGCGGGCCTCCTTGGCGGCGTCGGCGACGGTCTTCAGGTCGGCACCGGATGCGGCGGTGACGACGGCTGCGACGGCTCCTTCGACGAAAGGTGCGTCGACAATCAGCACGTCGGGGCTGGGATGGTCTTCCAGGACGGTGAGGGCGGTCAGGACGGAGCTGCCGAGGTCGGGCAGGACGACGACACCGGCTCCACGGTCGACGCTGCGGATGGCTGCGAGGACGAGGTCGTAGCTGGTGCCGATCCGGCCGTCGCCGGTGCCTCCGGCGGTGGCGAGGGGGACGGTGTCGGAGCCGATCTGCTCCACCAGTAGGCGAAGGCCCGAGGCGAGCTCGGCGCTGTGGGACACGAGTACGATGCCGACAGATGCGCTCATGAACAGTTACCGTAGATGTCGGAACACTGTTCAGCAATAGTGAACCAGGGAGAATTTTTCGATGGTGCAGGCGGTACAGCGGGCGGTGCAGATCCTGCGGGAGCTCGCGTCCACCGGGCCCCGGCTGGGCGTGACCGAGCTGGCAGACCGCCTGGGCGTGGCCAAGCCGACCGTGCATGCGCTGTTGCGCACGCTGGAGGCCGAGGGGCTGGTGGTGCAGGACCGGCACAGTTCGAAGTACCAGCTCGGCCCGGACCTGGTGCAGCTCGGCAACGCCTACCTGGACACCCAGGAGTTGCGTACCCGCTCGCTGACCTGGGCGGACCAGCTTGCGAACCGGGCGAACGAGGCGGTCTGGGTGGCCGTGCTCAACGGTGACCACGTCCTGGTGGTGCACCATGCCTTCCGGCCCGAGGGTGCGGTGCAGATCCTCGAGGTGGGCGCCAGCATCCCGTGGGGCACGTGTGCTCTGGGCAAGGCCATCGTGGCCTTCGTTCCGGCCGGCGAGCGGCAGCGTCTGCTCGCGGGGGAGCCGGCGGTGCTCACCGGCGCCAGCATCACCGACCCGGAGGAGCTGGCGGGCCAGCTGAAGGAGGTCCTCAGGACGGGGTACGCCATCGAGGACCAGGAGTCCGCCATCGGGGACGCGGGTATCGCATCCCCGGTCTTCGACCGCTCCGGCGAGGTGGTTGGCGCCATCGGCGTCGTCGGCCCCGTCGAGCGGCTGCTGGCCGAATCAGCACGTCAGGAGCTCGCGGTCGCCGTCCGGGAGACCGCCCGCAACCTCTCCCGCGACCTGGGCGCCCCCCGCGGGGCGGCCGCCCGCACCACGATGACCTGACCTGCCTCCCGCATCCCGGCGGCGGCCTGCCGCTTGCCCGCCCTGCCTCCTGGTCCAGGCCCCTCGGCACTCCGCCGTGGGGCCTTCCTCGTGCCGGCGGACGGCGAGAGCTGCCGAACCTCTTGACAGGCCGGAAACGCAGCCTTAATTTTCGGAACAACTTTCATTCATGATGAACAATCTGCCAGCCGGATTCTTAAATCTGCCCGGCTTCCCCCTGAGCGGCCGCCAGGTGCCCCGACCCTGATCACCTGGCGGCCACCTCCCATCACAGCCCGCTCCACGCGGAGGAGGTGAGACGCCCAAGCCGCCGCTTCGGCGCTGGGCGCCTTCATGGAAGAAAACACCTACCCACAGAAACTTCTGGCCGAGATGCTGGGCACCGCGATGCTGGTGTTCATCGGCGTCGGTTCAGTCCCCGCAACACTCATCGTCAACGGCGAGGCACCGTTCACCTTCGCCGACCTGGGCATGATCTCGCTGGCGTTCGCCACCGTGGTCATCGCGATGGTCTACGCGATTGGCCACATCTCCGGCTGCCAGATCAACCCGGCCATCACCCTCGCGCTCGCCGCGACGCGGAAGATGCCCTGGCGGGACGTCCCCGGCTACGTCGCGGCCCAGGTGGCCGGGGCGGTGCTGGGCGCGCTGGCCATCGTCGGGGTGCTGGGGAAGAAGGCGGTCGACGTCGGCCTCGGCATCGCCGCCTACGGCAGCGGAGTCGGCGCCGGCCAAGCGTTCTTTGCCGAAGCCGTGGGCACCTTCATGCTCGCCTTCATCGTCTTCGGGGCCATCGACCGCCGCGCGTCAGGCGGCTTCGCCGGTCTGGCCATCGGCCTCGGCGTGTTCGCGATCATCATCCCGGTGGCGCCGGCCACGGCGGCGTCCATCAACCCTGCCAGGACGCTCGGTCCGATGATCACCGGTGAGCTTTTCAACGGCACAGTCCACTGGAATCAGTTGCCCGTCTACCTGGCCGCCGAGGTGATCGGCGCGGTCGCCGCCGGCCTCCTCTACACCGCCCTGAACGCCCGTCGAGGCGTCACCGCCGCCACCGAGGCAACGACCGAGCCGGTCGCAGCCGCTGAAGGAGCCCTGTCGTGAAGAAGCTCATCAACGCCCCTGAAGCGGTGCTGGCCGAGGCGCTGTCCGGGATCGCCGCCGCCCACCCCGGACTGAAGGTCGACGCGGAGAACAAGGTGATCTCCCGCGGCGACGCCCGCAGAAGCGGCAAGGTGGCCCTGGTCTCCGGCGGCGGCTCCGGCCACGAACCCCTGCACGGCGGCTTCGTGGGGCAGGGCATGCTCGACGCCGCTTGCCCCGGCGAGGTGTTCACATCCCCCGTGCCCGGTCAGATGGTGGCCGCGGCCCAGGCCGTCGACGGTGGCGCGGGCGTGCTGTTCATCGTGAAGAATTACACCGGCGACGTCCTCAACTTCCAGATGGCCGCCGAACTGGCCGCGGAGGAGGGCATATCGGTGGAGACCGTCCTGGTCGACGACGACGTCGCCGTCCAGGACTCCACCTGGACCGCCGGACGCCGAGGCACCGGAGCCACCGTCTTCGTCGAGAAGATCGCCGGCGCGCTCGCCGAGCAGGGCGCTGGCCTCGCCGCCGCGGCGGAGATGGCCAAACGGGTGAACGCCGCCTCCCGTTCCTTCGCCGTCGCACTGACCGCCTGTACCGCCCCAGCCTCCGGCAAGCCCGGCTTCGACCTGCCCGAGGACGAGATGGAGGTCGGCGTCGGCATCCACGGCGAGCCCGGACGGAGCCGCGAGAAGCTCCAGTCAGCCAAGGAGATCGTGGCCACCGCCCTGGACGCCATCCTCGCCGACCAGCCGCTGACGGCCGGCGACGAGACCATCGTGATGGTCAACGGCCTGGGCGGCACCCCGCTCATCGAGTTGTACGTGGTCTTCAACGAGGTCGCTGCCGCACTCGCGGACAAGGGCGTGGTCATCGCCCGCAACCTCGTCGGCAACTACGTGACCAGCCTGGACATGGCGGGTGTTTCTCTCACCGTGTGCAAGGCGGATGCCGACATGCTGTCCCTGTGGGACGCGCCTGTGAACACCCCGGCCCTGCGCTGGGGCATCTGAAGCCGAGCCGGGGGCGGGGCCGCGCAATACGCGAGGGCCGGGCCGGTGCCTTCCCGCTGCCTGCCCGCCCGGATCGCACCCCTCGCGTCATCCCCCCCGCCCCCGGCTCACCCCACCGCCAACCAGCCCCGTACCGACCACGAACGGAGATCCCGTGGACACCGACCTCGCCCGCACGTGGGTGCAGGCCATCGCAGCCGCCGTGGACAAGCACAAGGACCACCTCACCCAGCTCGACTCGGCCATCGGCGACGCCGACCATGGCACCAACATGCACCGCGGCTTCTCCGCCGCCATCACGGCCTTGGCCGACTACGAACCGGACACCGTCGGGGCCGTACTGGTCAAGGCCGGTACCACCCTCATCTCCACCGTCGGCGGCGCCTCCGGGCCGCTCTACGGCGGCGCTTTCCGCGCCATCGGCAAGGCCCTGGACATCCCCGCCGCAGACACACAGCAGTTCGCCGTCGCACTGGCCGCCGGCCTTGCGAGCGTCCAGAAGCTTGGTGCGGCCGCACCCGGCGACAAGACCATGATTGACGCTTATGCCCCCGCGCTGGCCGCCTTCCAGCAACAGGCCGACGCCGGAGCCGACATGGCCGCCGCGGCCCTGGCCGCCGCCGACGCCGCCGAAGAGGGCATGCGCGCCACCACCCCGATGCAGGCCCGCAAGGGCCGCGCCTCCTACCTCGGCGCCCGCAGCATCGGCCACCAGGATCCGGGCGCCACCTCCACCGCCCTTGTCTTCCGCGCCCTCGCCGAGACGCTAGGGGACCGATGACCGACCGTCGCACCTACACCGGGCACGCCGCCGCACCCGGCATGGCCCTCGGCTTCGTCCACCGCACCGACCGGCCGCTCACCAGAACGGCGCTGCCCCACCGCGCAGGCGGCGACCCCATGCAGCAGATCACCGACGCCTTCGACGCCGTCGCCGCCCGCCTGCTCGACCTGTCCACCTCGCTGCGGGAACAGGGCAAGGACGAACAGGCCGACATCATGGAGGTCAACAGCTACATCGCACAGGACCAGGATCTGCGCGACCAGGCCATCAAGAGGGCGAACGACGGCCGGCCGGTACCCGTTGCCGTCCGCCGGGCCATCGACGCCTACGCCGGAACCATCGCCGCCCTGGACGATCCCACCCTTGCCGAACGCGCCGCGGACGTCCGGCAGGTCGGCCGCCGCGTCCTGGCCCACCTCCACGGCGACACGGGCCCCGCCCCCGACCAGCCCCTCATCCTGGTCGCCCACGAGATCGGCGCCGCCGACCTGCTGGAACCCGGCCAGACGGTGACAGCAGCCATCTCCGTGACCGGCGGCCCGAACTCCCACGCCGCGATCGTCGCCCGCTCGCTGGGCATCCCCTTCCTCCTGGCCGTCGACCCCGAACTGCTCGAACTGCCGGACGGCCGGGAGATCCTGCTCGACGCCGATCGAGCCAGCGCGGTCGCCCACCCCGGCGACGACGAACGTGCCAGGGCCCTGCAGGCCATGAAGGCCGCCAGGGCTCGCAGGCTCGCCCTCGCCGAAGAACGTCACCTGCCCGCCGAGACACTCGACCAGCACCACATCGTTCTGCGGGCCAACGTGGCCACCACAGCCGAGGCCCGCGCCGCCCTGACCACGGGCGCCGAAGGTGTCGGCCTGCTCCGCACCGAGCTTCCCTTCCTCAACCATCACGCCTGGCCCACCCGCGATCAGCACGCGGCCACCCTCGTTCCCATCCTGCGCGCCCTCACCGGGCAGGTCGTCACGGCCCGCACGCTCGACTTCGCCGACGACAAACTCCCGCCATTCCTGGCCCGCCTCCAAGGCGCGCGGCTCGGCCGCGGCCTCCCTCTCATGCTCGCCCAACCCGACGCCTTCGCCGACCAGTTCCACAGCCTGCTCAGCGCCGGAGCCCATACCGACCTGCGCATCATGATCCCCATGGTCGCGAGCGTCGACGAACTACGCGCCTGCCGACGCCTCCTTGAGGCAGCGGCCACCGAAGCCGGCGTACCGGTGCCACCCCTGGGCATCATGGTGGAACTCCCCGAAGCCGTTGCCGCGGTCGACGACCTCGCCCGCGAAGCCTCCTTCTTCTCCATCGGCAGCAACGACCTCACCTGCCAGATCCTGGGCCTGGACCGACGCGACCCCACCGCCACCCCCGCCATGGCGGCACACCCCGCCGTACTCGACGCCATCGCCCGCGTCGTCACCGCCGCCCACCGCCACAATCGTCACGTCTCCGTCTGCGGTGACGCCGCCGCACACCCCCTGGTGACCCCCCTTCTCATCGGCCTCGGCTGCGACAGCCTCTCGGTCGGCCCCGCCGCCCTCGACGAGGTCCGGGCCCGCATCCGCCGGCTCCGCCACGACACCTGTGCCTCCCTGGCCGCCGTCGCCCTCACCCGCGAAACCCCCGAAGAGGTCTGGCGACTCGTCGAGCAGTGCTGCCAGCCATCGCTGCCCTGACCCGAGCCGCGCACATGGCGATTTCCGCTGACGTTCTTGTCCAGCCGACGCTCTTATCAAGTCCACAGGGGCCTGACCCATGAAGAAACTCATCAACTCGCCCGACGAGGTGCTTGCCGATGCTCTCGTCGGTGTGGCCGCCGCGCACCCCTCACTGACGGTCAACACGACCGACCGCTACATCGCCCGCGCAGGCGGGCCGACCCTGGGGAAAGTCGGCCTGGTGTCCGGTGGCGGATCCGGGCACGAGCCGCTGCACGGCGGATTTCCATGCGTGCGCACCGCACACGCCCTCACGGCACTCGCTCGGCCAACAGGGAGTAAGCGTTGTCGCGACCCTCGCCGAGCCATGGGTTGACGGAGCGGACATGTCCTGAAGGCGTCCACCCCGACGCGGCGGCGGCTTGTTGCTCGGGACGTGCCACTCCGTCCGCTCACGCAACCGGCCCCGGACAAGAAGTCCGAGGCCGGTCAAAACGCCTCCCTGGGGGAGAAGCCCCAGGTCAGCGGCTTACTGCGTTGTGCCCCCGGCAGGATTCGAACCTGCGACACCCGCTTTAGGAGTTCGGTCCAGGCGCTAAAGGGGGGCATGGGTACTGGGTCGTACCGGGCGATGGGACAGCTGCTGTTGCGTGCTTACTACTGCGGCTGTTCCCGGTCGTTGATGTCAGCGCTGGATGTCAGCCAGGCCTGTTCCGGGCCTCGATTTTCCCTTTCACCTGGGCTGGTAGTCCCAGAAGCAGTAGGCGCACGCGCCGCGCCCTTCAGCCATGGCTTCGGGCAACGAGACACGGCGTCGAGGATGAGTCTCCATGCCCAAACTCAGGGCGTACTCTTGCCCTTCTTCCAGGGCCTTGCAGGCCGAGGAACGATGGAAGACCTGGCCTCCGGCTGTGATGTATACGAACTTGACCAGGCCCTCGGGAGCAGGAGCGCAGTCCACGCACTGTTGGACGACTAAGTCGTGTATGCATCGCTCATCCATGTCGCCAGGTTAGTCAGGAGGTCTGACAAGATCCCGAGTGTCACGCGTGCGCCTCGTTGCTGACCGCCCTCGACGTCGACCCCGGATCGCCATGCAGATCCTTCGCCACTCAGAACGGCGGGCGCCTCCGATCGGGTTGTATGTGCCTCAGCCGTCGGCAGTCAGCCACGACGGCGGGTGCGCCGACCGACGAGGCGCGCGTATGTCTCGCTGCACCTCTCACCGACCTCAGGCCCGGTGTAGTGCCGTCGACGGGAGCAGTCGTGCCGGCCGGACCGTTGGGACCTGGCGGAGTCGACCACCCCTCAAAGCCCGCAGCTTGGAAGCTGCGATCACCTGGGGCCGGTTGTGGCGCTGGCCTGGGCGAACGAACGGACTGGAGCCTCGTTGGGCCACTGGCTTTCACTGTGATTCCCCGCTGTTCCCCGCTTGATCTGGTGCGCTTGTGGTGCAGTCCGCACGGCGTCGAGGTCATGCTCGGGGGCGCGTTGTCAGTGGGCATGGCTAAGGTCTCATACGCGCGGCCGGCTTCCGAGGTGTTCAGCTCCGTAGAGCAGTTGCATCCCCGGCTCTGTCTGGGGGCGGCCCGGGTACGGCCCGGGACCTAACCAACGGTCGGGCTTCGTCGATGGCTAAGGAGAGACCTGCCAGCGCCGGCCGCGCACCGAGCAGGGCGCCGCCGTGAAAGCAGACGCACGCTCATGGGCGGCTCGCGACCAAGTTGGAACCGGCGCGGGGGCTCAGATGAACATTGCTGAACGGGGCTGAATGAGACGGAAACTGAGACGGTTTGCCCGCCCACCGCTGTCAGAGGCCTCGTCTAGTCTCCGCCCATGAGCATGATCGGTGAGTACCTGCGCGTTACGGCTGCTGCACTCGACCGGGCGATTAAGGACCCTGACTGGGCGCTGCATTTCGCCGAAGAGGTCCAGGACGCCGAGCAGGAGTCAGAACCTGAGCCGACCGAAGCGCGTCATTTCAGCACGTCCAAGACCTGGGACATGCTGGGCTTCCTCTTGACGCGTGCCGACTTCCCGGTGGACGTCATCCATGGTGAGGAGCCGTTTGCCGAGGACGAGGACTGGGGTTACGGGCCGCCGAGGTACCTGCGCTCGGAGCGGGTGTGTCTTGCAGCGCAGGCGCTGCGTGCCACCACGTATGACCAGCTCGTTAGCGGCGTGACTCCGGGCGACCTGACCAAGGCTGATGTGTATCCCCTGGCTGGGGCGTATCCCCTCGGATGGGATGAGCCTGGAGCGCTTGAGTGGGGGCGTCACTGGTACGACGGCCTGACGCAGTTCTTCGAGGCTGCCGCGGCGGCGGGTGACGCCATGCTCGTGTGGCTCGACTGATCGCCTCCGCCTGTCGACGACCCCGAGGACGGCGTGGGCTGAGTCAAACAGGTCCGCGATCTTGAAAACCGTCGTGGCAGCGATGTCACCGTGGGTTCAAATCCCACCGCCTCCGCGTGGTGAGCAGTGAGAAAGGCCCCTGACCTGGATGTCCGGTCGGGTGTCGTTCTCATGTTCAGTGTCCGTGACTTACCCTCGTTCCCCGTGATTTCCCGTTCGATCGGGCACGGCGGGGGCACGGGCTACTTCTGGCACACCGGTTCTGCTGGTCAGGCTTCAAAGCCTCCAGCGAGCCAGACGATCAGTAGCGCGACAGCGAATAGCAGGACGAGGCCCCCGAGCGCCACGAGGCAGCCGAAGAAGCAGTTGGACACGTCGTCAGCCGTGGTCCCCCGCAGAGCCTGCACGAGACCAGCGATGATGAGAACAGCGAGTGTGATGCCCGCTGCCCAAAACATGATCAATACTGGTCTGTCACTGGCAGCTAAGTTCATGGGGCCTCCGCTGTGATGGCGCAGCCTGTCACTGGATGTTCAGCGTGCCATGCGCAGCGTTACTGCGGACGGTCTTCTGGGAAAGGTGATGGCTGCCGACAGTCTCGATCCGTCATCGCTCCACGAACCGATAGAGCGAACCCTGGCGAGTTAATCTCTCCGCACCCCGTCTCAACCCCCAGCTCCCATCCCGTCTGCCGTCGACCCACACACCGTGGAGCGGGCGTGGTTCATGGCGTCCAGGTGGAGCGCGCCACTGTACGAACGACCTGGACGCCATGGGCCGCGTCTGCTCGGCTCTGCCTGGGTCGACGGCAGACGGGATGGGAGCTCCCCGCGCACGCCACAACTCGGCCGGCACTCGCGAACGGCGCCCCCTGCATCTCGGAGCCTGAGCGCCCCCGCCGGAGGCACTGCTTTGAGCGTTGCCGCGCTATGCGGTGATCGACGCATGGCCACCGGCCCTATCCACATGTGGGCGCGCGTCGGCGCAGCGCGCGCGAGCGGCTGGTGGTACTGAGCGTGATCGGGCACTCCAGCTCCGGCCGTGGGACTGTTGATCGCTGGAACGTCGAAGACGGAGCATGCGCCTGCGTGTGGCGGTAGTGGGCCATGGACGACACGCCGTACATCGAACCGCGCCGCAAGCTGAGCACGTACGACAAGTACGAGATGCATGTGCGCCGCTACTTGGTCCCTCTGCTGGGGACCAAGCGGCTGGAGTCGCTCAGCGTCGCCGAGGTGCGCCGCTTCACCACGCGCATGCAGAGCGCCAGCACGGCTGCGCCCGCGAAGGAAGCGCACCGCGTGCTCCGTACCGCGCTCACGGCGGCCGTGCGCGAGGAACTCATCACGCGGAATGTCGCATTGCTCGTGGAACCGCCCCGAGTGAAGCAACGCGAGATCAGTCCCTGGTCCCTGGAGGAGACGCTGACGTTCCTGGAGGCGGCACGGCGAGACCCGCTCTACGCCGCGTTCGTGCTGGCCATCGCCATGGGTCTGCGGCGCGGTGAACTGGTGGGCCTGCGCCGGCCGGATGTGGACCTGGACAACCGAGTTTTGCACGTACGCCAGCAGACGCAGCGCCGGCGCGGCACGCTCTACGACGACGACCCCAAGAGCCGCCGCCGGCGCGTGGTCCCGATGCCCGCGTTGTGTATCGCTCCGCTTCGCTGGCACCGGCTCCGGCAGCGGGAAGCGTTCGCGCGCACGGGCGTCGCGTGGTCCGAGAAAGGCTACGTATTCGCCACGCGCAACGGCCGGCCGGTGGAGCCCCGGAACGTCTATCGGTCGTTCACGCGCGTGGCCGCCGATGCCGGGCTGCGGGTGGTCCGGCTGCACGATGCCCGGCACGGCTGCGCCACGCTGCTGACGGCGGCCGGCGTGGCCCCACGGGCCATCATGGAGATCCTGGGGCACAGCCAGATCAGCATCCCGATGGACGTGTACACGCACGTCGTGCACGACACCCAGCGGGAGGCGATCAGCCACATGGATCGGCTGCTAAAGCGCCGTCTGCCCGCAGCTTGACGGCAGGCCCATAGGCGACGCGTTGGTCGGCGGGTGTCTCGCACAGAGCCCGCCTGGCCGGCGAGCGCATGTGAGACCTTCCTGTCCCTCGTCGTCGAGGGCGTACGGCACCCCTCCGGCGAACACGAGCTGGCCGCTGCCTTCGCCCTGCGATGCATCAGGCATGGGGCCTCGGGGACCGTACTCCGACGGCGGCTGAGCTGCGCGGGTGACATATCCTCACCCCACCTGCCATGCCTGCGGCCGGGGGGATTCACGGCCGGGGCAGGCCCGAAGCAATTGGGGATTCATGAGCATGAAATCCATAGGTGCCGTCCTCACCGGCGCCCTGGCGCTTTCCGCCTCCGCTGCCACCGCCCCGGCCGCCTACGCGGCGGAAACCGGCGTGGTGATCCAGAAGCTGTCCGTGAACGGCGGCAAGCCGATCGTCCTCGGCACCTCCCAGACCGAGTCGTTCACCATCTCGGTGACCGCCTCGGACGACTCGGGGATCAGCAACGACCTCGCGTTCCTCCAGATCGACCGGGAGGTCGGCGATGACTACTGGTCGTATCACGGCACCCCGACGTGCACCGCGGTCAACGCCACCACCTCCACCTGCAAGCTCACTTTCAAGCTCGACTCGGGCTGGGGCGTGCCTCCCAATACCCTCGCGGGTAAGTGGGACGTAACCGTCCAACTCCAGTCCAGGGACGGTGACCTCTACAACAACGGCGGCGCCACCAAGCACTCGGTCCTGCGGCGCGGCACGCTCAGCGTCAATGCCGGGCCCGAGCCGGTCGCCAAGGGCAAGCCGATCACGGTCACGGGCAAGCTGGCCCGCGCCAACTGGGACAAACGCATCTACGCGGGCTACACCAACCAGCCCGTGAAGCTGCAGTTCCGCAAGGCGGGCACCACCACCTACACGACCCTCAAGACGGTCTACACCAACTCGACGGGCAACCTGTCGACGACGGCCACAGCAGCGGCCGACGGCTACTGGCGCTGGTCCTTCGCGGGCACGTCCACCACTTCGGCGGTCAACGCCGCAGGCGACTACGTCGACGTGGGTTAACAGCCAGCTTGCGCCAGGGGACGGATCTCGTACGCGGCCAGTACGGCCGTTAGGTGCGAGACGCCACTGCCGTCAAAACCTGCCGTCAAAGGCCCCGGACCATGATCGGTCCGGGGCCTTTTGCCTGGTGCCCCCGGCAGTCGGCTCCTCCAGTTGTCGTACGGCGGCCACTTCTGCGCCAGGCGCTGCTGGGCGCGTCGGAGTCGTGCCTTGTCTGCGCCGACAAGGGTCGGATGCCGACTCCTCAACGGACTCTGGCTCCCCCCAACCCGTGCTGTCCAGTCCGGCCCCACTCCGGGAGAGCGGATACACCGGGCTCTCATCGGGGACGGACGGCCGAGCCCGCGGCGCCCCCGCGAAAGTCACTCCTGCCGTGTCAACGGTCCCCCCGCGGCGCCCGGGTGCGCTCTGCCACCGCCAGTAGAGATTGGTGTGCGCGATCACCTGGTCCGGAGCCAGCACGTACTACTCGCTGAGGTCCTGGTGTTTGCGCGTCACGACCAACGTCACGTCGTACCCGTGAATGAACGCCCCATGGAGGGTCGAGTGGATGCACGCGTCGGTCCGGGCCCCCGTGACGATGAGCTGGTCCATTCCAAGCTCGGCCAGTGTCCGACCAAGCGATGCCGCGCGCCAGATGTTCTGGGGCAACGAACCACTGAGTTGATTCCATCCTGAAGTCACCGGTCACGGGACGGGTTTGGGGTCTGGCTGGGGTACTCAGGCGGGTCCTGGTGGTGATCGGTGCTGGGAGATCGTTCGTCAGCGACACACGAGCGCAGCGTGTACAGAGTGGCGAATTCACCCCTGTCCCACGCGAGTTGGCTGTGATGGGGTTGCGTCGAACATACGTTCCCTTGAAGGAGGATCGTTGAGACGCACGCGAATAGGGACGGCGCTGCGCTGCATGGCAGCCGGTGCCGTCCTTACTGTTCTGGCCAGTGCGGGAACAGCTTCGGCAGCTGACTTACCGAAGGCACCTGATCCACTGGGTGCGCCGCCGCAGGTCCACGGCCCGGAGGCAGAGATGTCCGTCATGGCGGGGTCGCGGCCTGTGTCCGGCCGTACCCCCGAGGCGGGTCTGCCGTTCAAGAGTGTGAGCGGCAAGTGGCAGGTCAACACGATCACGCCGACGCTGCGTAACACGGTGACGGACGCGGACGGCGACAAGGTCAACCTGACGTTTGAGGTGTGGACGGCCAACGCCGACGGCACTCCAGGCAGCAAGGTCAAGCTGACTGACGCCAACCCGTATGGGGTGCTGGTTTCCCCGTATGTGAACTCAGGGGCGAAGGCCGAGGTGAAGGTTGCGGCAGGTCGGTTGAAGAACAACACGACCTACATGTTCCACACCAACGCCTACGACGGGTCCCTGTACGAGACGACCTGGTCGCCGTGGGCGACCTTCACGGTGCGGGCCGGGATCGACCTGACCCTTCCCGCTCGGGACGACACCAGCCCCAACCCCAACCAGACCATCCAGGAACCCAGCAGCAACCCGGAGAAGCCGCTGGTCGTGAACACCTCGTCGCTGTCGGCGCAGCCCGACAGCGACAGCGGCGGCGGCAAGGAGCAGTGCGGCCCGGTCAGCAAGGACGGGGGACAGGTCTGCTTCGGTAAGCCGGTGCCTGCGGACAAGGGGCCCAAGATGCCGTCGACCCTGGCCCCGACGGAGTCCGGTGGCGCTGCCGGGGTGGCCGACTGGTGCGAGGACGATCTGACGCTGGTCCGCGCCACCCGAACGCTGGTCTGCGAGAACCGCAAGGTGCCCGCCTACTACCGCAAGGACGGTCAGGTCCAGGCCACCGCCTGGTTTCTGTTCCAGCGGCTGATCAGCCTGGACGGGGTAAACAGCTTCAGCGAGACGCTGACCGTCAAGCCGATCAGCATCCCCGCCGACTTCTACAGGATTCAGCTAGGCATCTACCAGCACTTGTGTGAAGACGGCTGTGACCCGGTCGAAGCCGATCCCTCCGCCTGGAAGGGCGCACCCGACTGGACCGCCGGGGACACTCACATCGCTTACATCACCTCCGGCTATCTGTGGGATGACTCCACCGCCGACAAGCAGTACACGTTCAAGCCGGACGTACAGATCAACGGCATCATCGACCCGGTCGGTGAGGAGACCATCCAGACCATCGGATATCAGTGGAGCCTGGGCGGTGTCAGCGACTTCGACGAGGTGCGCTGCGACACCAAGGCGCAGTCCACCAAGGCGGGCTGCGTGATCCCCGCCTACGCGCCCACGTACACGTTCAACGCGGGCAAGAACCCGCAGGCGGCGGCGCACGCCTGGCTGATCCAGCAGGCCACGCCCAAGACCCCCGGCGTGCAGAGCGCGGGCACGCCGCTGTACTACCTGCCCGGCGGCCGGGACGGCAAGAACCGCGCCGTCATCTGCGACGAGGACGGCTGGGCGAGGAACAACCACGACCCGGCCGCGATGAACAGCAGCACCGACACTCCGGACTGCGACGAGTTCACCTTCAACGCGACGTACAACAGCGGCGGCATGCCCGCCAACCTGGGCGGCCTGAACCCGGTGTCGTCCGGATCGAAGTGCATCCAGTCCTACGCGACCAAGGTCGACGGAAAGATCCACCTACGCAACCTCCCCGGCGCCCTGACAACCTTCAAGGAAGTCTGCGGCCGGTCCGCTATGTCCGGCAGCCAGAACCGAGGATCTATGGGCGCGTTCTCCGCCGGCTTCGTGAACAACATGCGGCTGATGGACAAGGACGCCTACTGGCTGGAGACCAACATCACCGGCAGTTGCACCAGCGCGAACAGTGACGCCTGGCGCTGCACGATGACCCTCAAGTAACCCGCACACCCACGACCGCGGGGCGGCACGGAACCCATCCGCGCCGCCCCGCGGTTTACGCATAGGGGCCAGTCAGCCTGGCTGCGGGCAAGCGGCCCTGTTCCACGTCTGCCCGTGGGACGCGGATACCCAGGATGTCGCCGACGGCCTGCCACACCACGCCGTGCAGACCACCCTCCTGCGCGTCAAGAAGGTCATGCCATTGTGGGACGGTGTACCCCTCCGGGCAGGTCGCCCCGGCGGCTTTCAGGCCCTCGCCCAGGGCGGCCAGCTTGCTGCCTTCTACCGCATGCGGGTGGTCCGTCAGATCGTCGCCGAAGTTGTTCATGTACACGTTCCCGTCGCCGGGCGCGTAGACGAGATAGCTCGGGTTGACCGCTACGTTCGCGTTCAGGCAGATCAGCTCTTGCCCGACCGTGGGGGTCATCTTGTCCTCGTCCTCGAAGAACCATTCGCACCAGGTGCACGACCCTCGGTCTTCCAGAACGTATGCCCACTCACCGGACGTGCCGTACATGCAGGGTGCGTCCCGGGTCGGATGGAAGTCCCGGTACGGCATACCGCTCAATATCTCCTCCTCATCCGCGCCCAGCCTGAGCAGCAGATCCCGGACAGGGACCCCGCGCATCGCGGTCATGGAGATCCCGCCGAGCATCCCGTCAGACGTCCGTTTATCGAATGTGTGCTGCCCAATCCACTTCAAGCCTTCCGTCACTGCGCTGCACCTCCGCGGTGTCGTCGGGTGCCGATCGTCATGATGCCCCGGCTTTCGGCCCGAGGCCGGGGCACCATGACGATCGCTGGTCACGGGGCTGGTGTGGGGTCCGGCTGGGGCACTCGGGCTGGTCGTGGTGGTGATCGGTAGCCGGTAGTCGTCTGCTGTGTCGGCAGTTTGCCGGAATCGCGCGCCCTCGTCGGCTCTTCCTCCTATTTTCCCTGGAGCAGTGAGTTCTGGTGGGGGCGGGAGTTGGGGACTCGCTGCCGGTCAGGGCCTTGATGGTGATCGTCTGTCACCTGGAGACTTCGGCGCGGGTGAGGTCGAGCAGGGCCCGCAGCAGTGCGGTGGCGTGACGGGCTTTCAGGCGGAGCTTGGTGAGTACACGCGGGTTCTTGAGGTCGGCGAAACCGTGCTCGTTTGCCGCGCATTCGCGGGCGACGAGTTTGTTCGCCTCTTTCTGTGCGGTCGTCAGGCGAGCCTGGGGCGCCCGGTAGCCGGTGATGACCACCGGGTTGTCCAGGTCGTTGTCGAGGCCGAGTAAGCCGAGGTCGTCGATCGCGCCGAGCCCGGCTTGGCGCAGGTGGGCGGTGATGTGGTCGTGCCGGGCGGCGGTGACGTCGTGGGTGCGGCCGCGCCGGCGGCTGCGACCCAGATCAGGTTGCCGCGTTCGTCGGTGAGGGGTGGAAGGCGACGCGGTGTGGGACCTGCCACCCCTCAGGCCGGACACCCAAGGCTGATCGAACCATTGCGAGACGGCGCCCTGCGAAGCGGCGAGCGGGCCGTCCCGGGGCAGGCAAGGCCGCCGTGACTAGAGATCTTCGGGTAGGAGCCGGAACGCCGGGTGACCGGTCAGGGGCCGGACCATGCGGAAGTGGTGGTCGGTGGTGAGCAGGGCGTCGGTGCGGTAGGCGGCGGCGAGGGCGACGTTCATGGCGTCGGTGAGGCCGATGCCTTTGCCGCCGTCGGCGTCCGCGTAGCCTTCGGCGACCGCGATCGCCGCGCTCAGGTGAGTGCTGACGGCGGGCACCTCGAAGCGTCGGGTTGCGACGTTACGTTCGATGAAGCGCGCCGCGATCAGGGCCTTCTGGGCTCCGGCACGGGTTGAGATCAGGTAGTCCAGTTCGGCCAGGACCATGGGGGAGATGATGAGGTGGCTGGTTGCTGCCAGGGCCTTCTTGTGTTCCTGGTGGCCGGTGAGTTTCGGGTCGAGCAGGCGGTACAGGCCGCTGGTGTCGGCGACGGTGACCAGGCTCACTCGCCCATCCCCTTGAGGGTGTCCTCGATCTCGTCGTCGGTGAGGTCGGGCAGGCCGAGGTCGGGGAGATCGAGGTCGCCCATGGCGTCGGTTGGGTACGGGGGCACCTCGGTGTCGTTTATCGGGACGACCCGTGCGACGGGGGTCCCGTTCTTGGTGACGGTGACGGTTTCGCCGCGGGCTGCTGCGGCGAGGATCTGGGAGGACTTCTGATTGAACTCGCGGGCCGTAGTCTCCATGTACTACATGTTACTACGCGAGTGATGTGCATCGGTGGCACCTCGTGCACATGGAGTACGGGCGCGAAGTGCGGGACGCCGGACGGGTGCGCACCATGGCGATCGAAGCGGGTTGCACCGCTTTCTCCAGTGGGTTCTCCGGTGCGCAGGGCCAGGAGTTTCCGTCGACGCCCAGCAGTGTCGAAGTGGTCTGGCCAGGGCGATGTCATACAGGTCATGGCGAAACCGTGCGAAGCCCCACGGCGCGATCGACGTAAAGCTACCTGGTGTTACTCGTCGCACCGTTCCCATCAAGTTCCCATTTGGGACAAAAACACCCCTCCGCGACATCTGCGGAGGGGTGTTATGTCCAATTACCTGGCGCTTTGTCGTGCCCCCGGCAGGATTCGAACCTGCGACACCCGCTTTAGGAGAGGCCCAAGATCGCTTTCGGGTGACTCTTGCGCCGGACGGCGCTGATCAGCAAGGAAGCCGGGAAGGTGTTTATCAGAACTGCTTACCGTATCTGACCTGCGAGGATTCCACTCCTGACCAGTCCTGGACAGGCCCGAACGCTCCTGCGCCGTCCCACGCACTACGTCCCCGCTGTGTCCCCGCCGGTCCTTCCCGTCCCCGTTCTGTCCCCGCTTGGACGGCCCGTGCCAGCCTCTGACCAGTGACACTCCGAGGTCCAGGTGAGGCCGCGGATTGCGTTTCGTGAGCACCGCTTGCCCTTCGCGGCAAGGGTTCACTTCCTCGGGCACCGCGGATGTTGCCGAACCACACCCCTCGGTGGGCGCGACGGAGCTGGTAGGGGTAGGGGTCGCCGACCGTCTCGAGGCCGAGGGCGTCGGAGACGAGGACGCGGCGTTCGCCGTGCGACAGCTTGGGCCGCGATTTCACGAGAAGACGAGTTCCTTGACCGGAGCGGTAGGTACAAGGGTGGCCGTGAGGCGGGTCCAGGCGCGCAGGAGGGTGTCCGATGCACCCTTGTATCGTACGAATTCTGCGCCGTGCTGATTCAGCCATTCTTGGCCTGCCTGGCGTACCAGTGAATCAGGACGTTCCGGCGCGCTGTGTCGGGGTTAGTAATCGGCTCGTCTTGGTGGTCATCGTCGGGGCGGGCATCGAGCCACCCCCGACAAAGCGGGGGCATTGAGCCGCCCAGACACTATGGGCTTCCCTACTGAGGGCAGTGCGGCGTGACATTCCAGCTGCTGTACTGGCGGATCCGGGCACGGCCGGTGCGGTGCGCCTTGTGGGGCCGGTGCCCGGTGAGATTCCCGTTTCGTTTTGCTCAATCCGGTCGAGAATTGCCGGAGATGGCGCCCCACGTTTTCCGCCCAACGAGAATTTTGATCACGCGAATCTTCAATCCTTTGAGGCCATTCGCGAGACGCGCAGGGAATTCCTTCAGATCGCTGTAAGACTGCTGCCTGAACCCGATGTAGGTCATAGTCAAGACCAGCCATGGGATGACAAGCAGTATTCCATCTTTGATGTTGAAGTCCATTTCTCGCTGCGCCGCCCCAATGACTAGCAGGGCTAGGAGGGCGATGGCGGTTCTCCCGAGCTTTCGGTGCCGGGGCACCGTCCGGGCCGGAGACGGAGGCGGAACCGGGCTCTGAGCAGGCACGGGAGTTTCGTTCCCACCAACCCCGCCAAGCTGCTGGCTTTCTACGCCCAGCAGTATGATGCAAATGGCAACTGCTGTGCTCAATGCCAGGAACATACTCGAGGGAGTTGAGTCGCCTTCCAGCGCTAGGCGAGCGCCGAGGAGTACGCCGCAAATCGAGGCCGCGAGGTAGGAGAGATTCCAAGGGGCCCATGGTCGTGACGATTTGCGATTAGCAAGTACGGGCTCTCGCTGACGGTCTCCTGAGCGAGGCGCTCCCGCTTTTCTACGTAGTGGCACCTTCGGACTGCTGAGGAAGGAGAGGAGGAGTATCAAGTGTGGCTTTGCGCGCAACCATTGGTCGTCAACAACGTACCACTCTCGGTCCGATTCCGAGCGACAATAGCTTGCCGCTTCTAGAACCCAAGTGAGGAGTACGAACATCACCCCGAAAAAGAACGCATAGACCGCCCCTGTGAGAGCCAATGAACTTATAGGCGCGATGTCTGCCGCGTAAAGCCCTGCGAGGAAGCGCAGGGAGTATCCAGCACCAACGAGCAGCCACAAACTAGTGGCGATTATGTACTGTCGTGGATGCGTATTGTCCTCGACGGGAGTACGAGATTCAAGATTTCGCAGCACTTCATAGATGCAGGCTATTCCGAACACAATGCCCACCAAAATCAACACTAGAGCAATGTTTCCGGCTATCCATGCCACTGTTACGGCCCCGAGGACGCGGCCGGCGGCAACGCACAGACTGCTGTAGACCAGGTAGCGCTTCTGCGACTTCTCTGCCGCTGCCCTGTAGGGCAGGCGTCGTCTGGCCCGGCTATGTGGATGCTTTGCATCCTCCTCTATACCGCGGATATCGTTCCATTGGTACCGTGCGGAGTAGACAAGATACTCGAAGATCAGCAGGGTTAGTAGCATCTTCCCCCAATTGAAGCCGTTACTTTGAGCCCATGAGGCAATGAGAAAAACGAATGGAATGAAGAGCCACTTAATCAAATCCTCCGGCCTCGGCAAGATCAGGTAGGAGGCGAAGCTGCTGGCGCTTGCCGTCGAAGGCTGGCAGCAGCCGGGTGCGGATGTTCCGTGCCGCGGTCGCGGCGGGCGGGTTGTTGGTGAAGTGGACGCCGACGTTGTAGCGGATGCCAGGGGCGAGGTGCTTGAGGCTCTCGGCGTACGACTCGGCGTCGCTGTCACCCTTCTCGAACTCGCGGGGCGGCACGTCGAGCGCCCAAGTCTGGACGGCCTCGCCTCGCCGGACGGCCTCGCCTCGCCAGAGTTGCTTGATGCCGACGCGGCGGCCGTCGGGGTGGGCGAGGTACGCGGACGGGCCCGGGTGGGGTTTGCTGTCGGCGTCGACGACCCAGCCGTCGCCGAGCGCCGCAGCGGTCGCGGCGACGAACTCGGCGAAGTGCGCGGGGAAGACCCGCTGCTTCTTCGGGGCGTCCGAGGTCTTGTGTGCGGTCGGTTTCGTTGGGTTCAACGTCTGTCCTTCGGTAGCAGGGCGACTCAGGTCATGCACCAGCCGGAATCACATTCCGCGTCATCGGAATGCGCCAAGGGCAGCGGTGCGGCTTCGGGGATGGCTTCGGGAAGAGGCTTGCCTCGTCGCGTCAGGTAGGCCGGGTCTCTCCCCAGCGCGACGCGCTGAGCGATCAGAGTGGCTTCGAGCGCGGACGCCTTCTCGAAGAGATCTGGCTCGCTGCGGCGCATCTCTTGCCACTGCTGAAGCGTCTTGAACGGGCAGAAGAAGCAGGCGCTTTTCGGCGGGACGGCCAGCCCGGCCCGTTCGATGATGTCGACACAGTCGGTGCGGCGGAGCCCCTGGTCGAGAAGCGGGTAGACGATCTCCTCGTGAGGTTCGGAGCGGCGTCGGTTGGCGCGGTGGATCTCATCGACCGAGATACCGATGGCGACCTGGGCCGGCGCGTCCTTCGTTGCGCCGTGCTCACGAAGCCAGCGGCCCACGACTCTGATCTTGAAGTCCGCCGTGCAGGAGCGTCGCCCCGGAGCCCCGTTGCTCATGCGTACTGGAATGGGGATGGAACGAGATCCGGGGCGTACGAGCCGTTCCCAGAGAGTCTCGGTGGTTCCGTCGCGTCTGCGTCGCTCAAGGATGTGGAGGGTGACTCCGTGCTCTGCTGCATAGGGCGCGGCAACCTCTCGTACGTACCGGAGCGTCGCGGGGTGCTCGCTGTCGTCGCCGACATTGGCGAACAGGAAGGTGCCGAAGTCGATGCGGCGCTGTGCGGCGAGGACGAGGAGTGTGGTGGATTGGACTCCTCCGCCGTAGGAGACGATGTTCACGCCGCGGCTCCTTCGAGGAGCTGGTCGAGGGCGCCGAGCAGTCGTCTGGCTTTCTGCTCGAAGAGGGCCTGCTCCACAACCGCGTTGCGGTGTTTGATGACCGCGGCGCGCTCGGCGAGGGCCTTGTCGGTGGCGGTGCCGTCGTCGGCGAGGGAGTTGCCGCACCAGATGGCGACCTTGGGGCCGAGGTCCCAGATGATCGCGTTGACGGCGGCGCAGGCGGTGGCCAGCGGGTCGATGTCGTTGCCGAACCAGCGGAAGTCGTGCGGGTTCAGGTCAAGTTCGCGCATGCGCTGGGCGACGGAGCGGAACATGCCTCCGCTGCCGATGGCCGGCTCGCGTACGGACATGCCCGGTCCGCAGACGCTGTCGTCGACGAGGATGTGTGCCATCAGGTCGGTGACGCACGGGGGTGTGTGGTACTCGCCGCGCCACTTCTTGTCGCTCTTGTGGCGCAGGCCGGTCAGCAGGGGGCTGAGGACGTCGGCCTCCGACCGCTCGTAGGGGTCGTCCTGGGCGGTGAGGTCGAACAGCCCGTTGTAGACCGCGGTGTGGATGACGGCCTGGACGGCCCGGAGCTGGTACTCGTCAGGGTTCTCCGCCACCCAGTCGTGCAGGGGACGAGCGACCTCGATGAGGTCCGGGCGGGCCATCCACTGGACGCCCCAGATCTCCCGCAGGAGCCCGGGGAGCTGGGCAGGTTCCAGAGTGAGGAGCCAGTCGCTGATGAGCGGCTCGCGGAAGAAGGACAGCGCGGCCACGGTGCCGATGGGAACGTCCATGCGACTTCCGCCGTAGTGGCTGAACCACGCTGCGATGACGTTCTCGGCGACTTCGCTGGCGTGCCGGTGCGGGTCGCCCCACAACGGGCGGCGCTTGCGGCGCGAGGCCGGGAACGACCGCGGCTTGGGCGGCTTGGCGGCCTCCTCCTCACGGCGTTTGGCGCGTTCTTCGAGCTTCTGCTCCACCTCGCCGAACAGGTCGAACTGGACCACGCCCTCACCGCCCTGCGGTCTCGGCCGAGGCGAACGGGTGCGGTGGGGCGCCAGTGGGGGCGGGCACGGGGCCCGCCTGCAGGATCGCCGTGGCCCGGTCGGCGCGCTGGATGTAGTAGGCGTGGTCCTCGCCGAGGCGCCGCATGCGCTCTTCGTGCTGGGCGATGAGTCCGCCGTAGCGGTTCAGGGAGCGGGGCGCGCAGTGGTGTTCGTGGGCGCGGCGCAATTCTGGGGTCCAGGGCTGGGCGAGCCAGTGGCTGGCGAGGGCGGAGACGATGGCGGTGGCCTTGCGTGCCGTGCCCTTCGGGACGCGTACGGGGGCACTGATGATGAGGCGGTACGGGCGGAGCCGGAGGTAGCCCGCGTCGAGGGAGGCGCGGGTGAAGGACTCGGTGCCGGCGAGGGCGGTGCCGAAGAGGACCGGGGCCTCGTCCTTCTGGAAGCCGAGGGGTCCGGTGCCGTACGCGACCTGGAGGATCTCCTCCATCGGGTCCTGGTCGGCTTCGGGGTGGTGGTCGGGATCCCAGCCGAGCGTGAAGGTGCCGATGCCGGTGACGCGGTAGACGGCTTGGCCGGTGTCGAAGTCGGCGTACTCGGCGACCTCGAGGGCCGGTCCGCTGCCGACGGTGAAGGTAAGCACGAGGGTGCCCTTTCTCGTGATTCAGGCATGGGTGGGTAGGGGGCCGGCCGATGTCGCGGGCTCGGCCCCCTGACGTGGTGCGGATGGGCTTGGGCTATCCGTGCTCGGCGCGCCAGCCGTTGACGTACGCCCCGACCTCCTCGGCGAGGGGTTCGAGGGACATGTCGCCGGGCGGGGAGCCCTCGTCGGTCGTGGTGTCGTAGACGATCCGGGCCGTGCCGTAGGTGTTGTCGATGTGGACGGCCTTCCAGCCGCCGATCTCCCGGCGGTCGTTGTGCCAGGGGAGCGAGTAGCGGCCGGCGATCGCGACGTACTGCTCGCCGTCGTCGGAGAGCTGGACGGTGATGTTCAGCTCGTTGCCGCACCAGTCGACGCCGACGTCGGTGCAGTGCTGTTCGAGGGCTTCGATTACGTCGGAGTACAGGGCCCGGACCTTCTCCTCGTCGGCGTGGCGCAGGAGCTGGACGGCGCTGAGGTAGTGCAGGGCCATCACTCGGCCCCCTTGTTGTGGTGGAGGTCGGGGACGTGGTCGGCACAGACGAACGAGAGGGGTTCGCCGTCGCGGGGGAGATCCAGTTCGATGTCCTGGCTCTTGCGGCACAGCAGGCAGGCCAGGGAGACGGTGCGGACCATGCGGAGGGCCCGGATGGGCGTGCTGGCCGGGAGGTGCATCGGCTCGGTACGACCGGGAAGGTTGAGGGCGAGCAGGGCGAGCTCGGAGGAGAGGATGGCCTTCTTGATGCCCGCCACGGTGAGCGGGGTGCTCGGCGCGTCGGGGAAGACGAACACGTCGCTAGGGCGCAGTTCGTGCGCGTACACGGGTCTGGTGAAGCCGAGGGTGATCACGGCGTGACTGCTCATGCTTGAGTGCTCTCTTTCGATTGCGGATGGATCGGATGTCTCCGGAAGCCGTCTCGCACACGGCGCCGGAGGTGTCTGGCTAGTCGTCGATCAGGTGCACGGGGCTGCTGAGCGTCCCTCGGCTGAGCTCCTCAGCGATGTGTGGAGGTACGCGCGGTACCTGGGCGGCGTGGAGAGTGAGTTCGCCGCTGACGAAGTCGACGGCGACCGTGCCGTCCGGCTCGACGCGGGTGACGCGCCCGTAGAGCGGCTGCTCGGGGTGCCTGACCCAGTCGTGGACGGCGAGAGGCGGCAGATGTCGTGGGCACAAGCCCTGGTCACGCAGGGAGAGGTGCGGAGCCGAGGGGTGCCAGCAGGGTTGTCCGTCGGGGCGGGGATGTTCGCAGCCACGGGCGATGTGGCCGTAGCCGTCGCAGCGGATCAGGACCGGATTGGGCCACGGCTCTCGGGCGCGTACGACGGCGAATGTGACGGCACCGTGCGGGCCCTGGTCGTGGTGGGCGACGTACTCGATGGTCAGGCCGATGGCCATGGGCCAGGTCTGCAGCACGTTCGCGGCGATCGTCTGGGCGTGCACAGCGGGAACGGAGGGCGCGGGCGAGCGGTCGACAGTCAGGGCCATGACACTCACTCCTCTCCGCCCTCGGACTGCGGGAGCAGGAAGAAGGCGGTGTGATCCGCCGGGCCGCCGACCCGTGCCAGGTATCGCGCGCGGAGGTGCGGCAGGGCCTGGATCTGCCGGACGAGCCCACTGATCGACCGATCGGTGTCCTCTGACCACAGTGGCCGGTCGTCGCGAGCGTGGATCTCCAGGTTCAGCCCAGTGGCGTCGACCACCGTCACGCTGGTGATGCGAGGCGTCCTGCCGGCCAGGTCGGCCGTGAGCAGCTGTGCGTCCGCGTGGTGGGCGCGAACGAGTTCGGCAATCTGGGTGGCACGGTCGTACGGCGGGAGATCGAGGATCCAGTGCCGGCCGACCGGTTCCGGGCGTACGGCGCTCCATGCGACCGAGTCGTGTCCGGCGAGCGCAGTGGTCAGGTCCTCGTCGAGTTCCATGATGTCGAGGGAGGTCATGTCCAGTCTGGCGTCGAGCACTCGCCGCTCGGCTCCATCCGACTCGCTCGCCCACAAGGCGCGCAACTCCACTTCGCGGTTGTGAGAGAAGTGCTCGAACGTCAGGTGCGTGGTGTCGGGGTAGGCGGCGCGGATGCGTGCGGTGACGTGGTCCAGGACGGCGATCTCGTACTGGGCCTGAGCCTTGGTGACGGCCCGGACGGCCCGCTGGCGGTGGCGCAGGGCTTCTGCGGCCTGCTCTGCGATGCTGTTGGTCATCAGAGGTGTGTCCTTCCAGAAGGGGGACCTGAGTCAGGGGCGGGGGGTCCTGTCGGAGGCCGCCCCGCGATACGGGAAGACGAGCTGCCACAGCTGCCCCTCGTGCTCGGAGGCGAGGTCCACGCACGAGGTCAGATGGCGACTGCGCAGGTGCTGCAGGGCATAGAGCTGGCCGAGGACGCGGGCCAGTTCGTGGGACACGTCGTGCGGCCACGGGCTGTCCGCCGTCTCCGGGGAGCATCGCGGGCACGGGATGCTGACCGTCTCGCCACCGACCACCCCGACCCGCTCGAAGCCGACAGTGATGCGTCCGTCGTGTGCCTCGAAGCGGCAGATCAGCGATTCGGCGTCGGGGACGTGATGGCGGACGATGGCGGCGACGGTGGCGGCGCGGTCGGCCGGCGGGAGGGTGAGCCAGCGGCGGTCGCGGTGCTCGTAGACGGGGTGCGGCTCGACGACGCCCCAGTGGTGGAGAAACGAGTCGGTCAGCACGCGGCCGAGGTCGTCAACGAGCTCGTCGAGGTCCAGCGGTCCGTCCCGCCACTCCTGTTCCGGGTCGTCGTGGGGGTCGTACAGGAGGCGGCAGGTGCCGATCGCGGACTCCTGGGCGCTCCAGATGCCGTGCAGCTCAACGTCGCCGTCGGCGTCGATGCCGATCTCGAGGTATTCGGCCTCGGGGTGGGCCAGGCGCACGCGAGCGGCGATGTCGTCGTGGATTGCTAGGAAGAGCGTCTGACCCGCCTGGACGTAGGCGGTCGCGAGATCGTTGAGCGGGAGCTGAGTGGGTCGAAGTTGCTCGTCACTCATGGCGGTTGACTCCTTCAGATGCGTTGGATTGATCAGCGCGCACGACGGCGCAGGACGATGGCGGTCGCGTTGTCCGGGCCGTCGGCGCCGGCCGCGCCGACGAGGAGCTCGGCGCCGTCGTTCGGGTCGTCGCACAGGAGGGCGTCGACGATGGTCTGTTCGGTGACGCTCCGGCTGACGCCGTCGGTGCACAGCAGGACGGCGGCGGTGCGGTGCGCGGGCAGGGACGTGGTCACGAACTCGTGGCGTGCGACGGTGCGCGTGACCTTGCGGTCGTACATCGGCAACGTGCCGCTCCGTGCGGCGTGACGGCGGATGCGCTCGCCGAGCGAGTGGTCGTACGTGGCGCGCTGGAGCTCCCCGTTGGTGGTGAGGGCGTAGGCGCGGCACAGCCCGGCCCAGGTGATCTGGATGCGACTGTGGGCGGGGTCGAACAGCGCGGTGACGATGGAGGCGTCCGCGGCGATGCCGCTGGCGGCGAGCTTGCTGCGGGCGCCGATGCAGCCGAACTCAGGCGCGGAGGCGAGTGCCGTGTTGGCGGCCGCCTCGGCGGTCAGCTCGGCGGCGTCGGCCGCCGCGGTGGTGTCACCGATCCCGTCGGTGACGGCCACGGCGATACGGCCGGTGGCCCGGTCGCCGCCGACGGAGAAGGCGTCCGCCTGTACTTCGCGGCGGCCTTGTAGTTGCGCGCCGCCCGCGCGCCATGGTGTTCGGGACATCGCTGGACTCCTTTGCGTGCGAAGGGGATGGGAAGGCCCGCCCGGGGCCGCAGCCGCTCGCACCAGCGCGGCCCGGGCGGGGGATTGGGGCTACGGGTTGCCGACCGCGCTGAGCTGGGCCGTCGAGGCGACGAACTGTGCGCAGGAGCCGAAGCGTTCGCGCGGCGTGTGCTCCCTCTCCCACTGACCGCAGCGAGCACACGTGGGCTGGACGTGTCCCGGCGCGGGGCGCGCGACGTACGCGCCGGGCAAACCCCCGTCGGTGAAGATGACGACCCCGGTGGCCTCCTCGAGGCTCGCGGCGCCCCGGCCGCGCTGGATGGCCTCGCGCAGGGTGCGGCGCAGCAGGCCGCCGGACCAGTCGACGCCCGGGCTGCTGTCGGCTCGCGGGTCCTCGTAGGTGACGCGGTAGGCGGGAAACGTCGCCTCCTCGGGGTCGGTGAGGGGGCGGGCCCAGAACTGGACGGGGCGGTCGTCGTCGTGCCGCTCGGGCATCGGGGCGACGGCGGAGACGATGCGCATGATCAGGTCGCCGTTGTCGCCGAGTCCGGCTTGCCGGGCCGCGTGGGCGCACAGTTCCTTGAAGCCGGAGACGCCGTAGGCGGCGAGCCACCGGTCCGGCGTCAGCTCCCCGCCGAAGTTCCTCCGGAAGTCGGCGCGGTCGCGGCGCTGGACAGCGGCGATGATGCTGACCGCGCGGTCGATCACGTCCGGCGCGATGCCGTACTTGGCGGCTTCGGCGTGCAGTAACTGCTCACGGGTGGGCTGGTCCACTTCTCTCTCTCCTTCGTGGATGCCGGGCCCCGGTGGTCCAGGGGCCCGTGGTCGGTGGGGCGCTACGGGTTGGCCGGGGGCCGCTGGTCGAAGTGCTCGGCCGCGGTGCCGTGCAGGACGTTCAGCCGGGCCGACAGGCGCTTGCCGAGCGTGCGGCCGTGCATGTCGATGCCGCTCTCGTGGCTGACGGACTCCAGGCGCCATCGGCGGTGACCGTCGTCGAGCGTGAAGTCGTACAGCTCGGCGGGCCTGGATCCACGCAGTGTCAGGACGCGCACGGACCTGCCGTCCGGGTCGGTACGGAGGGCGGGCGGGCCCTGGACGCGCGCCGCGAGCACTATCGCGGCGATGTCGGACAGCGGGAGGCCGCTCATTGGTTTCCTCGCACTCTGGTTGGTACACCCAGCGTGGAGCCGGGTGTCAGATGTCTGTCACCACACATGTCACGGGCGTGCGTAAGCGCCGCGCGAGATCAGATGTCCGGGTACAGGTCCTTGCGGCCAGTGGTCTCGCGTAGGCGCAGACGAGCAGCCGTCCGGCACCCTCGACTCCGAGCACCTCGGTGATGAACTGCACCGGGGTCACCGGGCGGTCGATCGCCTCGCCGTAGGCGCGGGCCAGAGCTTCGCCGATATTGCGTGCCAGCTCCTGTGTCTGCGTGAACTGCTGCGGCATGACGCCCTGGGTGGCGAGCCTGCTGGTGAGCGCTCGACGCTCGTCGGGGGTGAGGTGTCGGAACACTGGTTGGGCCTCCTGGTGGCGTGGGTTCTGATTGGTGACGTTGATAACATTTTATCAATCTTGATCACCGTGTGTCAAGTGTCCTTTATCTTCGAGGGTTCGCCTTCCCGGAGCGATCGCGCTTGATGGCCTCACGTACGGCCCGGCGCGGCCCGTCCAAGGCGCCCTGGGCCTGGAGTTCCGCGGCGCGGACGCGTCGCGCCCGGTCCTCCTCGAACCACCGGCGGTCCCGGCTGCGGGCGCGCTGATCCTTCTCGCGGTTCTCCTGAGCCGCAGCGGCGGCACGCCGGGCACGCGGACTGGTGCCGCAGCCACGGCAGTTGGCAGCAGGGGAATCCGGGTGCGCCACACAGCCGCCGGACCCGCGACGACCGTAACCATCCGCCGGGGGTATGGGGTTCTTCTGGTGGTTCCCTGACGGTTCCCCGGCCAGTTTGGCCGGTTCCCCCTCCGAATTTGGCCGCTGGTCAGACTGGCCGGTGGCCATTTTGGCCGCCTGTTTCGTCCGCCTTCCGCCGCTCTTCTTTCCTGCCCTCTTCGCCTCCGGTTCGGGGACGTCGGAACCGTCCGTCGTTGAGGCTGACGGCGGTGGCGTCTGCGGACGCGGGGCGTGGATCGTGTAGCGGTTGCTGGTGCGGCGCCCGTCCGAGAACCGGGCTTGGGAGACGATGAAGCCCTCCTGCTCCAGCCACTCCAGGTGCCGGCGTACGGTGCGCTCACCCTGGCTCGTCTTCTCCGCCAGCGTGGCCTGTCCGGGGAAGCAGGACCAAGACTCGTCGGCGAAGTCGCACAGCGCGAGCAGCACCAGCTTCGCGCCCGGCTTGGGGATGTTCTGCCGGAAGGCCCAGGCCATGGCCTCGATGCTCAACTGCGGTCCCCTTCCTTCTTCCAGGCCGCCCGCCAGCGCGTGATGGTGCGGGGCTCGACGTTGAGGCGTTCGGCGATCTCGTCCGCCGCCAGTTCGGCCCGGGTCATGAGCCGTGCGGCGAGCTCCTGCTCGGCCTCGTTGAGGCTGGGGAGCGGGAGATCTCCGTTGACGACCCGTTCGACGGCCAGGAAGTCGACGCCGGCTACGCCCGTGGTCGTCGTGCTGACGTACACGCGACGTCCGGGCTCGCGGGTGGGGTCGGTGCCGCTGATGACGAACGCGGAGGCGACGTTGTGTGGCCGGGGCGAGTAGGTGGTGGGCACGACCGGCTCACACCTCGTCCAGGTCGCGGCCGCAGTCCAGGGCGTCGCTGTGCGCGCCGCCGTGGCCCGTGGGCCGGGCACACGGCGTGTGGTCGACGAAGGATGGGACCCCACATGGACCGACCGGCCGGCCGTCGCTCTCCATGACGGCGAGAGCCTGCCCCGGCAGGTCAGTGCGCAGAAGCCGGCTGGCCTCGGCAGTGATCTGCTCCAGCGTGACCGCGACCGCGCGTGCTCTGTCACGCTGTGCCAGGGCCTGGGCCGCCTTGGCGCGCCAGCCCGATGCCTCGTCCCTCAACTGGGAGATGACCGGCATCACGACGTTCATGAGGGAGTCGGTGATGTCTCCGGCGTGGTCGGCGTACGCCATGCGCGGCCAGTTCGTGGTGAGCGCGTCGGCCAGCCGATGGCGGACGAGGTCCGCGGTCAGCGGGTGGGGCGGCTCCGTGGGGTCGTCGGGCGGCATCGGGCCGTCCAGGATGGCCGCGAGGTGGAGCAGCAGGCCGATGACGTCGACATCGTCGGTTTCGAAGGCAGCCATCTCGTGCAGCGTGCGCTCGATGCGCGACTGGGCGCCGAGCGGCGCCACGCCGGACGCATCCCCGTAGAGCGGCAGGGCTGCCAGGCAGGCGTCAGCCGCTCGGTAGTGAGGCGCGGCGGCGGTAGGGGAGAGTTCGGGCAGCGGGCGGTCGCCGTACGCCCTGGCCAGGATGTCCGCGAGGTGCTCGCGGGGCATGGATGTGGACATGATTTCCCCCTCCAAGGGTTGTCCGGTGAGCAGGTGCGGACCGGGGCCACCCGCGGTCGGTTCCGTGGTACGGCGGCCCCGGGGCGGGTGGTGGGTCAGCTCGTCTCGGGGATGCGGGAGACGCTGATGGTGCGCGAGGTCCGGCCGCCGGAACGCATGGGGATGTCGATACCGAGGCCGTCGAGGATCCGGGTCATCGCCTCGGGGTCGGGCTCGGGCGGTCGCGGGTTGCCGCCGGACCACGACAGTTTGAAAGCGCCGTACGTGCCGGCGTCGGCGGCGTCCAGCATCTTCCGGGCCTTGGCCTTACGCTTCTTCGCCGCGCTCTCCACCTCGGCGGCGTCGGCGTAGGCGCGCAGGGCCTCGGTGATGGCAGCAGAGTCCTTGGCGAGGATGGTCTGCGGGGCCCGGTCGTCGGCGAGCTGGTCGAGGTTCCAGCAGGCCGTCTTAAACGGGCAGTTGTCACAGATGATCGACAGGCCGGGGCCGTCGAGGTCGCGCGGCATGGCCTCCGGCTCGGGGCTGGCCAGCACGTCCTCGGCCCACGCCAGGGCCTGTTTCGTGACGTCCTCGTCGTACGCGCGCTGGTGGACGACGACCTGCCCGTACTCACGCCCGACATAGCGCAGCCGTACGACGTCGACCGGCAGCGGTTCACCGGTCGGCAAACCGGGGTGGTCCTTGAGACCGCCGGTGCGCAGCAGGTGCGCGTACAGGTGGACCTGGAACCACTCCGCCTGGCTGGGGCCCTGGCGTACGACGACGTCGAGGGCCCGGGTGCTCTTGGTCTTGACGTCCTCCACGACGCCCACGTCGCTGAGGGGTGAGCCTTCCACGGCTTCGTGTCCGACGACCTGGCGGTGCAGGGAGTCCGGAGCCCAGTAGGCGTCGGCGTGGCCCAGGATCACCCCGTCGGTGAGTTCCAGCTCGGTCCAGGCGCCGTACTGCTCGCGGAGGACGCGCAGGATGCCCTCGTGCAGCCAGGTGCCGAGGATCGCGGCGTGCATGTTGTCGGTGAGGTCGGTCGGCCAGGTGCCGTGTAGCTCGTACGCGGCACGGCGTCTGCACAGGCCGATCGACGAGGGGCCGAGGAGGCGCTGCCGCGAGCGGGGCCGGGCGCGGTCGTCGCGGTGCGCGCCTCTCCAGAGGTCGGGGACGGGGACGCCGAGGTTCTCGGCGATGCTGTCGGTGGTCATGATGATCTCGCACTCTGTTGGGAGGGCTGCCCGGTTGCCATGCGGGCAGGAGGGCTACTGCGCTGGGCTGGTGGCGGACTTGCTCCGGGAAGACTTCCGGGCGGCCGGCTTCTCGGCAGTGGTCTTCCGCGCCGAGGTCTTCTTCGCGGTGGCCTTCCGCGATGCCGCCTTCTTGGCCGGGGCGCGTCGGCGCGTGGCCGGGGTTTCGGCCCCCGGATCGGCCTGGAGGGGCGCGTCCTCACTGGTCCCACCGTCCGGCTGCAGCGCGTCGAGGAGAGCACGCAACTGCTCGGCGGTGGCGTCCTGGTAGGAGACACCGAAGTCGTCGAAGCACCGCTCGTTGACGGCGTCGAAGCCCACGCCGAGCCGACTGGCAAGCTCCTGAACTTCCCTGCGTGTCTTCTCCAGTTCGGCGCGCGGGTCGATCGGTGAGGGCGTGTCGTTCTCCTTTGCCGCCCCGGTGTCCGACTCCTCTTCGCCGCTGTGGGTGTCGAGGACCTCGCCCTCGACGACGTCCCCGGAGGAGGACTCCTTGCCGTCCCACTGAGACGCGTCCGGCTGTTCCGCTCTCGCGGTCTTGAGTCGCACGGTGGCGGCCTGGACGCGCTCGCGGGACTCAGCCGCGTCGGCCGCGTGCATCTCCTCGTCGACGTGCAGTCCAGACAGGTCCGCTGGGCAGGCCCGACGTAGGGCAAGTGCCTCGGCGACCTTGCTGAGTTGGCTGGCGGGCATCTGGGGCCACAGGCCGCCGAGCTTGTACTCCTGTGCCTCGTAGTCCCACACCTTCGGCGCGTACTCCCGCCAGTGGGCGACCGCGGGGAAGCGAGCATCCCCGCGCCAGACGACGACCTTGCACGCGGTCGGCGGTTCGTCGCGCAGCCACACCGTGTGCTCGCCGCCATCGGCGTCGTACCAGACAAAGTCCTCGTACGCGATGGACTGCCCGGCTCGGTCGGCCGCCCGGCGCGCGATCAGCCGGTAGCCGTCGATCCCGGTCTGGATGGTCCAGCGGATCTCGCCACGCGACTTGCGCTTGATCATGTAGATCTGCCGGCCGAACGGGTCGAGCCCGGACGCCTTGCAGTAGTGGAAGAAGATCCCCAGCTGCGCCGGACTGGCTTCCGCCAGGTCCGGGAAAGCCGCGCGCAGCGCGCGCAACTGCTGGTCCTCGAACGCCTTCTGGTCTTCGCGGATCGCGAGCCAGGTGACCGGAGCATCGGCCACGTCCCCTCCAAGCACCTCGTACCCTTCAATGACGTTCAACTGTCACAACACATGTTGTGATCAATTGAGGTAATCAAAATCTATTTCACTTGATCGCGACCGTCAAGTTTGAGATATCAGACGTCGTCGCTCGTGCGCAGACTGCGCAGCTGGAACACGCCCGCCCACTCCGGGTGTCGCGCGCACAGAAGGCGCGCGTAGCGCGACGTGAAGTTGTTGTTCAGGCGGAACGGCTCGCCGTCCGCGATGTGCGGCGATGACCAGCGAAGCTGCTCGAACAGGGCCTTGACGCCGATGCGTCCGCCGCCAGCCTTGATCCATTGGGTTGTCAGCTCCTCCAGCGCCTCGAGAACCCACGGGTTTGAGGCGTGGAAGTCATCGAACCGTTCGTCGAGCGTGGGCCCCCCGCGCGGCCGAACCTCTGGGTCCGACTCGGGTAGAGCTATGCCGAACGGCAGCTCCTGCTGTCGGTACACGCACCTCACCCCCAAGCTATGACGGTGCACCGTCTGAACACATGTCGAGGTCAACCCTAGAGGCAAGAGCCACGGACTGCGCGGGTAGGGCGGCAAGTTTGGCCTGGTGACGGCGTGGCTACCGATGATGAGTAGCCGCACACGGATGGGGTTGAGTACACCCTCGGATGTCCGCGACACGCGGCGGTGATGGGGTGGGAGCCATGACCACGGACGCCAGCCGCCTTCCGCAGACCTCCCACCCGACGTGGTGGAGGACACCCCTCATCGCGACCCTGCCGGGCCTCCCGCTTCTGGTCAGGGAGTTCACCCTCTTCTGGACCGACGGCTACACCAGCGGCATCGAGGTCATGCTCGTCACGGCGACGGCCCTGCTCGCCATCGCCTGGGCCCTGCCCCACCGACGATCCATGCGGGTCCTGCGCCTGCTGGCCGCCGGTACGGCCCTCGCCCTGGCCGTACTCCCGCTGGTGCTCGCGGTGCTGATGGGCCTGGCCATGGCCTCGGGTTGACGCCTAGCGCCTGGGCCGTACCGTCAGGGAGAAGCCGGCCTCCAGCAGTACGGCCGCGAACGCCGCCACATCCTCGGCGGTGTGTTCCCCCGGCGTGAACGTCCGCGCCTCCGGCAGTGGTGGGGGCGTCGGCTTTGGCTCCGCCGAGGGCTTCCGCCCTCGGGGCTTGATCTGCTCGCGCTCACCTGCCCGAATCCGGTCGATGCCTTCCTGGACGGTGGCGCGTCCGCGCTCCTTGGCGTCCGCGAGGACGGTGTCCAGCAGCCACAGCGGTGATCCGGAGATCAGGGCGTCCTCGGGTGCGAAGCTCTTGCGTACCCGCCACTGGTAGACGTCCATGTACTTCTTGCCGAAGATCCAGGGGATCTCCTTGAGGCCGATGATGTGAGGGAGGTCGGCAGGGTCGTCGACCTCGTACCCGTCGGCGATCTGAGCCTTGTACTCCTTCAGTCGCTGAGCGTCGAACTCGCGGCTGCCGTCCTCGGACAGTCCGAGGACCGTGGGCAGCAGCCAGTATGGATTGCCGGAGATGACGGCGTCCGGCTCTCCGAGTACGCCCCGCGTCTTCCAGAGCTGCGAGGTCTGCCGCTCCACTCCGTAGAGGAACGCGATCTCCGCGTGCCCCAGGAGGTAAGGGAACCGCTTCTTCGCCACGACGCCTCCGTACCCGAGCAGATATAACGAACTTGATGCATCAAGCATAGTTGCTGGAATGACATGCCTGATCGGGGGCAAAGGCTATGAGTGAACAGGCTGGTTACTGACGAGGGCGTCCAGGGCGCTGGCGGACTCCGGCGCGAGTCGGTAGATCCCGTGCACGCTCACCGCGCGCAGCAGTTCCCCGTCCACGACGTGCTTGATGTGCCTCTCGCCACGTCGTGACCGGTAGGTGAGCTGGGTGAGCACGTTGCCGGGGACAGGCGTGTCGAAGGTGAGCGGAGATCCAGGTGGGCCGACCACGACCTCGGTGACGCAACTCGTCTTCAGCGGCTTCCAGTGGGCCAGCCGGAGGTAGTCCTCCATGGCCAAGTGGTCGCCGACCGTGTCGTAGTCCAGCAGGCGGGCCACCTCCATGGACCCGAGCACCCACATCCGTTTGCGGAAGACCCGTATCGGATAGACGCGATCGCCGGGCTTCACCCCAGCGCGCCCGAAGCTCGGCAACGACTGATGTGGCCCGCCGAAGAGCACGCTCAACCTCTCTCCCTCGAAGCCGCCGCGGATGAGCGCTGTGCACAGGTCATTGGTCCACAAGGTGGTGTACGCCTCAGCCATGCCCGGACGGTATCCGGGACCGCCGACAGCGCCGTCTGTGGCCCGTGGAAGCCGTTCTTGTCGGACGTGGCACAGCACTCTAGGCTGTCCTCCTCTTTCCTTTGTGGAACGGCGCCCCGGGATCTGACTCGCACTCTGCCCGGGGCGCTGCCGCGTTCCCCAACGCAGCGGTTGACTGTCAGCCCCGGATGGCAGAGTGCCGGCATGAGTTACGACCTCGCTGTGTGGGAGGGCGCGCCTCCCGCGGACGACGAAGCCGCTGGCAAGCTGTTCGACGCCCTGTACGACCAGTACGTGGCAGCTGACGAGGAGGTCCCGCCGACTCCGGCTATATCGGCTTACGTCTCGGCGCTCCTCGACCAATGGCCCGACCTGACGGAGGACGAGGACGACATCTCGCCTTGGTCGACCGAACCGCTCATCAACGAGGCCAGTGGGCCGTTCATCTACTTTCCGATGCGCTACAGCATGGCTGACGAGGCCAGGGAGTACGCGGCGAACGTCGCCGCGTCCATGGGGCTTGTCTGCTACGACCCCCAGCACAGCCAGCTACTGACGTAGTCCGGTCCGGCCCCGAACGGGCTCAGGTCAGGATGTGGATGAGGAACCACGCGGCGAACCCGGTCCAGGGCGAAGACCGCACGGCCTGGGCGGGTGTGCACGCGAAACCATGCGCGGACGCGCTCGGAGAGGGTGTTGCCGTCCTCGCCGTCCACCAGGGTGAACAACTCGTATGCGAGGCCGATCACGAGCAGGTTGGCCCAGATAAGGTCGGGCGTGGTCAATCGGTTCTCCTTCTTCTCCGAGCTGCTCTGTGATCCGGTTCTGTCAGCGGCCCATCGCCGACCAGATGGCGACGCCGAGAGCGGCGAGTCCTGTGAGCATGCTGATGGTGGGGAGAGGCCAGCGGGCTCGCTCAAGAGCGGTGACGCGGGCGTCGAGCTCCTCGACGTCCTTGTCGATCTGGTCGGACCGCTGGACGAGGAGGGCGAGTTGGCCGTCGATGCGCGCCAGCCCGACTTCGAGGGCACGTCGGAGTTCGGCGAGCTCCAGGGCGATCTCTCCGTCGGGCATGGGCGCTGCTCCTGTGTTCAGTTGATGGTGGTGGAGGCCGGGTCGCTCCTGGCCGGCAGCCATGAGGCCGTACCGGCGCGGCCGAGGAGGGAACCGACGGCACCCTTCACGACGGCGAGGCCCGCGGGGATCGCGGCGATGGCCGCCGACTCAAGCGCGGACAGGGTGATGAGGTTGATCGTGCCGGATGCGAGGAGCAGGCCGAGGAACGCCTCGACGTACGTCAGCACGGCGCGCTCGGCGATGTCGGCGAAGAGTCTGGGAGCAGTGTTGGTGGCCATGGGGGAGGGGTCCTCTCGGGAAGTGCATCAGGGCTTGGGGACGCGGAGCTTGGCCCAGCTAGTCGGGCCCGGGATGCCGTCGGCGTCGTCGCCGACGTAGCCGAGCTTGCGCTGCCAGGCCGCATACGAGCGGCGGTCGGCCTCGGTCCAGCGCGGGCCGGGGCCCTTGGCGTACTGGCCGCAGCCCTCGGCGACGAGGCGCTTGCCCATCGCGGTGATCAGGGCCGAGCGTCGGCCTGTGCGGAAGTAGTCGGCGCCGGGGAACGGCGCGTACTCCGGCTTGTCGGCGTCGGGCTTCGGGGCAGTCGGCTTGCCGCCGAGGAGCTTCGTGACGGCCGCGCGGAAGTCGTCCATCGCGATACCGGCGGGGTCCGGTTTCCTGGGCTGCCACTCCTTGTGGGCGATGACCGAGCGTGCGGTCCAGCTGTGGGCACGGCACAGGGCGGCACTGACCTTGTGCATGGCGTCGAGCTGGGCCTGCGGCCATGCCTGACCGCCACCCGTGTTGATGCACTCGAAGCCGTAGAAGTGGGGGTTGCCGTCGGTGTTCGCCTCGTTGTCCGTCGGCAGGGGCTGCTCCGCGATGACTGCCTTCAGGACATCGCCGTCACCGGCCCCCGCGTGGTTGGCGCGGCCGTACCCGACGAGGTGCACTGTGCCGGAGCGGTCGATGACCCCGTGGCAGAGCGGACCCGGGAGTGAGGTGTAGCCGGTGCGGCAGAGCTCCACCATGCCGGCCTCGGACGAGTACGGACCGGTGTGGTGGATCATGACGCCGTGGACCGGACCCCAGGCGCCCTTGTGGTTGCGGTTGTGGGTGCGCCAGCTGCCGTGCTCGACGACGCGGACGCCGGACTTCTTCAGGACGGCGAGGAACTGGTCTGCGGACAGGGGCTGTGCCACGTCGGGACGCCTTCTCCCCCGCGCCTCCGTGCAGTTGAACGGCGCCAGGAGCCAACTGGCGGTCCCTCAAAGAAGAGCCGCGACCGTCCTTTGCGGCGGGTGGAGGGTCACCCTGCGCTGCCCATCCTATGTACCAGCATCCCAATGGGAGCAAGAGAGTACGCCGTGCTACTGCCCCAAGTTCGCTTCACTGGCGATTACGCGACCCGGGAGTCTGCCACTTCCGATAGATCCGGACGCTGGCAGAGGCAGAGTCGAGCCGCTCCAGCCACGGGTCGCAGTGGATGCCGACCTGTTCAAGGGCAAGTCGGAGCTTCATGGCGATGCCTCTGCTCATACGGACCCGACGAGTCTGCATGATCTGACTCAGCGCATCCTGGCTGTCCACGTCTCGATCCGAGTTCCGGGGCGCGTTGCCCTCCGTCATCCAGTCCTCGGCCAGGCAGCGCATATGTGCTTCGCGATACATGTTGGTGACGCCGCCACGGGTCGTCGTGATCGAGTCGATGTCCACGAGGCGGTTACGGATGGTCTCGCGAGTGTGAGTAAGAGCGCGGTCTGAAGGCATGGCTGGCCGTCCCTGGTTAGATCAGGAGAATGTCATTTCTTGGCGTCCGCTCATTTAAGGGTCCGCTTAATCCTGGCGTCAAGCGATTCCATGGATTCCAACCTGTCGAGGCATGTTGTCGCAGGTCACATGCATCACGCAGGTCGCGCATGTCCGATTTAACTCTTCAGCTCAAATTGGATCCCGTAAATTTGCTTACTCAATTTACGGGCTTCCCGAGTATTGCGAGGGATATTTTTCGCGGTTATGTAGCGGCGGCTATTTGGTGTACGTGACGCGTAGCTGCGGTGGGTAGGTCTGGCCGACGCCCTGGGCGCGGCCGTAGTAGGTCTTGTCCGAGTTGTTCGGGTCCAGGGCGATGCCGCGCCAGCTCGTGGAGTCGAACACCGCGGTGATGTCGACCCATTTGCCGACATTCTTGCCCCAGGTGATCGTCTGTGCCTCGCTGTCGGAGCTGAACGTCGAAGGGCGGGAGGCGTGCTTGTGGGCCTTGATGACGGCTTTGCCGCCGCTGTTGTAGTACCAGTGGTCGAAGTAGAGGTAGACCTCCGCTTTCTGGATGGTGGCGCCGGACAGGTCGGTGGCGAGGGAGGAGGGGAAGCCGATCAGGCTCGCTTGCATGCCGTTGGTGGAGCTGTAGTAGCCCTGCAGGCACTTGTTGCCGTAGTAGGAGTTGTACGCGCCCCGGTTGGCGTAGGAGCCGGACCATGAGGCCGCATAGGTCTTGGTGTAGGTCTTCTTCGGCGGGGTCGTCGTACCGCCGCCGGTGTTGTACTGGCCGGTCTCGGGGAGGTATGCGCCCAAGTCCTCGATGTACATCAGGCCCGGGTGGTTCGAGCCGCCGAATAGGCGCACGGTCTGAACGCTCGGGCCGTTCTGGCAGCGGAAGGCGATCAACAGGCGGTGCAGTCCGGCGCCGAAGGCCGCACCGGATCGGATGGTCTCCAGGTGGATGCGGCGGAAACCAGCCGTGAGCATGGGGAAAATGGCGGACTGGATCTGGGGTGAGGAGATCGTCGGGGTACTTGCGCCGGCGTCCTTGAGGGCGAGGACGAGTTCGCCTCCTGCGGCCGAAGGGGCGGCGTAGCAGTCGAGGACAACGCGGTACATGCGGCTGGTATCCGCGTCGAAGGACAGCTCGACGTAGCCGTAGTCGGTAGTGCCCGCGGTGACCGAAGTGGCCTGGTAGTCGACGGCGACCAGGCCGCGGGCGAAGCCGGAAATACGGGTCTCGAAGGGGTCGCCGCCGATCGTGAGTGCCCCGGCGACCGCAAGGTCGGCGAAGCCAGCGTTGCCGCTCTGGTCGATCGTGGCGACCGGAGCGCCGTCGGTACGCAGGGTGAGGTAGTTGGGTGCGCCGGTGATCAGTGAGACGGCTTCGTCGCCGTCCTCGTCGTAAAGGCGCAGGCCGAGCGGGGAGATCTCTGAGCGGGCCCCGGTGGGGGCGGTGGTGAGGGCGGGGCGGCACTCGATGTTGTCGAACCAGACCGCGCCCGCTGTGCCGGACGTGGCCTGGAGGCGGACCTGTCCGTACGCGGCCGAGGGAGGGGCCTTGAGCAGAGGGCCGGTGAGGCGGCGCCAGGTGTCGTCGGGCGTCGGGGTGGTGGTCGAGATGACGCCGGAGCTGAGCCACGTGCCGTTCGTGTCGTACCAGCGCAGGGCAAGCAGGACGCCGTTTCCGGCGTAGTCGGTTGAGACCTTGTAGTCGGCGGCGAGCCAGAACTGATCTCCCGGCGTGACCGGGAAGCGGTCGTAGAAGAGGGAGCGGGAGGAGCCGGAGGACGCGTTGTCAATGCGTAGGGCATGCGCGGAGTTGTTGCCGCCTTCCGTCACAACGACGAGGTTCTGGCCGGTGATCTGCCCGGCGACGACACCGGTCTCGAAGCTGGGGTCGGGCACGAGGTTGCCGGTCGCTCCGATCTCCAGGTCGCCCGGGCCGACGGTGCCGGGGGCGCGCGGCCCTACAGCCGGGGACGGTGCGGAGGCAGCGCCGGAGGTGTTGCGGCCGACGAGCCGTACGTACAGCGGTGCGCTCGCGGTGATGATCAGGGTGCCGCCCTGCGGGGACTCGAGTGTGCCGCGCAGGGTCGCCGGGCCCGGGATGAAGTCGGCCTCGGCCGCGGTGTGGACCTCGGCGCGAGCCCAGTCGAGAGGCGGGGCCGGTGCGTCGGCGAAGGTGCCGTCCCAGGTCACGGCGATACCGCCGATCGCCGGGGCAAGAACCGGCGCGGTCGGCTGCGGCGGAGGTGGGCCGTTGACGATGTTGACGGCGGTGGTCCCGTCCGGCTGCTGGCCGATGACGGCGCGAAGGGAGCCGTTCTCGTCGTAGACGTCCAGCGCGCCGTTCTCGATGGAGGAGTGAGCGAGGCGGGAGGTGCGGTTCTGCTGGGTAAGGCGGCGCTCGAGGGCGGCGATGCGGGCTGCTAGGCGCGCCAGGTCGTTGGACATGCGGGTCAGCTCCCGTAGGTGAAGCGGTCTGCACGCGCGAGGGTGAGGGTGATGCGCTCGGGGTCGTCGCCCTGGGGCGGTCGCAGGGTCCAGCCGGTGATGCGGCACCATCCGTCGAACTCGCTCCACTGGTCGTGCAGCGAGACACGCACGTCGTCGCCGATCTGCCAGGAGCCGACCGGGGCCGCGGGGTGATCGATGACCTCGATTTCTGTGATCTCGCCGAGCACCTGGCGGGCGGTGCGTTCGGTGCGGGCGCGGGCGGCGAGCCGGTCGTTGGCCTTCTCCGCGGGTACGTCGAGGACGTGCTCCAGGCGGAGCCGGCCGTTGCGGATGGCGTCGACTGCGCGGCGGCGGCCGCGGCCCTCACCGGCGCCGAGGGCGATGACGACCTGGGCATAGGAGTCGGCGTCGTAGGCCACGGGGACGGTGGTGGCGACGTTGATGCCGGAGGTGAAGGAGATGTCGGTGCGGCGGATGCCCAGCCGGGGCCAGCCGAGCCGGATCCGTCCGGCGGCGCGACCCACGGTCCGGTCGGTGGTCTCCGTCCACTCGGGACCGCCCGCGATCTGCGTCATGTCGTCGACGACCTCTCCGAGGACGGGGGCTTCCCACCAGTCGGTGCGATAGGGCTCGGCCGGGGTGCCGGCCGTGGCCTTGCTGGTGGTGGGGTCGACGGTGACACCGAGGTCTCCGTCGGGCTGGGATTGCGCGTAGGCCCAGACGTCGCGGATGACCTGGCAGGGGTCGGCATTGACGTACGGACCGCGGCCATTCAGGTTGCCGTGGACGTCGTGGCGGCGGTGCAGGTAGCTGCCCCAGCCCGCGGCCTCGATTGGGTAGGAGGGGCCTTCTGGCTGGGCCCGCCAGATGATGCCGCCCCACAGCAGAGTGCCGTCCCGTTCGACAGTCACCAGGGTGTTGCCGGGGTCGAGCTGGGTAGGGAGCAGGTGCGCCAAGCGTGGGGCGAGGGTTGCCGAGAAGTCGCCCGTGGCGTTGAGGGAGAGGCCGAACTCGACGTCGGACAGCAGTAGGTCGGCCGCGAGCAGCTCGCCGGTCAGGGCGTGGTGCGTCTGATAGCGGTAGGCGGGCATGGGCTTCAGAACACGCCTTCGGAGAACTCGACGTCCGCGAAGATGCTGGTGCCAGCGTCGACGCTGAGATCGCCGGTCTCTGCCTTGGACATGTACGTCTTGACGTACAGCGTTTGCGTGGTGCCACGCGCGGAGGCCGAGACGCTGATGGTGTCGCCGAGCACGACGGTGTTGCGGCGGGTGCCGGTGCCCTGGTCGTCGTCGATGACGGTGGCCTGGCCGGGGTCGCTGCCCAGGAAGGACTGCATCTGCGCGAAGACATCGGCCCGAGACATGCGCAGGCCAGCGAATGTGAGCATCACCTTGGCGGTGGTGGCCCAGATCGGGACACGGATACTCCAGCGGGCCGCCGACGGCCAGTCGTGCCACTTGCCGTCCTGGTACGTGAGCGTGCTGGAGGCGTTCGGGAAGGACGGGAACAGGACGCGTTCCCGGCGCGGGTTCGCGATGCTCCGTACGTCCTTGATCATCGAGTCGGTGATGACGCCCGTGTTTGCCGGGAGGTCCAGGCGGGCGAGCGGGATAGCGGTCATACCGGACGGCACGGCCGTGGTGGTGGCCGGCACGTTACTGACAACGTGGAAGTAGCCAATCTCGTTGGTCTCCGGGTCGCGTGTGCCTTCGTACTCGGGGTCCTCGACACGCAGCACGACCAGGTCCGAGCGGGGGCTCGCGCCGGTGGGTGCGACGGGCACGAGGGCGTCGCCGACGTTGTACTGGGTGTACGAGCCCTGGCCCCAGGTCGCACCCCGGATCACGGCGGAGCCATCCCCGACCCGTACGCCGGCGCCGGGCGTGGAGAGCTGGCGCACCTTGAGGTCGTCGCCCTCGGTCACGCCTTGCGAGCCGCGGGCGAGGTCGCGGACCATCATCCGGAAGGCCCGGGCGGCGTGGGTGCCGCCGTGGGTGAGCAGCGGCGGGTTGATCAGCGTCACGAACAGCTCCTCCAGGACATAGGGATCACAGGGCGGCGTAGGCCGCGCGCCAGGTCACGGCCAACCGGGTGGTGTTGGTGTAGTCGCGGGCGGTCCACCACAGCTCGCTCCGGCCGGGCGGGATGACGAAGGTGTCCAGGCGGGACGCCGCCGACAGGGCGGGCGCGAGGTTGCCGGTGCCGTTCCGCAGCACCCAGCGCGTGCCGGGCCGGGCCTCGATGTCGATGTACTCGCCGCTTCTCAGTGCTACGGAGAGCTCGATCACCCGGCCGGACTCCACGTGCCGGATGCGGGGGTTGGTGCACGGGCCGGTGATCCGCAGGGACGGCCACGCCGGAAGGTCGCCGTCGTTGTGGACCCAGCCGCGGCGCTCGTCGGGGATCGCCACGCCGGTCGTCAGCGGGGCGACCAGCGGCGCGCGGAAGCCGCCGAGGCCATCGGCTGACAGGGCCAGCGTCAGCGCGGAGGCGTCGTCGGCGTGGAAGCGCGGGTCGAGCGCGGCGAACTCGATGTCCAGGGGGATCCAGCCGTGCAGCGTGCTCGCGGTGCTGGTGCTCTCCACGCGGCGCAGCCGCCCGTACAGGCGGCGCGTTGTCCGGCCAGGCCAGCGCAGCCGCAGTACCGTCTGCGCTCCGGAGTCCGTACGGATCGCCGGGTCGTCGGCGGCGCGGTGGAGGCGGGCGAGCAGGTCGAGAGCGCGTGCCGGATCACTTGGTGTACGGATGCCGGCCTCGATGCGGACCGTACGCGGCCCGTACAAATCGACGCCGGGGAAGGCGCCGCCCCCGGCCGGGTTATCCACATCCTGTGTACGAAGCTCGGGGACGCCCAGCCCCTCGACTTCTCCGACCGGAATGTCTGTTCCGGGGCCCAGGAGGACACCAGCGACCTCGATCTGCCACTCGTCGAGTTCCGGCATTACAGTCGGCCTCCCCGCTGGGCGTTGCGTAGGCGGCGCATGACCTCGGCGCCGATTTGCTGCGGAGTTGCCTGAGTTGAGGTGACGGTGACGGGCATGGTGCCGATCAGCGGCTGCTGCTCGCGTACGACGACGACCTGGACCGTTCCTGCCGGTCGGGCATCGACGGTGCGCACGGGGACGGGAGCGGTGTCTGCCGGGGCGAGTTGGAGTCCGAAGCGCTGGGCCACGTCGGTGAGTACGGCCGTCGCCGCGGCGCGCTTGGCCGGTGCGAGTGGGATGAATGCCTCCCCGCCCGTGCTCGCCTCTGCGAACTTGATCAGAGCGGTGGGCGAGGAGTAGATGCCGGGCTCCCAGACGCCTCCGTTGGCGTACGCCAGCCCCTTGTTGGCCTTCGCGAGGTCGGAGAGGAACCGGGTCGCGCGAGCGCCGGGCGCCGACTTGATGCGGGACTGGCCGAGGTTGCCGACCTCGATGACCCGGTCCTCCTCCAGGCCGGTCGTGTCCGCGACGGCGTGGATGCCGGTGGTGCTCGTCTTGATCGCGCTGATGATGGTCAGCAGATCCGTGAGGTCCTCGGCCGCGAGGGTCTTGGCAGCTGCCTTCGCCACGTCGTTGGCCTGCCGCGCCTTCTTCGGGCTCTTCACCGCCTCGGCGGCCAAGTCCTCCGCGGCCTCGTCGCCCTGTTCGGCGAGCCGCGCGGCGAGGTCGCCGTAGCCGAGAGCGGCGAGCTTGGCCAGGTTCTGCTCGAAGGTGCTCTGGTCCTTTACGGCCTGCCGGAGCTGGGTGGTGAAGTCGCCGAGGGTCGCCTTCGCGACCAGGCCCAGCCGCTCCAGGTCTGAGGCCATTTCCTTGAGATACTTCGACGAGCCGGTGGCCATCTTGTTGGTCAGCTCGATGCCGTCCTCGCCCATGGCTTCGAGTGCGTCGGCCACGTCCTGGCCCGCGCGCCGGGCGACGGTCCGCAGGTCCTTGCGCCACCGCTCGGTCCTCTTCACCGCTTTGTCGAGGTTCTTCTCGAACCTCGACAGGTCGAAGACATCAACCTCCTTGCCCTTCCTCTTCACGGTGCGCATGGAGTCCGACCGGATCGACGACACCGAGACAAGTTCGCTTGCCTCGGAGGGGCTGTAGGACCAGCCGGACAGGCCGCCGTCCTCGTACCAGGTGACGTCGCCGCCGAAGCGCCGGACGACCTCCTCGACGATGGCCTTGCTGCGGGGGCGCTTGCTCACAGCGAGTGGTACGTACGCCTCGCCCTGCGTCTCCGGCTCGGCCCACACTCGCCAGGAGCCGGCCGGGGCGATCTGTGCGACGTGGTTCTCACGTCGCACTCCCCGGAGGCCGCCGTTGGCGAAGTAGTCGACGACCGCGCCGTCGGCGCGGGCCTGGATGGAGTCGGGGATGCCGTTGGCATCCTGGTCCCACGAAGTGGGCTTAAGGAAGACGCCGATGCCGACGTTCCGGCCGTAGATGTTGTTGATCGCGCTCTGGATGGTGCCGACCGAGGTGAGCGGCGGCTGCGTCGGCACGGTGACCTCGGCCTTGCCGTCGGGCAGAGTTCGGATCTTGAAGCCGAGGTCTTCCAGCGCCTGGCGTGCCGCTCCGGTCGGCGCGCTGATCGTGACCGTCTTCGCGTTCGGTGTGGTGCGCAGCTTGTCCTGCATCGCCTGCAGGGAGGCGAGAGCCCCCTGTGTGGCGGCATTGACCTTGACGTTCTTGCTGCCGGGGACCGTACCGAGCTGGTCGATGAGCGCCTTCAGGGCACCGCGGGCGCCCTTCGTGGGAGCAGTGATCTTGATCTCGCGCGTGCCGGGGACGGTCTTCACGGTGAAGCCGAGGTCCTTCAGCTTCTTCTGGGCTTCCTCGCTGAGCGAGTCCACGCGGATCGTGGTCGCCTTCGGCAGCCGGTCGAACTCGGCCTGGACGGCGAGGAGGTCGGCAAGCGTGGAGTCCATGCCCTCGGTCTCCAGCAGGAGCGACACCTTCGACGGCATCAGGCCGAGGCTGTCCGCCACCGCCTCCGCCTGCTGGCGCGTCAGCCCGTAGCCTTGGGCCGCTTTGACTGCAGCTTCCCGGGCCTTGTCCATCTGTGCGCGGGCAGCGGCGAGGGACTCGGGCAGCGACTTGTTGTTCTGCTGGGCCAAGGCGTACGCCGAGACGGAGGCGTCGGCGGCTGCATCGCTCAGGGACGTGAGGGACTGGTAGAGCTGCTGGCCGTTGCGAGTGGCGGTGTTGAGCGTCCCGTTGTTGTTCAGCAGGGCCTTGCCGAAGCCGTCAGCCTTGTCGATCCCGTCGTCCAGAGCCTCGTTGACGCTGAGGATGGCGCTGTTCACACGCGCCTCGGCGGCCTGCAGGGAGATGCTGCCTCCAGAGAGCAGGTCGAGGGCGTCCTTGAGCGCACGGGTGCGGGTGTCGGCGTCGGCGGTCTTGTCGGCGAGCGCGCCCACGGCCGTCTTGAGCCGGTCGTATGCGCTCGCTCCGCCCTTCGTGTCGCTGCTGGCGTCGGCGAGGCGCTTGGCATTCTTGACCGACTCGGCCATCTCGCCCTTGACCTCGCCGAGCGCGCCTGCGGCGATCTTGGCCTTCAGGCCGGTGTCGGTGTATGTCTTGGCGGCGCCGCCCTGCGTCGCGATCCACTTGACGTTTGCTTCGGCGGTCGCATTCAGCTCCGACTGGAGATCTTCCAGCGAACGGCCCTGGCCCAGGTAGACATCGGTGAGCTCGGTCATGGAAACGCCGGCGCGCTCCATGACGTCGACGAGCTTGTCCTTGCCGTCGCGGACCTTCGTGTCCAGCAGCGTCTGGGCGGCGGCCCGGCGCACGTTGTCGTCGATGACGCCGCCGGACTCGCGCAGCGCGTCGGTCAGGGTGCTCACCCGCTGCTCGTGCTCGGCCGCCGCGCGGGCGGCCTTCTCCTGCTGCGAGGCGAGGAGCCCGAGCCCGAGGGTGACCCCGACCAGTGCGGCACCCCACGGGCCGCCCATGAATCCGACCAGCCCGGACATCGCGCCCCGCAGCCCGACACCGGCCGCGCGGGCCATGCCGGTGAGCGTGCTGGTGAAGCCAGTCGCTGGGCCTTGGGCGCTGCGGAAGGCCGCGCCCATCTGACCGACGATCGGGATCCGGGTCTGGAGCACTGCGAAAGCCGCGCTGAGCCTGCCAATCTGCGCGCCACTCGACGCGGCAAGGGACTGCTGAACGCGCATCTGTCCGTTGAAGCCCTGCCACGCGCCGGTGAGCCGCCCACCCAGAGTCGAGGCCAGCCCGCCCAGAATGGGTGTGACCCGTCGGGCCAGGAACATCGCGGCGATCGCGCTCTGCACCGGCCCTGGCAGCGCGGCGAACGCACGCACCACGGCGCCCACGGTCTCACCGACCGGCACCAGGACGGCCGACAGCCCGGCCACGGCGGACAGGGCGAGGTTCGCGACGGTGACAAGGATGTCCAGGGCGTTCGCCGCGCCACCGGAGTCGTCCGCGAGCGCCCCGAGGGCGTCGGCGATGGGCTCCGCGCCCTGGGCGAGGTTGTCCAGTACGTCACCGAGCGCGCGCCCCGCGTTGATCAGCAGGTTCAGCCCGGACGCCAGAGCGTCCTCGCCGATCTCCTTCAGCGGGCCAATGAGCTGCTCGGCCTCGTCGATCAGCCCGCCCAGACCCTGTCGCGCCCGCTGCTTGAGCTCGGGCCCATAGAGGGTCGCCAGGTCCCGCCCGTACTCGATCGCGGCGACGAGGTACGGGGTCGCGCCGGACAGGCCCCGCGTCAGGAGCCGGGTCACGTATTCCAGGCCCGGCGCCATCGCGTCGTACAGCGCGAGACCGGTCTGCCGCGTCTGCTTCTGCAGCAGCGTCATCGCACCCGCGAGCCCCTGTCCGCGGGCGGCGGTGATCTGCGCCGCCGCGCCGGTCTCGCGTACGGCGAGGTTGAGCGCGTCGAAGGACTCAGTGCCCTGGTGCGCGAGCGCGATGGCGCCGGACATGGCGGGCTTGCCCATCGCCTTCTTCACCGCGGCGGTGAAGTCCTGCTGCGACATCTCGTGCTGGGCGCGGGAGAGTTCCTCGATGACGTAGCGAAGGCCCTTGAACCGGCCTTGGGTGTCCCATGCCTCGATGCCGAGGGCCTTCAGCCCGTCGCGCATCTCCTTGGTGGGGGCGGCGAGGTTGGCCATCATGCTGCGAAGGGCCGTGCCGGCGGTCTGGCCGAGGATGCCGGCCTTGCCGAGCATGCCGACTGCCGAGGCCGCGTCCTCCATGCTGACGCCGAGGCCGGCGGCGACCGGACCGGCGTACCGCATGGCGTAGTAGATGTCGATGATGCCGCCGGAGGCGTTGTTCGCGGTGGCGGCGAGGATGTCGGAGGCGCGGGCGGCCTGGTCGGCGCCGAGGCCGAACTGGTCCATGATGTCGCCGAGGTAGCGGGCGGAGTCGGCCGCGTTGACTCCGGCGGCGGAGGCGAGCTGGAGTGAGGCGCGGGTGGCGGTGATGGCCTGGTCGGTGCGGAAGCCCGCTTTCGCCAGCTCCACCATCGCCTCGGCGGCGTCGGCCGCGGTGGTGGTCGGCAGGGTGAGGTCGTTGCCGAGCTGGTTGGCCATCCAGGCGGCACGTTGCATCTGCCCGGCAGTGGCTCCGGTCACCGCCTGGAAGATGTTCATCTGCCGCTGGTAGCGGTTGCCCTCCTCGACCAGCTGACCGGTTCCCAGGACGAGCGCCCCTCCGGCGAGGAGCCGGCTGAGCGCGCTCGCCTGCCGACCGGCGCCCTTGAGGGAACGCTCCAGCACACCGGCGTCGCTGCCCGCACGGCGCAGACGGCTGCCCGTCTGTCCACCCCGGACGCCGAGGGTCCCGAGGCGTGAGGCGGTGGCCTGGGCCCGCGCGCCCAGAAGGTCTACCTGCCGGGCGGCGCGTCGGCTGGAAGCGTCGAGTGCGGCGAGGCGGCGGTCGAGGTCGCGGGTGCGTCGGCCCAGGTCGCGTGCGGCATCGGCAGCCGAGCGCAGCCCGGAGATCAGGCTATTGGCCTGTGCTGTCAGCTGGACGGTGAGGTTATACGTCGCCATGCGACCGGCTCACCGCCCGTTCGACGCGTCGTCGCCGTGCAGCGCCTCGTACGCCGACCGCGGCAGCAGCGTGATCTTGATGCCATAGCCCGCCCGCCCCTCGGGTACCTGGTCGCGTTCCTGGGCGATCAGCTCACAGCCCGGGCAGCGCACGGTGTCCGTGACGTACGCGTGCCGGTGGCCGCCCTTGGCCGGGTCCCACTCCTCGGCGCGGGTTCGACAGTCCGGGCAGAGCGTGCGCTGCCACTGCTGCCAGGCCATGGCCTTAGCCCGGTCCAGCTCGCTCCAGCGGCCGTCCCCGCCGAGGAACTGCGAGTGCGGGATGCCGTACTCCGCGCACAGCTCCAGCTCGGCCCGCAGCCGCGGGTCGGCCGTCAGCCTTTTCCCAGATCGGCCCGGTCGACCCGGCCCTCCTGCTGCACCTCCCAGGCCGCCTCCCACAGCGCGTTCGCGTCCGGCGCCGACCACGTATCCAGCAGCTCACGCGCCTCGGCCTCGCTCATTCCGTCCGTACTGGACGCGGCGATGAGAGCGGCCGGGAAGGCGTCGGGATTGAACGCCGCACTGTCGGCCGCCTGGTCGTCAGTCGGCGGATGCGCGTGCAGGAGCTCCTCGAGGACCGGGCGCGGCAGCGCGCGGAACGTGAGGTAGACGGACTCTCTGTTCAGCGCGTCGGACGCCGCCTCGTAGCGCTCGGCAGCGAGCCGGGCCCGCTCGGCGAAGACACCGTTCTCTGCGTCACTTTCGGCGAGCAGCCGGGCGCGGTCGGCGGCCCGCTTGGCCTCGTCGTACTCTGCCCGCAGCGCTGCGTCGTCGCAGATCTGCAGAACGCGCTCTGGCAGGGAGCGGCGGCGCAGCCGCTCCATCTTCTGCTCCCAGGTCACCGCACCCTTGGTCGCGCCGGCCATCAGCTGCCTCCCGTCGAGGCGGCCGGGACAGCGGCGTCCAGCGCCGGTGGGGAGGTGATGGAGAAGATGGCCTGGAACTTCGCGGCCTCGTTGCCCGCGTTGTACTGCGCGGCGCGGGAGGCCACCTGCACGGGGAAGCTGTCCATCGACTTCGACCCGGGGATGTCGCCTTTGCGCAGGAAGACAACGAAGCCGATCGCGCCCTTGGGTAGCAGCGTCTCGATGTTGTCGCTGAGCTGGTCCTCGTAGAAGGTGATCGAGGAGTTGTCGGCCTTGTCGTTGCCGGGGATGGAGGAGGAGAAGGTCGACGCCATGTCCGGCGTCTCGATCGCCTCGTTCGTCAGCGACCAGCCGTCGACGTCGCTGATCGCCTCGGTTAGATCGGTTGCGTTCGGCGCGGACAGCTCCGCGCGGCTGGGGATCTTCGTCGCCGCTGCGACGCTCTTCAACCAGTAGATCTTAGTGATGCCGCGCCGCATGAAGCGCTGCTGAGCCACGGTGCACTCCCAGACGGGTGCTGCGCCGGGCTCGTCGGCCGGGCGTCCGCGTGGCTCCGCGGTGAGAAGAGGATCAGGCGGGTGTCACGGTGATCGTGAACCGCTGCACGTAGGTAACGATACTGCCCTGCGAACCGTCAACCGGTTCTCCGTCGGCGTCGTGGGTCAACTCCCGGTCGATCACCCGTATCCCGGGGACGACGATCTCCGTACGCCACCCGCTGGGCGTCCGGTCGAAGAGCGTCGCGCGGACCCGGTCGCCAAGCCACTGCACCTGGTCCGCCCGCTCGCCGACGCTCGTCGCCTGGTACGTCCAGGCTGCGTCCGCCTGCCAGTCGGCGAAGGACGGGCCGGAGAACTCGCCGGGCAGGCTGTCGAGGATCAGATACGGGAAGGCCGCGGCCTGCCCGTCCGGCGCCCGCGGCAAGACGCCGAGCCCGCATGGCCGTCCGGTGCCTGCGGCCAGCACGTTCACGAGCGCCCGAGTCAGCGGAAGCCGAGGGAGACTCATCGCGGCAGCACCCCCGTGCGCAGGGCCTCCAGGAACCCCGGCTCGGTCTGCCGGAACGCCGGCTCGATGTGCGGGTACGGCGGCTGCCGGTACTGCCGCCCCAACCGGTCGACACCGACGAACCCGTACTCCAGCCGCCGCGACTGCGGAGCATCCGTGAAGACCACGGCACTAACCCGACCACCGGCCATGGTCACCTTCACATCCCACGACGCCCGGTACTGCCCAGTGATCACGTTCGGCCCTGGCCGCCCGGAGGCGTTCTTCTGGATCCGGACCCGTAGCAGCATCGCGTGGTGCCGGGTGATCGCCCGCGTACGGGCCCGGACAGCCGGCCCCATGCCCGACAGCGCTGCAGCCAGCTCAATCGGGTCCCGAAACGCGGTCGCGTCGGGATGAGCGTTGGGATGCGGATTCACCGAGGCCATGGCGGAGCCTAAATGACCCGCCCGGTCCACTGCGATCAGTCGGTCGACCATCTTCCAGCCCATCGGACGAGCGGCTCACTCACAAGCACGGTGACGGATATCGTGATCAGACGACTTCGGGGGAGGGTTGCAGTGGATCTCGTTGACAGGTACCAGGCCCTCTATCGTGGCGCCCTGCTCGTTGCCGAGTCCGCCGATGACGCGTATCGCCTGGACGCTCTGGAACGGTTCCTCAAGCCGTGGGTCCGCGGCCGACTCGACAGGCTGCGCGGACTGCTGGAGAGCTGCGACAACAGACGAGAACTGGCCGAGGACACGCGGCGCCTGGCGAGTACAGCCGCCGAGTACTCCCGGCTACGGGATGCACTGTTCTCCGATGTGCACCACACAGGCCCTGAGCCCCCGTGGCGCATCGTGGAGGCAGAGGCATTCGCAATCCGGGCCCAGTCCGGGGTGTTGCTGGAGCAGCCGACGTTCGTCCTGCAGCGGCTTGCGGCTGTGTCGGACGTACCTGGTGCCGCGACCTGGGAATTCACTGTGATCGGCAATCCATCGGACCCCGGCGACATGGGCAGCTCGTTCGTCGTGATGGTGTCCACGGAAGACCACCCTGGCGGCGTGCCGGTTCAGGTGGCCAAAGAACTGGAGAGCAATCGCAGCTGGTACCAGCAGCTTGAGTACGGCTTCTACGCCCTGGGCATCAAGCCGTTCCTGCCCGCGATCTACGATCCGGACCGCCACCGGAAGTAATCGACCACGGTGACGCGGGCAGCCGTCACATCCGGACAAGCGGGTAACCAGCAGCTGCGCGTCATTCAGCTGAGGACTTGAAGACGGACGAGGCGTACGACAGCGAACGTTCCCACGGCGGTGTCACCGACACGGAAGCGGCGTCCGACGAGCTGAGGGTCCCGGGACGAGCTGATGACGGTCAACAGGTCGCCCGGGCTCGCGCAGGGGGCCGCGATGGGCAGCATGGCCTGATACGCGGTAGTGGTCGGCATCTGCGCGATGGAGCCGTCGAGCGGCACGAGCAGAGCAGGTTGACCCATGGGCACCACGGCCCCGCGCCCCTCCCACACGACTTCGCCAGCACCATCGGGGGGCTCCAGCAGGCCGGTCGTCTCGTTGAGTACATCGTCCGCGCCGCCGTCCGGATCGCGCCAGAGCCGCAACTCGTCATCGAGCATCCTCTCGACGACACGGCGCACACCGGAGAGCTCAAGCCCCACGGGCCCACTCCGCCAACTGCCGCAGCACCGCCGCCGTACCGCCACCCGGCACGTTCTCCATGTCCATCCGGGCGAGGGCAGCGCGCTCGACCTCGAGCGGATCCAGAGCCTCCAGGAAGGCGGCGGCAGCAGGACCCGGGTCCGGGGGCGTGCCGATCTCAACCTGAGCAAGCAGATCCAGTGCGGTCGGCCACGATCCGGTCGGTCGCAGGTGCAGCAGGACGCGAGGTAGGTCGTGTGGCACAGCGTGGACGTCCACCGCGGCTACGTGCTCGCTCACGTCCTGGCCGTCGACCGCAACGGCATAGGAGCGCCCGTCAAATGTGAGCTGGAAGCGATTCGGCGATGTCACCGGCGGAGCATAAACCCATGCTGTACGAAGAAGCACAGCACCGACTGTCGGTGGCGTCGCCTACTGTGCACTGCATGGCGCTGACGGACATCACGGCTTCCGAGGTCCTACGGGCGATCGAGGAATGCGACTCACTCGGTCGTGAGGGATTCCTACACCAGTATGGCTTCGGTGAAGCACGTCGCTACCTGCTGTCCCACAACGGCAGGTTCTACGACTCGAAGGCAATCGTAGGCGTCGCCCATGGCTATCTGCCAGGCCAGGAGTGCCTTTCCCCTGCGGGTCTTTCCGGGGGTGCGGACCATGCCGTTCGGCTACTCCGCAGACTCAGCTTCACGGTCGTGGACGATCCCGTCAAGGGCGCCTCGCGAACTGATGCACTCCTCGATGCCATCGCCAACCTCAGAGTAAACCGGGCCTCGGGTCAGCCCGCTCTATACCAACCAATCACCCTCCTCTGGGCTATCGGACGCGCTCGCCGAGGAGAATCACGTCTGCTGCCCTGGCCCGAAACTGAGAAGCCACTCCAGGATCTTCTGAATCGCCATGGCCTGCGGGGCGAGCGCCCCCGTCCCGATTACCCGATCTCGGCTCTCTACTACGCTGGCTTGTGGGAACTGCAGGACCACTCCAGTGCGGTACCTCCCGCTCGCGGAGACACGGCTCTCAGACGCTGGTACGCCGAGAACCGGCCGCGCGGTGGACTGCCCGAGCCGGAGTACGACCTCCTACAGCGCTCGGGCGAAGCCCGCCTCGCGTCGATAGACGCGCTTCTGATCCGGTACTTTGAGGGCCTGGATTACAGGTTGTTGCTCACTGACGTCGGGCTATACGACGAAGGGGTGGCCGACGACGTCTCGGATCCGGGAGACACCGGAATACCGCAGGCGGTTGTCGTGGCCGCGCAGTACGAGCGGCTCTGCCGCATCGTCGAGCATCGCGAGGACGAGAACCAAGGGCGACGCACGATCCGAACCTTGGCGAACCCCATAAGATCCGGCTCCGCCCGGCGCGCGGTCCTCCTACGCAGCGAGGGCCGTTGCGAGAACCCGGCCTGCACCGGTCAACCTGCCGATGTAACCGATACCGGCGATCCGCTACTCGAGATCGATCACATAGAGGACCTTGCCCGCGGTGGACGTGACCACCCCAGTCAGATGATCGCCCTCTGCGCCAATTGCCACGCGATCAAGACCCGTGGCCGGACGAGGGAAACGCTCCGTGCCAGGCTGCTTGACGTGGCACGGGCACGCCACACTCTTCTCGTGCCCCCCGGAAACCTGCGAAGCCAGAAGGCAATCTGAGGGCCCATGGACGACAACTACCCTGCCACCACGTCAGGCGAAGAGCGGAACCCGGGAATGCCCCGCCATGTTGTCGAGGTCGGTGAGGGCCGGCCCGGCCAATGGCAGTTCATCGTCCTCGATCCCGACAGGTGGTCTCAGCTCACCGAGGGAGAACAAAAGGCTGAACGTCATCGGGCGATCAAACGGCGGCAAAACCGGCGGCGGGCACGGCGCATACGCGAGAACGGCCGGCGGGACAGCTACACGCTTGAGCAGATCGGCGAACGCGATGGTTGGTGTTGTGCGATTTGCCACACCCCCGTCAACGGAGCCTTCAAACAGCCGCATCCGTGCTCCCCGAGTGTCCACCACGTCGTCGAGATCGTGGCCGGTGGCACCGACACTCTGGGCAACCTCGTCCTTGCCCATCAGTTCTGCAACAGCGACTCCTATAACTGGGGCCAGAAGGCGCCTGGCGTGGCCCGGCAACGCCTGGCAGATCGCGTGCTCTACGGCAAGCACGGACCAGGACGACGCGACCGAGTGCCTGATGCGGATGCTGTCGCCCTGGCCGACGCAATCATCGGCAGCGTCGCCGATCTTTAGAAAGCCTCCGCTGACCACTGTCGACGAATCCAGGCAGTCACGCGCCCTCGGCGCTCGCCTTCTCCAGATTTTCCAACACCTGTTCGGCCGCTATGCGTGCCTGGGCATTGAGATCCTGCTCTGACACCACGTGAGCGGGTGAGTACCTCTCGATGAAGAGGAACTGACCGGCACCGATGTCCACCGTGAGCGACGCCCGCCAGTCGTCGCCGTACATGACCTGGCGGGCCGCACCGCGTCCCTTCACCGTGACCGGCACGGCCTTCGTGGGGCTGGGGTCTGTTCCGTCGGCGGTCTCCAGCAGGGCTTCCTCGTTCTTGAACACGGAGACCACGTAGCCGGCCGGATTGTCCTCGTCCGGGGTCATGGAGAAGTGGCAGCTGACCTCGCCCTTGCCAGACATCGGTTCCCCCACACCCCGATGGCCTTCTGCTGGGCCTCTGTGAGTGTGGCTTCGCAGATGGAGCTCTCGGTCACTCCGCCGGTGTTGATGGGCACCGCGGGCCACATGCGCAACCGCGGAGCCACTGCTACTTCTTGCGGTTTCGGTGGGACTACGCCGTGGGCGTGGACGAGGCGATCACATTAACCAGTCACCAGTCCCTACCTTGTTGATCGGGCTGAGCGAGCCATTCGTAGGGTTGGCTCACCCAGGGGTGCCGGGTGTGGCTTTCACCAGTCTGTCGTT
>NZ_JBITDA010000026.1:0-125665 GCF_044453765.1 Streptomyces sp. NPDC051636 | reverse complement strand
CCGCGAACTGCAGACACTCCTCGCCCTCTGGGCCGGCGCCTGCCCCACCTGCCACCGCGACATAACCACGGCAATACAAACCTGACCAAGCCCTACTAGTGCGGGACGCGGTGACGGTCCACAAGGCGATCCGCGCCGGCCTGCCCGATGCGGTGCCCTTCCGGCCGCTCGGACTGCCGGGGTGGGCAGACACGTGGGTGGCGCTGGGGCTGCGGGCGCCGGGGGCGACCTGCGTGCCGGTGTGGCGCGGAGGCGGGGAGGACGAAGCGGCACCGCCCGTGCGGGAGTTGGCGGAGGGCGTTCGGGCCGAGGTGCTCCACACGGCCGGGGCGGGTGCGTCGGCGGAGTGGGACGGGACGGATCCGCGGGTGCGGGTGCCGGAGGCGCCGGGGATGCTGCCGGTGCGGCTCGCCTAGCGTCCGACCAGCCAGTCACCGCCTTCGATCCGCGTGCCCCGCTCGCGCAGTCGCGCCGCGACCGGGGGTGCGGCGACGTAGACCCAGGCACGCACCGCGACCCCGTCGGCCTCGCGGACCACCCGCCTCCGCACCCGTTCGTACAGGTTCCGGGCATCCCCGGGCGCGTACTCCTCCAGGCGGTCCAGCGCGACCAGCAGCTCGCCGTACTTCTCCGGCAGCGGCGTCACCAGTTCCCCGCGCACCGTTCCGCCGGGCTGCTCCACGGCGTAGGGATAACCGGGTCCGCCGTACAGCACCGCGCCCTCCAGGCGGGCCGGTTCCTCGGACAGCGTGCGGCCGCGCAGGAACACGTCATGGTTGCCCTCGCCGGGGCGCAAGGTTCCGTAGACGAAGAACGGCAGGGTCACAGAAACGATTCTGGACCCCCTCCGACTCCCCACACATCTCCGCGCGGGCGCTATGGACATGACATGTCAGGGCCCCTTAAATCTCAGGGACATCAGCGCGCCACCCCCACGCCTTCCAGGCGCCTCCCCTAGGAGACCGATGAGTCGGACACGGCAGAACCGAGGATCCCGTCTCGCCACGGCCGGCATCGCCGCCACCACCGCAACGCTGCTGGCCGCGGCGCTCTCCCCCGCCGCGCACGCCGACGGCAGACCGACCCGGGCCACCGCGATCGAGAACGCCGCGTCGGCGCTCGTGGCCCACGCCACCGGCCTGGGACTCTCCACCGCGCAGGACACCACGGTCCGGGACGTGATCGTCGACAAGGACGGCACCCAGCACGTCCGCTACGACCGCACCTACCGCCAACTGCCCGTTCTGGGCGGTGACTTCGTGGTCCACCTGGCCCCGAACGGCACGTACCGCAGCGCCGACCGCGCGACGAGGAGCGCGATATCCCTCTCCTCCATCACCCCGACGGTGTCCGCCCCCAAGGCCGCCGACCTCGCGGTGAACGCGCTGCGCGCCGCGAACCTCGGCGAGAGCCTGAAGCAGGTGAAGGCCAGGCCCGAGCTGGTCGTCGACGCCCTGCACGGCGCGTCGAGGCTGGCCTGGCGTACCAACGCCGTCGGCAAGGACTCGCTCGGCAACCCGGCCGCCCGCACCGTGCTGACGGACGCCCGCACGGGTGCGCAGATCGACGCCTGGGACAGCATCGAGACGGCGACCGGTGACGGCAGGTCGCTGTACAGCGGCACGGTGCCGCTGGAGACCACCCAGTCGGGGTCCTCGTACCAGCTGAAGGACCCCACCCGCGGCAACACCTACACCGGCGACGCCGCGAACAAGACCGACCTGTGCATCTTCGGCATCTGCTTCAGCCGGGCCCCCGCGACCCTGTTCACGGACACCGACAACCACTGGGGCACGGGCACGACCGCCGACCGGTCCACGGCGGCGGTGGACGCCCAGTACGGCACCGACGAGACCTGGGACTACTACAGGAGCGTCCACGGCCGCAACGGCATCGCGAACGACGGCAAGGGCTCGTACAACCGCGTCCACTACGGCAGCAGCTACAACAACGCCTTCTGGGACGACAGCTGCTTCTGCATGACGTACGGCGACGGTGACGGCACGAACCTCGGCCCGCTGGTGGCGCTGGACGTGGCGGGCCACGAGATGACGCACGGGGTCACCTCCAAGACGGCCGCGCTGACCTACTCGGGCGAGTCCGGCGGGCTCAACGAGGCGACCTCGGACATCCTCGGCACGCTGGTGGAGTGGTACGCGAACAACTCCTCCGACCAGGGCGACTACCTGATCGGCGAGAAGATCGTCCGCTCCGGCTTCGGCAAGGCGGCGCTCCGCTTCATGGACAAGCCCTCCAAGGACGGCAGCTCGGCGGACTACTGGAGTTCGTCGGTCGGGAATCTCGACGTCCACTACTCGTCGGGAGTCGCCAACCACTTCGCCTACCTCCTCGCGGAGGGCAGCGGGGCGAAGACCATCAACGGGGTCAGCTACAACTCCCCGACGTCCAACGGCTCGACGGTCACGGGCATCGGCCGCGACAAGCTCGGCAAGATCTGGTACCGGGCGCTGACGGTCTACATGACCTCCTCGACGAACTACGCGGGGGCGCGGACGGCGACCCTGAACGCGGCGAAGGACCTGTACGGCTCGGGCAGTACGGAGTACAACGCGGTGGCGGCGGCCTGGAGCGCCGTCAACGTCAACTGACCCGGCGCCTCCGACGCCGGAGGCCGGCGCCCCCTGCGGGGTGCCGGCCTTCGTCGTCCCGTCGTGCGGTGCGGGTGGGTCAGGCGACCGGTTCGGGCTCCTGCTCCGGGGTCTCGGCCGGCCGCTCCGGCTCGGGGTCAGGCATGACCAGGGTCGCCGGGACCGCGGCGGCCGGGACGCCGATCGCGCTGAGGGTGAAGGTGGCCGACATCGAGGACGTGAAGGCCTCGCGGGCCGTGTGCAGGAGGCCCGGGTCGGCCGTCGTGAACGCGCCCGCGATGAAACCGGCGGGCCGCCGTGGGGGCGGTGGAGGGCATACGGTTCGTGTAGCCGCTGGTCATCAGCGAGCCGAGGATCGCGATGCCCAGGACGGTGCGGGCCTGCTGGACAGTGTCGTTCAGGGCCGAGCCGACGCCCGGCTGCTGCCCGCCGCCCGGCAGGCCGCGGCCGGCCACGGCCACCTCACCGAGTCCTGTGCCGAGGCGTCCGCCGCCACGGAGGACCCCGTGAGGGTGCGCGACGCCACGTTCGCCTACGGCCTGGACGTCGTCCTGGACGGGCTTGCGCTGCGGTTGCCGCGACAGTGCTGTGACCCGGGGGTTTCCGATGGAAGCCCCTAGACGAGTTACCCGCGCCGCCCGCCCGTTCGGGTGCTCTTCACCGGGACCCCTCGCACGCCCGTGACCTGCCCGAACACGCCCCCGATGCCCCCGGCGGGGGCCGCGGGCGACACCCGTTCATCCCATCGCCGGTGTCTTCTCGGCAAGCGCGCGTGGCCGTGTGCCACTTACCTCGGAAGGGCACAGCACGTGTCCGACGAGCTCGAGGGAGCACCATGCGCCGCACCGCCCGTCTGCTGACCGGTACCGCGCTCGCCGTCGCCACCACCGGGCTGGTCACCGCCCCTGCGTACGCCGGGAACACCAGCGGACTGGACGTGTACCCGTCCACCGCGGCACCCGGCGGCACGGTCACGGTGAACACGGCGGCGTGCGGGGGCCGGGGCACGGCGGCCGGGGACGCGACCGCGGTGGGCGCCGGCACCTTCACACTGGCGCCCAGTACGCACGAGGGCGAGGCGATCGGGCAGTTCCGCGTGCCGCCGAGCGCGCAGCCGGGGACGTACGAGATCGTCGCGCGGTGCGCCGAGGGCGACAAGCGGCTGACGGGCGACCTGGTGGTGGCGGTGGCCACGGCGGGCGACCAGGTGCAGCCGCGAGGAAGCGTGAAGACGGGGGTCGGCGGCGCACTCGGTCCCGACCCCGTGCAGACCGCGGCGGGCGTGGCGGCTCTGGCCGTCGCCGCCGCGGGCGGTACCTGGCTCCTGCATCGCCGGGCGAGAGGCGACGGGATCTGACGGACACCCTCCGCTGTCCGTCCGCCGGTACCGCACGTCCCGCCCCCTCCGGGTCCGATGCCCCTCGCGGCCCGGAGGGGGAAGGGGTCCAGTTCCGGGAAGGGGTACACATGCGCAGGATCGGGGACACCGCGATAGCCGCGGTCACCGTCGTCGCCCTGGGCTCCGGGGTGTGGCTGCTGGGCAGCGGCTCCGGGACGCACGCGCCGCCCCAGCCGTCCGCCGCCGAGGGCCGCCCGGACCCGGGCGAGGAACGGCTCGCGTTCCCCGCGCTGGCGCCGTCGCCGCCCACTCGCATCCGGATCCCCGCGATCCGCGTGAACGCTCCCCTGATGGGCCTGGGCCTGACGAGTTCGGGCAGCCTGGACGTGCCGCCTGCGGGGAACAAGAACCTCGCCGGCTGGTACGAGGCCGGCACCACCCCGGGCGAGCGGGGCACCGCCATCGTCGCCGGCCACGTCGACAACACCGAGGGCCCCGCCGTCTTCTACGACCTCGGCGCCCTCAGACGCGGCGCCGCCATCGAGGTGGACCGGCAGGACGGGAGCGTGGCCGTGTTCACCGTGGACGCGGTGGAGGTCTACTCCGCGCGCGACTTCCCCGACGAGAAGGTCTACGGCGCGGCCAGGCGCCCCGAGCTGCGGGTGATCACCTGCGGCGGGGGCTACTCGAAGGTGACCGGGTATCAGGGGAACGTGGTCGTGTTCGCGCATCTGACGGCGAGCCGTTAGAGGCCGAAGCGGCGGCCTCCCAGGCCGCCCGGCCGCACCGGCCCGCGCCGCCGGCGCCCCGTCGGCAGCGCCAGTGGGACGTACGCCACAGCGACCGGCAGGGCGTGCACCGCAAGACGGCCCGCCGCCGGTGCCGGCCGCGAAGGGCCCGCGGGCGACCTGCCGGACCCGTACGACGGCCGTGTCCCGGACCTTGATGTCCAAGGCGCCGTCCATGAGACTTCCCCCCGAGCGTGAGCTGCGGAGATCCGCCTCCTCCGAACTTCCGCCCGCGCACGTCGTACACGATGGTGCCTGCACGCAACCCGGTGGTTCGGCCGGCCCCACCTCACAGACCTCCCTTGACGCGCGCCCAAAGCCCTCACACTCCCGGTCCGCCCCCGCTGAGGGCAGCGTTCCTCGCGGGAAACAGATGCGATGCGGCCGGGTAACGTCGGCACCGCACGCTCAAGGACATGACCTCGAATACGCGTGTGGTGGTGATCGGCGCCGGCCTCGCGGGCGTACGTCTCGCCCGGCGGCTCGGTGAGCTCGGCACGCCCGCGCTGCTCGTCGGCGAGGAGGAGCACCGCCCGTACAACCGGGTGCTCCTCGCCGAGGTGCTGGCCGGCCGCTACGCCCCCGAGGTGATCGCGCTGCCGTCGCCCGACGGCCTCGTGCGCACCCGGGTCACCGGCATCGACCGCGCGGCACGTCAGCTGCGGTGCGCGGACGGCTCGGTGATCGCGTACGACACGCTCGTCCTGGCCACCGGCTCCAACCCGGTACTTCCGCCGCTGCGCGGCCTGTTCACCCCCGACCACGAACTGCCCGAGGGGGTCCACGCGTTCCGCACCATGGACGACTGCCTGGGCCTGTCCAAGGCGGTCCGGCCGGGTGTGCGGGCGGTCGTCATCGGCGGCGGACTGCTCGGCGTGTCCGCGGCCCGGGCGCTCGCGCTGCGCGGCGCGCAGGTCGTGCTCGCCCAGCAGTCCGAGCGGCTGATGGAGCGCCAGCTCGACCCGGGCGCCTCCAAGCTCGTCCGGCGCCACCTGAAGGACCTGGGCGTCGAGGTGCACACCGAGTGCCGGGTGCGGGACGTGCGCTGCGTCGCCGGCGCGGTCCGCTCGGTGGAGATGGCCGACGGCTACGCCCTCGACGCCGACCTGGTGGTCCTGGCCTGCGGTGTGCACCCGCGCACCGGTCTCGCCCAGGACGCCGGACTCGCCGTCCACAAGGGCATCCTCGTCGACGACGAACTGCGCACCTCCGACCCGCACATCCACGCGATCGGCGACTGCGCCCAGCACAACGGCACGGTGTACGGCCTCGCCACCCCGGCCCTCGAACAGGCCGAGGCGCTGGCCGAGTTGCTCGCCGGGCGCGCCGACGCCCGGTACACCGGCACCCGCTCCCTGACCCGGCTCACCCTGACCGGGCAGGACTCCCCCTTCGACCTCGCCGCCTTCGGGGAGCCCGAGCCGCTCCCCGGCGACGACGTCGTGCAGCTCGCCGATGCCACCCGGGGCACCTACCGCAAGGTCGTCGTCCGCGACGACCGCCTGGTCGGCGGCGTCCTGGTCGGCGAACTCGGCACCGTCGGCGCGCTCGCCCGCGCCTGGGAGGGAGCAGAGCCGCTCCCCACGGACGGCGGCCCCCTGCTCCACCTGCTCACCAATGATGGAGGCTCCTGATGTCCACGACCGCACTTGTTGGGGACCGCCCCCGCCCCACGATCGTGCTCGTCGGCCATGGCATGGTCGGCCAGCGCTTCCTCGAAGCGCTCGCCGAGCGCGGCCTGACCGCCACGCACCGCGTGGTCGTGCTGTGCGAGGAGCCGCGTCCCGCGTACGACCGCGTGCAGCTCACCTCGTACTTCTCGGGCACGACGCCCGAGGAACTCTCCATGACCGACATGGAGTTCATCAAGGACCACGGCATCGAGCTGTACGTGGGCGACCCGGCGGAGGCGATCGACCGCGAGGCGAAGAAGGTGACCGCCCGGTCCGGGCTGGTCGTCGAGTACGACACCCTCGTCCTGGCCACCGGCTCCTACCCCTTCGTCCCGCCGGTTCCGAACAAGGACGCCGAGGGCTGCTTCGTCTACCGCACCATCGAGGATCTCCTCGCGATCGAGGAGTACGCGAAGTCGAAGGCGACGACCGGCGCGGTGGTCGGCGGCGGCCTCCTCGGCCTCGAAGCCGCGGGCGCGCTCAAGGGCCTCGGACTGACCTCCCACATCGTGGAGTTCGCGCCGCGTCTGATGCCGGTGCAGGTCGACGAGGGCGGTGGCGCCGCGCTGCTGCGCACCATCGAGGACATGGGCCTGAGCGTCCACACCGGGGTCGGCACGCAGGAGATCCTCGTCGGTGAGGACGGCGCGGTCAACGGCATGAAGCTGTCCGACGGCTCCGAACTCGCCACCGACATGGTGGTGTTCTCCGCCGGTGTCCGCCCCCGCGACCAGCTCGCCCGCGACTGCGGCCTCACGGTCGGCGAGCGCGGCGGCATCACGGTCGACGAGCAGTGCCGCACGGTCACCGACCCGCACGTGTTCGCGATCGGCGAGTGCGCGCTGGCGGCGGACGGCCGGGTGTACGGCCTGGTGGCCCCGGGTTACGAGCAGGCCGAGACGGCCGCCGCCACGATCGCCGCCGACGAGGCCTCCTTCACCGGCGCCGACCTGTCCACCAAGCTGAAGCTGCTCGGCGTGGACGTGGCCTCCTTCGGTGACGCGCACGGCACCACCGAGGACTGCCTGGACGTCGTCTACTCCGACTCCCGCGCGGGCCTGTACAAGAAGCTGGTCATCGGCCGCGACGGCACCCTGCTCGGCGGCATCCTGGTCGGCGACGCGGAGGCGTACGGCACGCTGCGCGCCTTCACCGGCTCCATCCCGCCGGTCTCGCCGGAGTCGCTGGTGCTGCCCGCCGGTGCCGGAGAGTCCGCCCAGCTCGGCCCGTCCGCGCTGCCGGACGACGCGATCATCTGCTCCTGTCACAACGTCAGCAAGGGCATCATCCGCGGCGCGGTCACCGACCACCAGTGCACCACCGTGCCCGAGGTGAAGAAGTGCACCAAGGCCGGTACCGGCTGCGGCTCCTGCGTCAAGGTGCTGGGCCAGCTGGTCACCGCCGAGCTGGAGGCGAGCGGCGTCGAGGTCGACAAGGGCCTGTGCGGCTGCTTCGGGCAGACCCGCGAGGAGCTGTACGAGATCGTCCTCGCCCTGCGCATCACCTCCTACCAGGACCTGCTGGACCGGTACGGCCGCGAGGGCGCCCGGGGCGGCGACGGCTGCGAGGTCTGCAAGCCGACGGTGGCCTCGATCATCGCCTCCCTCGCCCCGACGATCGGCGCGAGCGGCTACGTCCTGGACGGCGAGCAGGCGGCCCTTCAGGACAGCAACGACCACTTCCTCGCCAACCTGCAGAAGAACGGCTCGTACTCCGTCGTCCCGCGCATCCCCGGCGGCGAGATCGCCCCGGAGAAGCTGATCGTGATCGGTGAGATCGCCCGCGACTTCGGCCTCTACACGAAGATCACCGGCGGCCAGCGGATCGACATGTTCGGCGCCCGCGTCGAGCAGCTCCCGCTGATCTGGGCCCGGTTGGTCGACGCCGGCTTCGAGTCCGGCCACGCCTACGGCAAGGCGCTGCGCACCGTGAAGTCCTGCGTGGGCCAGACCTGGTGCCGGTACGGCGTCCAGGACTCGGTCCGGATGGCGATCGACCTGGAGCTGCGCTACCGGGGGCTCAGGTCGCCGCACAAGCTCAAGTCGGCGGTCTCCGGCTGCCAGCGCGAGTGCGCGGAGGCCCAGTCGAAGGACTTCGGCGTGATCGCCACCGCCAACGGCTGGAACCTCTACGTCGGCGGCAACGGCGGCGCGACCCCGCGCCACGCGGACCTGCTGGCCCAGGACCTGTCGGACGCCGAACTGATCCGCCTGATCGACCGGTTCCTGATGTTCTACATCCGCACCGCCGACCGCCTGGAGCGCACCTCCACCTGGCTGGAGCGGATCCCTGGCGGCCTGGACCACGTACGGGACGTGGTGGTGCACGACTCGCTCGGCATCTGCGAGGAGCTGGAGGCGCTGATGCAGGCGCACGTCGGCAACTACCGCGACGAGTGGGCCGAGACCATCAACGACCCCGAGAAGCTCGCCCGGTTCGTGTCCTTCGTGAACGCTCCGGACACCCCCGACCCGGTCGTCGGCTTCGTCCCCGAGCGCGACCAGATGAAGCCCGACCTGCCCCTGCTGTCGATCGGCATGCGCCCCACCGAAGACATTCTGGAAGGAAGCGCCCAGCGATGACCCTGGCACTCGAGACGACCGACCTCAAGGTCCAGCTCCAGCTCGACGGCGACTGGTTCACGGTCTGCGACCTCAGCGCCCTGACCCCGGGCAGGGGCGTGGCCGCGCTGCTGCCGGACGGCCGCCAGGTCGCCCTGTTCCGCGACCGCAACGGCAACCTGTACGGCATCGACAACCGGGACCCGTTCGTCGGCGCGGCGGTCCTCTCCCGCGGCCTCACCGGCACCCATGAGGGCCGTCCGTTCGTCGCCTCCCCGCTGCTGAAGCAGCGCTTCGACCTGGCCACCGGGGAGTGCCTGGACGACGAGTCGGTGCGGGTGGCCGCGTACGAGGTGCGGGCCGCCTGACGCCGATGCCCTGACGCGTACGCGGGCGCAGGGGTGGTGCTCACCGTCCTCCGCCCGCGTATCCGCGACGGCGTCCGCATCAACGTGGTCAGCCCCGGGGCCACCGACACGCCCATGTCCCTGCGCCCCGACGAGACGGAGGCCGGGCGGACCGAGCGCGCCAAGGCCGCCCTCCCGCTCGGCCGGATCGCGGCCACCGAGGAGGTGGCCGCCGCCGTCCTGTATCTCGCCTCCGCCGACGCGGCGTCCGTCGTCGGCACGGACCTGGTGGTGGACAGCGGCGGGTCGCTCTGACGCGTCACGCTTCCAGCGCGTCGTACGTGACCCCGGTCAGCCGCTCGGACTCCTCCCAGAGCCGCACTCCCATCGCGTCGTCGAGCGTCCACGACGCCCGCCGGGACGGCGCCGGCGCACCCCGCCACATCGCGAAGGAGGGACCGACGAAGGCGTCGGGCCGCACGCCGGGGGCGGTCGCCGCGTAGAGCGTGGGCAGGGCGCCCGCCTCGGCCGGCTGCGCGATGACCCGGTTGCCCAGCTCCATGAACCGCTCGGCGACCCGGCGCGCCTCGGCCCGGGGGCCGGCGGTCTGGAGGTTGGTGGCCGCGTATCCGGGGTGCGCCGCGGCGGCCACCACATCTGCCCCGTGTGCCGCCAGCCGGCGCGCCAGCTCGTGCGTGAACAGCAGGTTGGCGGTCTTCGAACGGGCGTAGGCGATCCAACGGCGATAGTGTCGCGTGCCGTTGAGGTCGGCGGGGTCGATGTTGGCCAGCGCGTGCATCATGCTGGACACGGTCACGATCCGGGCACCGGGCGCGGCGAGCAGCCTGGGCAACAGCAGACCGGTGAGGGCGAAGTGGCCCAGGTGGTTGACGCCGAACTGCGTCTCGAACCCGTCGGCCGTCGTCCCGTACGGCAGCGCCATCACCCCGGCGTTGTTGACGAGCAGATCGAGCCGGTCGTGGCGCAGACCGTCCGCGAACTCCCGTACGGACGCCAGGTCCCCGAGGTCCAGCAGCCCCAACTCGGCGGCCCCCTCAGGCGCTTCCTCCCTGATCCGCTCGACGGCCGCCCTCCCCCGCGCCTCGTTCCGACACGCGAGCACCACCCGAGCCCCCTTGCGGACGAGCTCGAGCGCGGTGACATACCCGATCCCGCTGTTGGCGCCGGTGACGACGGCGAGGCGACCGGTGAGTTCGGGGATGTCGGTCGTGGTCCAGTCGGGCATGCCCCACCCTCTCCGCTGTCGCTCTCCGTGGTCGAGGTTGCAGCCTTCACCCTAGGGTGCGGACTCGCGGACCTGCCGAGATGACGCGACAACCCCCGCGGAGGGTTCAGCCCCGCCCAGCCGTGCAGCGATCAATGGTCTTTACCCGCCTTGGGCTCGCCGCGCATGCAGCAGGGACTCGCCCCTCTCGGCCCTGATGGAAAACCCATGAATGTCCACCACATGCTTCAGACGCAAGACGGCCCGATGGCGGAAGTTACCCACAGCCTACATTTCGGCAACTATCATCAACTGCACTGGAAGTCAGGAACAGATATTCCGTCCGGGATAAACCGGGAAGAATTCGACCTCTGGCGCAAGCAGTATTGGAAAGACCGAGCAAAAGCATACCTGGAGAGCCGCGATGGGAATTAGGGAAGCGGAACAGTTCGTGCAGCTTTTTCGCGAGAATCCTGATGAGTCTATTTTCGCAGGCGGATGCTCGGAAGCCGAGATCGCGGAAGCAGAACGACAACTGGGCGTCACCTTCCCCGAGTCTTATAAATTCTTCCTGCGGGAGCTGGGGGACTGTTATGTGGCAGGAGAGGAAATCTACGGCGTCGTCGTCCGTGACAGCCAGCTGCTGGGAGCGGTAACCGAGACCTTTGACCTCAGGGAGTCCACGGGTATGCCGTCCCACCTGGTCGCGTTCCGGCCCGATGGAATGGGCGGATACTTCACTCTCGACACCAGTCGAATGAGCGCGGAGGGTGAAGCTCCGGTGTATGTGTGGGGGGCTGGGGCACATAGCGCGACGGAGCTCGAGTACATCGGCACGGATTTCGGTACTGTCGCCCTCGGCTTGGCTCAGCGTGGGCTGAGAAGCGCCTGACCGCGTTGGCGAGGCGGAGGTCGGCCGCGCCGAGCGGGAGCATCCGCGGCCTGTCCACGCCGGGTGCACGCCGGACGCCTGAACGCCCGTCCGCGCGTCGGAGGATCCCCTCGCGCGCGACCGTCGAGCACTCGGCCGGTGCCGGAGGCCGGGAGTAGCGAAGCCACCCGATGTGAGGGCACACGAAGGGGCGGCACCCCGCACAGGGTGTATGGCCGACTCCCTGACCTGGGGAGTCGGCCATACCGGGACGTCAGAGGGCACAGTCAGGGCACATCGCTCAGGACCGCCTCCATCATGTCGGCGGTTCGGTCCGCCTCCGCCTCCCACAGGTGGGTGTAGACGTTCAGCGTGATCGATGGCTCAGCGTGGCCAAGCCTCATCTGTACCTGCTTCGGTGTCGCCCCGTTCTTGATCAGGACCGAGGCGTAGAAGTGTCGCAGATCGTGAAGGGTCGTGTCCTCGGGGACACGGACCTTGCTGCCGGACTTCTTCAAGTAGGTGTTCGCCCGCTTGACGTTGCGGGCCCACACCTTCGCCCACCTGCCACGCCGGATCGCCCCACCGGTCGCGCTGGTGTAGAGCAAGCGAGCGTGGCGCCACACGGGCTTTCTCGGGTTCGTCCGATCCTCTATGTAGACGACCCGCGGCGGGAACTCCTCTCGATGCCGGGCGATCTCGCCTACGACCGAACGCCCTTGGGGAACAGACCGGTAGCTCTGCTTGGTCTTCGGCTCCCCGAGGTACGGCACCCCCTTGTCTGGACCGATCAGTTGCTGCTTGACGGTCACGGTCTCGGCAGGCTCTTCGTCCTCCAGCCCGAACAACTCGCCCTGCCGCAGACCCGTCGATGCAGCCTGCCGCACCAAGGCGCGGTACCGGGGAGATGCGGTCACGATCAGCGCCTTCACTGCCTCCGGGTGGAGCGGGTGAATCTCCGGACAGAAGACCTCGGGGGGCTTCAGCCCTTCCCACGGGTACTTCGGGATGATCCCCTCTTGATGGGCCATCTTCAGGATGCTGGTGCAGACGTTCCAGGGCGTCGCGAAGGTCGACGGAGCGATGACCGGGCCATGATCACTCGCGCCAAAGCAGCTCCGACGGGTCGCCTGACCTAGCGCCCACGCTCGTGGGCGGCTGGAGCGTCGGACCCAGTCGCGTCCAGCGTAGGCGGGGAGGGTTCGCAGCCCCAACATCCTCGGCGAGCTGATGTCGTAGTTCGCTGGCTAGGTCACGAATAGTCTGTGACTCGGTGACTGATAGCGGAGACTCTTCTCCGCTATCGCTCGCCGTAGGACGCGCCGCCTCCGCAAGCATGTTCTGCATTCGCATGTAAACATTCTTTGCAGCCGGAGTGAGGAACATTCCTCCCGCATCCTCGCCAAAATACCAATCATGGAAGTCTTGGCTGAACTGCAGCAAGTCCTGCCTCGTCGGATCTTCACCTGGCCGCCAGTATCGAGGCAGGCATTTAGAGATATGGAAAAGCTTTTGATAGCACGCCAACCTCTTGTCTCGCAGATTTGTGTCATATGAGTGCTCAAGTTCTAGTCGCATGTTTGATCGCGCCGTCAGGTAAGTGGCGATAGCCCCGGCCAAGACACCGAGAATCGCACCGAGAAGCCCGATGAGCGTCGTCAAAACACCCTCCTCTGAGTAGTTTCGCCGAGTGTCATCGTGCAAGGCCTCGCCGACGTTTCCGCTGGCGCGGCTTGCTCCGACGGACGTCGTCGGCCAGCCGGCTGAGGACCGGTGGAGCACTGTTCGAACCGCAGGTCGGTGCGGTCATCGTCCCCATAAGACCCGAGCTTCCCAAGCTGATGGCTTGCGCACCATCGTCATCGGCTGACCCGTTCGCGGGGGGTGCCGGACGAAACCGCAGCTCCGACTCCTTGGCCTGACGGCACTCTTGACGGCGACAGCAGCGGACGTTGCCGTACTAGGAGAACCAACCGCGCACCAGTCGGAGCAGGCGGAGAGACCTCAGCCCAGGCCAGTAGATCGTCCGGATGATCTCCTAAAGCGGTGCTCAACCAGCCGTGGACTATCCGCGGACTCGTCCACCCTCAACTGCCGCGTGCAGGGCCGTGACCTGCCGTGTTGCCCAGGTCCGAAGCGGCCTCCGGAGCCGTTGCAGTACAGCGGCGAAGTACAGCAACCCCTCCGACTGGCGCTAGCTGCGTGACCAGGCCGAACGGCGGGAGCGTCCTGTGGTAACGCGCGACAGGGGGCCCCAGCCGTGCCCGGAGGGCACAACGAGGGCACAACACCCTCGCGCGGGTTCAACGGCAACCAACGCCACCAAACGCTGTTCCGCCTGCTCAGCGACTTAGCTTGACAGTCTCCGCAGATGATGCACGAAGGGGCGGCACCCCCGCACAGGGTGCCGCCCCTTCTCTTTCGTGCGCCGGAGCCGCCGCCGATCGGTGAGGGTCGGGTGACAAGCGACGGCTCCGGGGTTCTCGGCAGCGGGTCAGCGGTGGTCGCTGCCCTCCGACTGGGTGGCCGCGCGGCCCGCTTCCAGGCGGGCGACCGGGATGCGGAACGGGGAGCAGGAGACGTAGTCGAGCCCGGCCTCGTGGAAGAAGTGGACCGACTCCGGGTCGCCGCCGTGCTCGCCGCAGACGCCGAGCTTCAGGTCGGGACGTGTTTCGCGGCCCGCCTTCGCCGCCGCCTTCACCAGGGAGCCGACGCCGTCCTTGTCGATCGTCTCGAAGGGGCTGACGCCGAAGATGCCCTTCTCCAGGTAGGCCGTGAAGAAGCTCGCCTCCACGTCGTCCCGGCTGAAGCCCCACACCGTCTGGGTGAGGTCGTTCGTGCCGAAGGAGAAGAACTCCGCCGCCTCGGCGATCTGACCGGCGGTCAGCGCGGCGCGCGGCAGCTCGATCATCGTGCCGATCGCCAGCTTCAGGCGAACGCCGGTGGCGGCCTCGACCTCGGCGATGACCTGGTCGGCCTCGTCGCGGACGATCTCCAGCTCCTGGACCGTGCCGACCAGCGGGATCATGATCTCGGCGCGCGGGTCGCCCTTGGCGTTCTTGCGCTCGGCCGCGGCCTCGGCGATGGCCCGGACCTGCATGGTGAACAGACCCGGGATGACCAGGCCGAGGCGTACGCCCCGAAGGCCCAGCATGGGGTTCTGCTCGTGCAGACGGTGGACCGCCTGGAGCAGGCGCAGTTCGTTCTCGTGCGGCTCCTGGCGGGACTCCGCCAGCGCCACGCGCACCGACAGCTCGGTGATGTCGGGCAGGAACTCGTGCAGCGGCGGGTCGAGGAGGCGGATGGTGACCGGCAGGCCGTCCATCGCCTCGAAGAGCTCGACGAAGTCCTTCTTCTGCAGCGGCAGGAGCTGCTTGAGGGACTCCTCGCGCTCGGCTTCGGTGTCGGCCAGGATCAGCCGCTCCACCAGCTCGCGGCGGTCGCCGAGGAACATGTGCTCCGTACGGCACAGGCCGATGCCCTGGGCGCCGAAGCGACGGGCGCGCAGCGCGTCCTCGGCGTTGTCGGCGTTGGCGCGCACGCGCAGGCGGCGCTTGCGGTCGGCGAAGGCCATGATGCGGTGGACCGCCTCGACCAGCTCGTCCGCGTCGTCGGCGCCGGCGTGCATCCGGCCCTCGAAGTACTCCACGACCGGGGACGGGACCACCGGGACCTCGCCCAGGTACACCTTGCCCGTCGAGCCGTCGATGGAGATGACGTCGCCCTCCTCGACGACGTGCCCGCCCGGGACCGTCATCCGGCGCCGCTTGGTGTCGACCTCCAGCTCCTCGGCGCCGCAGACACAGGTCTTGCCCATGCCGCGCGCCACGACGGCCGCGTGGGAGGTCTTGCCGCCGCGCGAGGTGAGGATGCCCTCGGCCGCGATCATGCCGTCCAGGTCGTCGGGGTTGGTCTCGCGGCGGACCAGGATGACCTTCTCGCCCGAGCGGGACCACTTGACGGCGGTGTAGGAGTCGAAGACCGCCTTGCCGACCGCCGCGCCCGGCGAGGCCGCGATGCCCCGGCCGACCTGCTCGGTCTTGGCGTGCTCGTCGAAGCGGGGGAACATCAGCTGGGCGAGCTGGGCGCCGTTGACGCGCTGGAGCGCCTCGGTCTCGTCGATCAGGCCCTGGTCCACCAGCTGGGTGGCGATGCGGAAGGCGGCACCGGCGGTGCGCTTGCCGACGCGGGTCTGCAGCATCCACAGCTGGCCGCGCTCGATGGTGAACTCGATGTCGCAGAGATCCTTGTAGTGGTTCTCCAGGGTCTCCATGATCTGCATGAGCTGGTCGTACGACTTCTTGTCGATGTTCTCCAGCTCGGCGAGCGGCACGGTGTTGCGGATGCCCGCGACCACGTCCTCGCCCTGCGCGTTCTGCAGGTAGTCGCCGTAGACGCCCTGGTGGCCGGAGGCGGGGTCGCGGGTGAAGGCGACGCCGGTGCCGGAGTCGGGGCCCAGGTTGCCGAAGACCATCGAGCAGACGTTGACGGCGGTGCCGAGGTCGTGCGGGATGCGCTCCTGGCGGCGGTAGAGCTTGGCGCGGTCGCCGTTCCAGGAGTCGAAGACCGCCTTGATGGCGAGGTCCATCTGCTCGCGCGGGTCCTGCGGGAAGTCCCGGCCGGCCTCGGTCTTGACGATCTTCTTGAACTTGGTGACCAGCTTCTTCAGGTCGGCCGCTTCGAGGTCCGTGTCGACGGTGACCTTCTTGGCCGCCTTGGCCGCCTCGAGGGCCTCCTCGAAGAGGTCGCCGTCGACGCCGAGGACGGTCTTGCCGAACATCTGGATGAGGCGCCGGTAGGAGTCCCAGGCGAAGCGCTCGTCGCCGGCCTGCTTGGCCAGGCCCTGCACCGATTTGTCGGAGAGGCCGATGTTCAGGACGGTGTCCATCATGCCGGGCATGGAGAACTTGGCGCCGGAGCGGACGGAGACGAGGAGGGGATTGTCGGCCTGGCCGAGCTTCTTGCCCATCTTCTGCTCGAGGGCGTCGAGGTGCGCACTCACCTCGTCACGCAGTGCCGCGGGCTCCTCGCCGCTGTCGAGGTAGACCTTGCAGGCCTCGGTGGTGATGGTGAAGCCCGGAGGGACGGGAAGGCCCAGGTTGGTCATCTCGGCGAGGTTGGCGCCCTTGCCACCGAGGAGATCCTTGAGGTCCTTGTTGCCCTCGGTGAAGTCGTAAACGAACTTCGCTACGTGGGGTTCTTTGTTTTCCGACACGGGTCTCGACTCCTTGAGGCCGCGGTGGCTGCCCTGACGGCGAGGAACATACCCAGATCGAAGGCTTCTGGGTACGTCTACTTGCGCGTCATACGCCCGTAACCACTCGTCCGCCAGTGGATCGAAAGTCAAGGCTTGGCAAGCAGAGAGGGGCTTGTGTTTTCACTACTTGAACTCACGAGCGCCCACAGGTGCAGTTTTGCGCTCAGATGAGCGAGTGGCGACACCTACGATTTCGATCGATGAACGATCACAGGGTGGCACCGAGTGCCACCCCTTGGAGAAGTGCAGTCGCGCAAGATCCGCTCATCTGAGCGCAACCCTTATCAAGGGTGGCGAGAATCACGCTGCCACACGGGCTCGGATTTCACCATGCGGACGGGGATCCGGACGGGAAACACGACGTCACACCCCCAGCGCCGACAGCCGCTCCTCCACCCGCTCCGGCGCGTACAGGTACTCCACGACCAGCGCCCCGGCCCCCACCAGCCCGGCCCGCTCCCCCAGCCGCGAGGTCACCACGTCCAGGTGGGCGGTGGAGCGCGGCAGCGCCCGCTGGTAGAGCAGCTCCCGTACGCCGGTGAGGAAGGGCGTGCCGGCCAGGTCCCCGGCGATCATCAGCACGCCGGGGTTGAGCAGCGTCACGACGGTCGCCAGGACGTCCCCGACCCGGCGCCCGGCCTCCCGGGCGAGCGCCGCCGCCTCCGGGTGCCCGGACGCCAGCAGGTCCCGCACGTCCGAGCCGCTGGCGGCCGGCACACCCGACTCGGCGAGCCGCCGGGCCACGGCACCCCCGCTGGCGACGGCGGCCAGACAGCCGTACGACCCGCACCGGCACAGCGCCTGAGCGCCCTCCGGCACCCGGATGTGCCCGATGTCCCCGGCGCCTCCGTCGATGCCCCGGTAGATCGAGCCGTCGACCACAACCCCGGCGCCGATCCCCGTCGAGACCTTGACCAGCACGAACGCCGAGCAGTCCGGGTGTCCGGTGCGCTGCTCGCCGTACGCCATGAGGTTGGCGTCGTTGTCGACGAGGACGGGGACGGGCGGGGCGCCGGTGTGCTCGGTGAGGGCGCGGGACAGGCGGCCCCTTATGTCGTAGCCGTCCCAGCCGGGCATGATCGGCGGCTGGACGACCCGGCCGGTCTCTCGGTCCACCGGGCCGGGGACGGCGAGGCCGATGCCGCAGACCTCCGCCGCCCGATGGCCGGCCTTCTCCAGCAGTTCGCCGAACCACCGGCCCAGCTCGCCCAGTACGGCGTCCGGGCCGTCGTCGACGGCCAGCGTGCCGGAGTGCTCGGCGAGTATCTCGCCGGTCAGCGTGAGGACGGCCGCACGGGCGTGCCGGGTGTCGAGGTCGGCGGCGAGGACGACGGCGTGGGCGTCGTCGAACTCCAGGGTGATCGAGGGGCGCCCGCCCAGCGGGGAGTCGACCGGACCCCCGGCACCCTCGCGCAGCCAGCCGGCCCGGAAGAGGCGGTCGAGTCGCTGGCCGACGGTGGCCCGGGACAAACCGGTCACCTGCTGGAGGGCACCGCGCGTGGTGGCACGCCCGGTGCGTACCAGTTCGAGCAGATCGCCGGCGCTCGCCTGACTCCGACCGCTCATGCGCACCCCCTTGTGTTTCTCAAGCTTGCATTACATATTGAGTTTTGCGTGTTAAATAGGCGTAACTCTACGGTAGCCACGGCCGAACCGATCGGCCGGACGTCTTTCGGGGAGCCCCGAGTGGATCGCACTGCCCAGCTCACCGCCCGCCGCGCCGCGCGTGCGATCGCATACGATCCGCCGCCCGCGGCCGGGTCGCTGCACGTCAGCGCCGCACGCGTGCTGGAGGGCAACTGGCGGGGCACGTCGACGGTGCCCTCGCGGAGCCTGTATCCGCACCAGTGGTCCTGGGACTCCGCGTTCATCGCGATCGGCCTCAGGCACGTCTCGCCGTTACGGGCGCAGACGGAGCTGGAGACGCTGCTGGCCGCCCAGTGGGGCGACGGGCGCGTCCCGCACATCGTCTTCAACCCCTCCGTCCCCCTCGACGCCTACTTCCCGAGCCCCGACTTCTGGCGCTCCTCGACCGCGGGGCGCGCTGCGGGCGCCCCGCGCACCGTACAGACCTCCGGCATCGTGCAGCCACCGGTGCACGCGCTGGCGGCCTGGCTGGTGCACCGCGCCGACCCGGGGCTGTCGCACGCGCGGGGCTTCCTGGCCCGGGTGTACCCGCGGCTGGCCGCCTGGCACCGCTATCTGCTGCACCGCCGCGACCTGGGCGGGGGCGGCCTGGCCGCCGTCGTGCATCCCTGGGAGCAGGGCATGGACAACAGCCCCTGCTGGGACGCCCCGCTCGCCCGGATCACGCCCGCCCCGGCCCGCTCCTTCCGCCGCGCCGACCTCGACCACGGCGCACCCGAGGACCGGCCGACGGACCTGGACTACGGGCGGTACGTGCGGCTGGCGACGGACTACCGGGACCGCGGATACGCCGACGGCACGGACGAAGGGGCGGCCCGCAGGGCCTCGGTCGAGGGCGGTGGTGGGAGACGGGAGGGCGAGTTCGCCGTCGAGGACCCCGCCTTCAACGCCCTGCTCGCCGCCTCCGAGCACGCGCTCGCCCGCATCGCGGAGGAACTGGGCGCGACCGGCACGGCCCGGCACGCGCGCGCGGAACGCCTGACGGCGGCGCTGGTAGAGCGGCTGTGGGACCCGGCGCAGGGCATGTTCTTCTGCCGGGACGTACGGGGCGGGAACCTGATCCCCGAACGCAGCGTCTCGGGCCTGATCCCGCTCCTCCTGCCCGGCCTGCCCCGCGACATCACCGCCGCACTGGTCGGCACGCTCACCGGCCCGCACTTCGGCCTGGGCGCCACCACCCGCCTCGTACCCAGCTACGACCTGCTCGGCGAGGCCTTCGACCCGCACCGCTACTGGCGCGGCCCGGCCTGGTTCAACACCGGCTGGCTGGTCGAGCGGGGCTTGCGCGCGCACGGCGAACGGGAGCGGGCCGACGCACTGCGGTCGGCGATCCTGCACACCGCCGAGGCGACCGGGTTCGCCGAGTACGTCGACCCGTACACCGGCGAGGCCTGCGGTGCGGCCGGCTTCAGCTGGACCGCCGCGCTCACGCTCGATCTGCTCCACGAGTCCCCCGGACACCCCGCACAGGGCGTGTCCCCGACGGGCCTCGGCACGTTCGACAGGAGTGACAAGGGAGGGGACCGGGGATGACGGACCGGCATCATCTGCTCGTGCACGGGGCGACCTTCGCCGCCGTGGGGGACCGGGGCGACATCAGCGGCGTCCGGGGCGGCGGCTCCCCGGACGGCTGGTTCGTCCGCGACGCCCGGCACCTCAGCCGCTGGCAGCTCACCGTCGACGGCGCGGTGCCCGAGGTGCTCACACCGGTCGCCGACGGGGACGGCGCGCGCTGCGTCCTGGTCCCGCGCGGTGGCCGGCAGGAACCGCCCGCGCACACCCTCTTCCGTGAACAGGCCGTCGGCGACAGCTCGTTCGTGGAGTCCCTCAGGGTGACCAGCAACCGCCCGGTGCCCACCACGGTCCGCCTGGCGATCACCGCCGACGCCGACTTCACCGACCAGTTCGAACTGCGCTCCGACCACCGCACGTACGCCAAGACCGGCGCCGTACGCTCCCGCCAGGTCCTGGACGACGGCCTGGAGTTCACCTACCGGCGCGGCGAGTGGCGGTCCTGTACGACCATCACGGCCGACCCCGTCCCCGACGGCGTGGAGGAGACGGGCACGGGCGCCCGCCGGCTGGTGTGGACCCTGGAGCTGGAACCGCACGACACGGTCGAGCTGGTGCTGCGGGTCATCGCCCGGCCGCACGGCGAGAAACGGGCCCTCAGGGTGCCGCGCTCCCCGGCCGCGCTGAACGAGCAACTCCTCGCGCTGGAAGGCGAGTTCGTGGAAGGTGTGGCCTTCCCGACCGGCTGGCCCGAGCTGGCGGCGGCCTGCGCGCGGGGCCTGGCCGACCTCGCGGCACTCCAGGTCCCGGCGACCGGACCGGACGGGGAGGAACTGCGCGTGCCGGCGGCGGGCGCGCCGTGGTTCCTGACTTTGCTGGGCAGGGACGCCCTGCTGACGTCGTTGTTCACCCTCCCCTACCGCCCCCGCCTGGCCGCCGCCACGCTCCCCGCGCTCGCCGCCACCCAGGCGACCGGGACCATCGCGGCCTCGGTGGCCCAGCCCGGCAAGATCGTGCACGAGGTACGGCACGGGGAGCTGGCGCACTTCGGACAGGTGCCGTACGGGCGGTACTACGGCTCGGTCGACGCGACCCCGCTGTTCCTCATCCTGCTCGGCGCGTACGTCGAACAGACCGGGGACGCGGCCCTCGCCCGCCACCTGGAGCCCAACGCCCGCGCGGCGATCGGCTGGATGCTCGACCACGGCGGGCTGACCTCCCGCGGCTACCTGGTCTACCGCGCCGACCGGGGCGGCCTCGCCAACCAGAACTGGAAGGACTCCCCCGGCGCCATCTGCTCGGCCGACGGCACCCGCCCGCACGGGCCGGTGATGGCGGCGGGGGCCCAGGGCTACGCGTACGACGCGCTGCGCCGCACGGCGTGGGTGGCGCGCACCGTGTGGGACGACGAGACCTACGCGGCCCTCCTGGAACAGGCCGCCGCCGATCTCCGGGACCGCTTCCAGCGGGACTTCTGGATGCCGGAGCACTCCTTCCCCGCCCTCGCGCTGGACGGGGAGGGCCGCCAGGTGGACGCGCTGGCCTCGGACGCGGGGCATCTGCTGTGGTCGGGGCTGCTGGACAAGGAGTACGGGGGGCTGGTCGGCCGCAGGCTCCTGGAACCGGACTTCTTCTCGGGCTGGGGCGTCCGCACGCTGGCGTCCGGGCAGCCGGCGTACCACCCCCTGTCGTACCACCGGGGCTCGGTCTGGCCGCACGACAACGCGCTGCTCACCCTGGGCCTGGCCCGCTACGGACTGCACGACGAGGCCCGCACGGTCGCCCACGCCCTGGTCGACGCGGCGACGGCCACGGGGCACCGGCTGCCGGAGGTCCTCGCGGGGTACGGCCGCGACACCCACGCCGAGCCCGTGCCCTACCCGCACGCGTGCGTCCGTGAGTCCCGCTCCGCGGCGGCCCCGTTGGCGCTGCTCACGGCGGTGGGCGGCGCCTAGGACCGGGCGTGGCGAGTGTTGACGAGCCGTTTGCCGGGTGTTTGCCCGGGGCCGTGAACAGGCACCGGAGGCGAACCGTACGGGATGACGGCGGGCCCCTGCCTCCCCGCGGGGCCCGCCACCGCCGTTCACGGGCCCGCACGGAAGGACCTCCGGGTTGCCTCAGCACACGAGCATTCGCCAGTCACCGGACACGGACGGCTCCGCCGTGCGGCCGGAAGTCGAGGAGCCCGGGGCCGGGATCGGGGACGCCGGGGTCGGCACGCGGGCCACGAGTCGCACCGAGGCCGCTGACGCCCCGTCCGGGGCGAGGTCCGGGCACGGGACCGCGGGGCCCACCGGCTCCAAGGCCGCGTCCGGGGCCGCCGACTCCGAAACCGCCCCCGCAGGCCCCGCCCGGGAGGCTGCGCTCGGGTCCGCCGCTGAAGCCACCGACGAGAAGCCCGCCCCGCCGGAAGCGGCCACCGGCCGGGGAACCACCGGCCGGACGCCCGCGCCCGAGGCCTCCGGCCGGGAATCCGCGGGCGGGACCGCCACCCCGGAGACGGCCCCCGAGGGCGGGTCCGGGACCGCCGCTCAGGCGAGCGCGGGGGAGGCACCCGGCCGGGAGACCGCACCCGGGCCCACGCTCCCCACGACCGCCCCCGCGGACGCAGCCGACGGAGAAGCCCCCGGGCCGGACACCGCCGACGACGCAGCCGGCCCCGAAGCGCCCGGCCCGGAGGCCGCCGGTCAGCCCCGTGCCCCCGAAATCACTCCCGCCCCCGCCCGCCGCGCCCGAAGTGGGCGGGCCCGGATCCGCCGGCGGCGGGAAGCCTGGCGGGCGGCGCACCCCACGGCGGCCGCCGTGCTGTCCGTCACCGTCACGGTGCTGGCCGCCGCGCTGGTGATGGCCGCGCTGTTGCTGCCGAACACCGTGGTCGCGCTGCGGCCGATGAAGTTCGCGCGGATACCGGCGGAGGCGATCATCGGGGCCGCCGTGATGCTGGCGCTGCCGCGCAGGCCCCGGATCGTGCTGGCCGCCGTCTCCGGGGTCGCGCTCGGGGCGATGACCGTGCTGAATTTCCTCGACATGGGCTTCAACCAGTACCTCGGCCGGGGCTTCAACCCCATCCTCGACTGGAGCCTGCTCGGTGACGCGCAGTCGTATCTGAACGACTCCTTCGGCAGGACGGCCACGCTCGCCGCCACCGTCGGCGTCGTCGTCCTCGTGCTGCTGCTGTTCCTGCTGCTGGCCCTGGCCACGGTCCGGCTGAGCAACCTCCTCGCCCGGAACACCGGCACGGCCACCCGGGGCACGCTGATCGCCGGCGTCGTGTGGATCACCTGCTCCTCCTTCGGCATCCAGATATCCGGCGTGCCGATCGCCTCCGACCGCACCGCCTCCGCCCTGAAGATCCAGGCGCATCAGGTCGTCAACACCCTGCACGACGAGGCGGAGTTCGCGAAGGTGGCCAAGGTCGACGCCTTCGGCAACACGCCGGGCGGCGAGCTGGTGCCCGACCTGCGCGGCAAGGACATGATCTTCACGTTCGTCGAGAGCTACGGCCGCAGCGCCATCGAGGATCCGATCATGGCGCCCGGCGTCGACCAGACGCTGGACGCCCGCACCAAGGCCCTGGCCAAGGCGGGCTTCCACGCCAAGAGCGGCTGGCTGACTTCGGCGACGTACGGCGGCAGCAGCTGGCTCGGCCACTCCACCACCATGTCCGGCCTGTGGATCAGCAACCAGCAGCGCTACCGAACCGTCATGGCCAGCGACCACCTCAGCCTGACCGAGGCGTTCAAGAAGACCGGCGCCTTCGACACGGTCGGTGTCATGCCGGGGGTGCAGAAGGGCTGGCCGGAGCAGAAGTTCTACGGCCTCGACAAGGTCTACAACGCCTTCCAGCTGGGCTACCAGGGCCCGAAGTTCAGCTGGTCGACCATGCCCGACCAGTACGCGCTCCAGCAGTACCAGGAGCGGGTGCACAGCAAGAAGCGCGTCGGCGGCAGGACGCTGATGTCGCTGCTCATCCTGACCTCCAGCCACCAGCCCTGGGCGCCCATCCCGAAGATGGTCGACTGGGACCAGCTCGGCGACGGCTCGGTCTTCGACAGCATCCAGGCGGCGGGCAACAAGCCGGCCGACGTCATCGCCGACACCACCAGGTCCCGGCAGGAGTACGGCAAGTCGATCCAGTACTCGGTGACCGCCCTCACCCAGTGGCTGGAGCGCTACGGCACCGACGACACCGTCCTGGTCTTCCTCGGGGACCACCAGCCCATCGCCCGGGTCAGCGGCAACCACGCCAGCCGTGACGTGCCGGTCTCCATAGTCGCCAAGGACCCGAAGGTGCTGGACAAGGTCGCCGACTGGAACTGGACGGACGGGCTGCGCCCCGCCCACGACGCCCCGGTGTGGAAGATGAGCTCCTTCCGGGACAGGTTCCTGACGGCGTACGGCTCGACCCCGCACCCCAAGAAGGGCTGACCCTCCCCGGGGTCAGCCCCCGGAGGTGTCCAGCTCCGCGTCCTCGCCGATTCCGGCGCAGTCGTACGGGTCCTTCAGCCAGCCGTCCGGCAGCACCACCCGGTTGTTGCCGGACGTACGGCCGCGGGGCCCGTCGGCGCCGGCGGGCCAGGGCTGGTCGAGGTCCAGTTCGTCCAGGCCGGCCCGCAGCTCCTGAAGCGAGGAGGTGATCGCGAGCCGCTTGCGCATCTCGGAGCCGACCGCGAAGCCCTTCAGGTACCAGGCGACGTGCTTGCGGAAGTCGACGACGCCCTTGGACTCGTCGCGGATCCACTCGCCGAGGAGGGTGGCGTGCCGGACCATGACGTCGGCCACCTCACGCAGGGTCGGGCGGGCAAAGGACGTACGCCCCTCGAAGGCCGCCACCAGGTCCGCGAACAGCCACGGGCGGCCGAGGCACCCACGCCCGACGACCACGCCGTCGCAGCCGGTCTCCCGCACCATCCGCAGCGCGTCCTCGGCCGACCAGATGTCGCCGTTGCCGAGCACGGGGATCTCCGGTACGTGCTCCTTCAGACGGGCGATGGCGTCCCAGTCCGCGGTGCCGCCGTAGTGCTGGGCGGCGGTGCGGCCGTGCAGGGCGATGGCCGTGACGCCCTCCTCGACGGCGATGCGGCCGGCGTCGAGGTAGGTGATGTGGTCGTCGTCGATGCCCTTGCGCATCTTCATCGTGACCGGGAGGTCCCCGGCGCCGCTGACGGCCTCGCGGAGGATCGCACGGAGCAGGTTGCGCTTGTACGGGAGGGCGGAGCCGCCGCCCTTCCTGGTCACCTTCGGGACCGGACAGCCGAAGTTGAGGTCGATGTGGTCGGCGAGGTCCTCCTCCGCGATCATGCGGACGGCCTTGCCGACGGTGGCCGGGTCGACGCCGTACAGCTGGATCGAGCGCGGCCTCTCGGTCGCGTCGAAGTGGATCAGTTGCATGGTCTTCTCGTTGCGCTCGACCAGCGCCCGGGTCGTGATCATCTCGCTCACGAACAGCCCCTTGCCACCGCTGAACTCCCGGCACAGCGTGCGGAAGGGCGCGTTGGTGATCCCCGCCATGGGGGCGAGCACGACGGGGGGCCGGACGGTGTGCGGGCCGATCCGCAGAGCAGACGTGGGCGTGGACATTCCCCTATTGTCACGCACGCGCGGGGATGGTCGGCGCGATAACATGGAACACTCATTAGTTAGAGGTACTATCGAAATCGGCGTACGATGGAGCCCATGCCCGAGCTCAGCCATCGCCGACGTCTGCTCGTGCTCGCGATCTGCTGCATGAGCCTGCTCCTCGTGAGCCTCGACGTCACCGCCCTGAACGTGGCCCTGCCCTCCATGCAGCGCGACCTGCGTGCCACCACGTCCGGCCTGCAGTGGACGATCGACGCCTACACGCTCGTCCTGGCCTCCCTGCTGATGCTAGCGGGCTCCACCGCCGACCGGGTCGGCCGCAAGAAGGTCTTCATGGTGGGCCTGATCGTGTTCACGTCCGGATCGCTGCTGTGCTCCCTCGCACCCAGCCTCGAGGCGCTGGTCGCCTTCCGCATGATCCAGGCGGTCGGCGGCTCGATGCTCAACCCGGTCGCCATGTCGATCATCACCAACACCTTCACCGGTGCGCGCGAACGCGCCCGCGCGATCGGCGTGTGGGGCGCGGTCGTCGGCATATCCATGGCCGCCGGGCCGCTGATCGGCGGTCTGCTGGTGGAGTCGGTCGGCTGGCGCTCGATCTTCTGGGTCAACCTGCCGGTCGGCCTGGCCGCGCTCCTGCTCACCCTGCGCTTCGTCCCCGAGTCCCGCGCCCCGCGGGCCCGCCGCCCCGACCCGGTCGGCCAGCTGCTGGTGATCGCCCTGTTCGGCTCCCTGACGTACGCGATCATCGAGGCGCCGGACTCCGGCCCGGGGACGGTGCTGCCCTTCGCCGTGGTCGCGTTCGTGGCGCTGCTCGGCCTGCTCCGGTACGAACCCCGGCGCGATGAACCCCTCATCGACCTGCGCTTCTTCCGCTCGGCTCCGTTCAGCGGGGCCACGGTGATCGCGATCAGCGCGTTCGCGGCGCTGGGCGGCTTCCTGTTCCTGTCGACGCTGTACCTGCAGAACGTACGCGGACTCGACGCCCTGCACGCCGGCCTGTGGATGCTGCCGATGGCCGTGCCGACGTTCCTGTGCGCCCCGCTGTCCGGACGGCTCGTCGGCAGCCGGGGGCCGCGGATTCCGCTGCTCGTCGCGGGGCTCGCGATGACCGTCAGCGCAGTGCTGTTCGCCGCGTTCGAGGCGGAGACGTCGAACGTCACGCTCGTCCTCGGCTACGTACTGTTCGGCATCGGCTTCGGCTTCGTGAACGCCCCGATCACCAACACGGCGGTGTCGGGGATGCCGCGGGCCCAGGCGGGGGTCGCGGCGGCCGTCGCCTCCACCAGCAGGCAGCTCGGGCAGACGCTGGGGGTTGCCGTGATCGGGGCGGTGCTGGCGTCCGGGATCGGCTCGTCCTCGTACCGGACCGCGTTCGTGTCGGCGGCCCGGCCCGGCTGGTGGATCCTCGCGGCCTGCGGGCTCGCGGTGTTCGTGCTCGGTGCGCTCACCAACGGCCGCTGGGCCCGCCGCACGGCCGAACACACCGCTCAGCGGCTGGAGTCGGCCGAGGTCCCGGAAGCGGCGGGCGTGACCAGCTGATCCTCCTGCGCGAGGGCGAGCGCGCAGAGCTTCTCCAGGCGCTCCCTGGTCTCCTCGTCCGACGGCGCGTACGTCACCATCCGCGCCCCGGCCTCCGGGGTCAGCCACAGGTCCGTGTGGTCCAGGGTGAGCAGGCCCACGTACGGGTTGCGGAACTGCTTGGTCTTGCTGCGGGCGCCGACCACCTCGTAACGCTCCCAGGTCTCGCGGAAGTCCGGGGACTCCGCCTCCAGGCGCTTGAGCAGCATCTTCCAGGCGGGCTCTCCGAGATGGCCCGCCATCGAGGCACGCAGCTTGGCGGCCATGAGGCGCTTGGTCTCCTCCAGGCGGACGATCGCCGACTGCCACTCGGCGTTCGTGTACACCAGGAGCATGCAGTTGCGGTCCTCCGGCGGTACGGCGTCGAGGTCGCCCATGAGGCGGGCGTAGGTGCGGTTGTAGGCGAGGATGTCGTACCGGCTGTTCTGGATGCAGGCCGGTACGGGTTCCAGGCGGCGCAGCAGTTCGCGCAGGGCCGGGGTCATACTCGAGCAGAGCGCGGCGGGCGTGGGGTCGGTGGAGCCGGCCAGCTGGAAGAGGTGGGCGCGTTCGCTGGCGTCCAGCATGAGGGTGCGGGCGAGTGCGTCGAGGACCTGCACGGAGACCTGGATGTCGCGGGCCTGTTCGAGCCAGGTGTACCAGGTGACGCCGACTGCGGAGAGCTGGGCGACCTCCTCGCGGCGCAGTCCGGGCGTGCGGCGGCGGGTTCCGCGGGGCAGCCCCACCTGCTCCGGGGCGATCCGCTCGCGGCGGCTGCGCAGGAAGGCGGCGAGCTCGTGGCGCCTGATCTCCGAACCCCGGGCCGGCAGGGCGGTGTTCTCCTGGACCGTGGTCGTCATGCCCTCAGCCTGCCGCCTCGCGGACCCTGTTGCCAGGTAGTCCTGCTACCAGGATAAGAAGACTCTGGTACCAGTCTGGGCCTGGGCCCAGGCTCGGGACCATGACCGAAACCGCCACGACGCCCACCGTCCGCTCTCCCGCGGCACCACCGGTGCTCGGCCCGCTGGGGCTGTTCACCGTCCTGCTGGCCGCCTCGCTGCCTCTCGTCGACTTCTTCATCGTCAACGTCGCCCTGCCCACCATCGGTACCGACCTGCACGCGGGCGAGGCCGTGCTGGAACTGGTCGTCGCCGGTTACGGGTTGGCGTACGCCGTCCTGCTCGTCCTCGGCGGCCGGCTCGGCGACCTGTTCGGCCGCCGCCGGCTCTTCCTGGGCGGTATGGCCGCCTTCGGCGTGACCTCGCTGGCGTGCGGACTCGCGCCCAGCGCCTGGAGCCTGGTCGCGGCGCGGGTCGCGCAGGGCGCCGCGTCCGCGGCGACGCTGCCGCAGGTGCTGGCCACCATCCAGTCGGCGACCTCGGGGACGCGCCGCGCCAAGGCGATGGGCCTGTACGGCGCGACGGCAGGCCTGTCCATGGTGGCCGGCCAGATCCTCGGCGGGGTCCTGGTCGCCGCCGACATCGCGGGCACCGGCTGGCGCGCGGTGTTCCTGGTGAACGTTCCGGTGGTGATCGTCGGGCTGATACTGGCCGCCCGCGCCGTGCCGGAGACCCGCTCCCAGCACCCGGAGCCGGTGGACGGGCCGGGGACCGTGCTGCTCGCCGTGTCGTTGCTCGCCCTGCTGGCGCCGCTGACCGAGGGCCGTGCGGCGGGCTGGCCGCTGTGGACGTGGGTGTCGCTGGCCGCGTTCCCGGGCGTGGCGGCCGCGTTCTACGCGGTGGAGCGCCGGGCGGACCGGCAGGGCCGTACGCCGCTGGTGCCGCCGAGCCTGTTCGCGCTGGAGTCGCTCAGGCGCGGGCTGGTGATGATCGTGCCGTTCTCCATCGGTTTCAGCGGCTTCATGTTCGTGATCGCGGTGGCGCTGCAGCGGGGCGCGGGGCTGGGTTCGGTCGCGGCGGGACTGGCGCTCGCTCCCATGGCCGTGGTGTTCTTCTTCGTCTCGCTCGCCGGGCCGCGGCTGGTCGCCCGGTTCGGCACCCGGGTGGTGACCGCCGGCGCGCTGATCCAGGGCATCGGCGTGGGGCTGATGGCGCTGGCCGCCTGGCGTTCCTGGCCGGACCTCGGCTTCGCCGGACTGCTCCCCGGAGCGGCGCTCGCCGGGGCGGGTCAGGCCCTCCAACTCCCCATCATCTTCCGGGTGGTGCTCTCCGAGGTGCAGCCCGCCCGGGCCGGCGTGGGCAGCGGCGTGATGATGACCACCCAGCAGTCGGCGCTGGCGCTCGGCGTGGCCGCCCTCGGCACGCTCTTCCTCTCCCTGATCCCCGGCCTGGGCATGCGGGACGCCCTGGTGACGACGCTCCTGGTGCAGCTGGCCGGGGTGGCCCTGACCGGGCTGCTCAGCCTGCGGCTGCCGCGCACGATCGGCTGACCGGCTGTCCGGCACCCCGGCCGGACAGCCGGTTCGGTCATCACTCCCCGAGGTCCCTCAGAGGTCGCTGATGACGGCGCCGGCTCCGGCGACCGGTGCCGCCTGCGCGGCGGAGGAGAGGGCCGCGGCACCGCACCCGGCGTGCAGCGCCGCGAGCCCCGAGGCCTTCTTCCGCGGCATCAGCCCACCACCTGCTGCGTGACGACGATGTGGCCCTGGTCGGGGTTGAGGATCCCGCCGAGCCGGCTGAAGGCCCCGTCGGTCAGGTCGAGGCACTTGGGCGACTGCGGGGTCTGCTGGAAGGTGCCGCGGTCGTTGATGCGGACGACCAGGGACGCGCCGCTGGCGACGTTCGTGACCTTCACCCTGGTGCCGAACGGCAGTTGCGGGTTGCGGGTCAGGGAGGTCGCCGCGGTGTCGGCGCTGTTGTCGAAGACCTCGCCGCTGGCGGTCAGGGCGCCGGGCGGCACGGGGCCGTAGTGCGTCGCCCAGCACTGGTCGTCGGCGGCCCCCTTCACGGCAGGGGCGGCACCGGCCGAACCCGTGGGCGCCAGCACCACGAGCGCGCCGAGCGCGGTGGCCCCGACGGCCACGCGGACGAAGGATATTGCACGAGTCATCGCTCTTGTCGCCTCTCTTGGACGTCGTCCGGGATGACGGACGGAGGATCAGGAACGCACGTGGGACGTGGAGTTCAGCCCGCCGCCCGGGTGCTTGGTTCAGCAGGACACCTTGGTGCCCGGGGTCACGCCGAGGATCTGTGCGAACTGCCGGTGGAGGCTGATCCGGTCCTGCACCTCTGCGGGGTCGCGGCCGTCGCATTCGACGGCGCCGTCGATGCTGCGGATGGTCTCGCCGAACCCGGCGCCGGACACCATCGCCTGATGGGGTGTCATCGTCCCGGGACCGGTCTGGGTGTTCCAGTACCACAGCGCTGTCTTCCAGGAGACCTGGCCGTCGGTCGCCACCAGTTCGGGGTGGTGCAGCAGGTCGGCGCCCAGCGCGTCGCCGGCCGCCTTGTAGTTGAAGTTCCAGCTGATCCGGAGGGGGCCGCGGCCGTAGTACGCCGCCTGCCCGGCCGGGCAGCCGTAATGGCGGGAAGTGTCGCAGTACGTCGGCCAGTTGGCCGTGTTCTGCTCCCTGATGTAGCGCAGACCGCCGGTCTCGTGGCTGACGTCGGCCAGGAAGGCCGCCGCCTCCAGCTTCCGGTCCCGGTCGTTGCCGGTGTGCGCGAAGGCGGGGTAGGCGTCCATCGCGTCGACCAGCGCGTCGTACGTGTAGAAGGCGTTCTTGTCCGGGAACATCTGCTGGAACTGGGCCCGGCTCACCACGAAGCCGGTCGCGGAGGCGGTGGCGGTGGGCAGGACGGCGGCCAGGGTGGCCGCCGCTATGGCCGCGGCGGCCACGAAGAGACGGCGACGGGGCGGGGCAACGTTGTCAGCGGCGCCCATACCGGCTGATCTTGATTTGATCATGACAATTGGTGGGCTTCCAGGAAGACTCGGGGGAATCCGGACGGTGCGGCGAATCGTGAGAAGGCGCCCCTGAGAGCGCTCCCACATGCCGACGGCCTCATATGACAGCGACAGGACGCCGGCCTGTCAATGGTCTGCACCAAGGCACCGAGCACTTCCGGTCATCGGCCGCGGGACACAGCTTGGCCAACTCGCCGGGAAGAGATGCCCGTTGATGTTGGTCTTGCTGCACACTCCTTGACCATGCCGCCGAAAGAGCAGACCAACGCGCGCCACACGAGCAAGGTCAGCCGCTGGGACCAGCACGGCCGGGAGCATGTCGTCCGGGTGCGGCGTACGGGCATCCAGCGCACGATCAGATGCGACACCTGCGGCTGGCGGAAGGGCGCGCAGTTCCTGCCCTGGCTGAAGGCCGAGGAACATCTGGCCGAGGCGCATCAGGCGACGGTGGATCCCACGGCGGCGTGAGCGGCCCGGCGGGTGCGGTGATGTCCGGTCCGATGACTTTCCGGCGCCGCGGGAGTGGTGGTCCCACGACTGCGACCGCCACCACCGGGTCCTAACCGCGCCGTAGGCCGCGCACCAGCAGGTCCACCAGCGCCGCGAAGTCGTCCTCCACCCCGGGCAGCTTCCACTCCGGGGCGTAGCACGGGTCGTGGAAGCGGCCGGTGGCCTGGAAGACGGCGCGGGCGGCGGTGGCGGGGCCGGGGGTGGTGAAGACGCCCGCGCCGACGCCCGCCTCGATGATCCGGGTCAGCTGGCCGGTCAGGTCGGTGATGTGCTCGGCGACCGCCGCGCCGCTCTCGTCGACCAGCACCATGTACGTGGCGAACAGCTCGGGGTCGTCGCCCGCCTTGCTGCGCTTGGCCTCGAACAGGGCCCCGAGCCACGCGCGCAGCCGGGACTCCGGGTCGCGGTCCCCGTCGGCGGCTATCCCGGACAGGACCTCCGACGTGCGGTCCAGCCACCGCTTCGTCACCGCCTCCCGAAGCGCCGCCTTCGTACGGAAGTGGCGGTAGACGCTGCCATGGCTGACACCGAGCGCCCGGGCCACGTCCACCACGGTCGCCTTGGCCGGTCCGTGGCGGCGCAGCACCTCCTCGGTGGTCTCGAGGATGCGCTCGGCGGTCAGGGCTTCGGTGGTCGGAGACATGACCCAGACCGTACCCCGCTCCCTACTTGCTGCCGAGGTGGCTCATCTGCGCGGCCGGGTAGCGGTCGCCCGCCGCCGCGCCCGCCGGGACGGCCTCCTCGATGGCCGCGAGGTCGGCCGCCTCCAGCGTGACGTCGAGCGCGCCCAGCGACTCGGCCAGCCGCTCCCTGGTGCGGGCGCCGACCAGCGGCACGATGTCCTCGCCCCGCGAGAGCACCCAGGCGATGGCGATCTGCGCGACGCTGACGCCCTTCTGCTCGGCGATCTTCCGCAGCGCCTCGACGAGGGTCAGGTTGTGCCGGAGGTTCTCGCCCTGGAAGCGGGGCGAGTGCGCCCGGAAGTCGTTCGCGGCGAGCTCCCGGTCGGCGGTGAAGTGGCCGGAGATCAGGCCGCGGGAGAGGACGCCGTACGCCGTGATGCCGATGCCCAGCTCGCGCGTGGCCGGCAGGACCTCGTCCTCGATGCCGCGGGAGATGAGCGAGTACTCGATCTGCAGGTCCGAGATCGGCGCGGTGGCCGCGGCCCGGCGGATGGTGTCGGCGCCGGCCTCGCTCAGGCCGATGTGCCGGACGTACCCCTTCTCGACCAGCTCGGCGATCGCGCCGACGGTCTCCTCGATCGGCACGTCCGGGTCGACGCGGGCGATCCGGTAGACGTCGATGTGGTCGACGCCGAGGCGCTGGAGGGAGTAGGCGGCAAAGTTCTTCACGGCGGCCGGGCGGCCGTCGTAGCCGGCCCAGTTGCCGTCCGGGTCGCGCAGCGCGCCGAACTTCACGCTGGTCAGCGCCTGTTCGCGGCGGGCGGCGGGGGCGGCGCGCAGGGCCTCGCCGATCAGCGTCTCGTTGTGGCCCATGGCGTAGAAGTCGCCGGTGTCGAGCAGGGTGACGCCGGCCTCGAGGGCGGCGTGGACGGTTGCGACGGACTCGGCCCGGTCCGCGTCACCGTACAGCGCGGACATGCCCATGCAGCCGAGGCCGAGGGCGGAGACGTGGAGGCCGGTGGTACCGAGGGATCGGGTGTGCATCGCCATGCCCTCACCCTGACATGACAGCTGACAGATTTCAATATCTGTCAGCTGTCACTTGCTCGTGACCTTGGAGGGCCTTTTGGTCCAGACCTATTGACGAGAGGTCTGGACCACGCGCACTGTCATGCCTACGACACCTCGCCGCACCCCCACCGGGAGGCCCCGCATGATCCGCCGGAAACTGCGCCTGCTCGCCGGCACGCTGATCGCAGCGCTCCTCGCCCCTCTCGCCCTCGCCACCGCCCCCGCCGCCTCCGCCGCGGACACCTGCGCCGTGAAGTCCCGCCCGGCCGGCAAGGTCCTCCAGGGCTACTGGGAGAACTGGGACGGTTCGAGCAACGGGGTCCACCCGCCCTTCGGCTGGACCCCCGTCACCGACTCCCGCATCGCCGCGCACGGCTACAACGTGCTCAGCGCGGCCTTCCCGGTCATCCGCTCCGACGGCACCGCGCTCTGGGAGGACGGCATGGACGCGGGCGTGAAGGTCGCGACGCCCGCGGAGATGTGCGCGGCGAAGGCGTCCGGGCAGACGATCCTGCTCTCCATCGGGGGCGCCGCGGCCGGCATCGACCTCAGCTCCACCGCCGTCGCCGACCGCTTCGTGGCGACGATCGTGCCGATCCTGAAGAAGTACAACTTCGACGGCATCGACATCGACATCGAGACCGGGCTGGTCGGCAGCGGCAGCATCACCCAGCTCTCCACGTCCCAGTCCAACCTGATCCGCATCATCGACGGGATACTGGCGAAGATGCCGTCCAACTTCGGCCTGACGATGGCCCCGGAAACCGCATACGTCACCGGCGGCAGCGTCACCTACGGCTCCATCTGGGGCGCCTACCTGCCCATCATCAAGAAGTACGCCGACAACGGCCGTCTGTGGTGGCTGAACATGCAGTACTACAACGGCAGCATGTACGGCTGCTCCGGCGACTCCTACGCGGCGGGCACGGTCGCGGGCTTCACCGCCCAGACCGACTGCCTCAACAAGGGGCTGGTCGTGCAGGGTACGACCGTGAAGGTGCCGTACGACAAGCAGGTACCCGGCCTGCCCGCGCAGTCCGGCGCGGGCGGCGGCTACATGTCACCGTCCCTGGTCTCCCAGGCCTGGAAGCACTACGGCACCTCGCTCAAGGGCCTGATGACCTGGTCGGTGAACTGGGACGGCTCGAAGAACTGGACCTTCGGCGACAACGTCAGGGCACTTCAGGGCCGTTGACCCGGGTCAGCGGGCCGTCAGCGCGAGCTTCGCGCCCAGCGCCACGAACGATCCCGCGAAGCTGCGCCGCAGCCACGTCATCACGCGCGGCCGCGAGGTGACGTGGCTGCGCACCGAGGCGGCCAGGATGCCGTACGCGGCGAAGACGACGAACGTCAGCAGCATGAAGACACCGCTCAGCCCCAGCATCCGTACCACCGCGTGCGGTTCCCCGGGGCTGACGAACTGCGGCAGGAAGGCGAAGAAGAAGATCGTCAGCTTCGGGTTGAGCAGGTTGACCAGCACCGCCCGGACGATCACCTGCGCCGCCGAGCGCGGGGCGGTGTCCTCGTCCACCGTGATCGCCTCCTTGTCCCGCGCGGTGGCCCAGGCCATGTGGAGGAGGTAGGCGACACCGGCGTACTTGAGCACCTGGAACGCCGCCGCACTCGCGTTGAGCAGCGCGGCGACCCCGGTGACCGTGGCGAGCACGTGCGGCACGATCCCGAGCGTGCAGCCGAAGGCGGCGACGACGCTCGCCCGACGGCCCCGGGAGAGCCCGGCGGCCAGGGTGTACACGACGCCGGTGCCGGGGGTGGCGACGATGACGAGGGTGGTCAGCAGGAAGGCGAGGCTCATACCGTCACCCTGGCGCACGCCGTGGACCGGGAAACAGGGCCAATCGCCGGTCGGTATGCCGGACCAGTCACCACACGCCGAGGTGCGGGCAGCCCTCCGTTGGACACCCTCCCGCACGCCTCGGACAATGGGAATGGTCAGCGAGCAGTCACTTGGCGGCGCCTGCCGCCCGGCGCGCGGTGTGCGCGCCGCTCGAGGAGGCCTGCCATGATCCTCCGTATCGCCACCTTCAACGCGGAGAACCTCTTCCGCCGTCCCAAGGCCTTCGGCCTGCCGGACGGGACGCAGCGGCAGGAAGTCCTCGACGACTTCCTCGAGTTGGTCTCTCTGCTGGACCTGCCGACCTACACGGCCGCGGACAAGGAGCGGATCGGCCGGCTCATCCTGAAGCACCGGGCCTACGCCATCGACCCGGACAACCCCCCGCCGATCTACATCAACCAGATCCGCCCCGGCAGGGAAGCCGGACTGTTCAAGCCGCCGCCCGCCCACCCCGACCACATCGATGTCACCGCGAAGGGCCGTGGGGCGTGGGCCGGTTGGGCCGAACTCACGCAGGACGACCTCGACGAGAACGCGGTGCGGAACACCGGCCGGGTGGTCGCCGAGGTCGACGCCGACATCCTGCTCATGCCGGAGGTCGAGGACCGGCTCACCCTGGAGCGCTTCAACAGGCAGATCCTGGCCGGCGCGCTCGGGCGGCGGCCGTACCCCTACAACATGCTGATCGACGGCAACGACAGCCGCGGGATCGACATCGGGATCCTCAGCCGTCACCCGATCACCTCGATCCGGTCCCACGTCTTCGATCCCGACCCGGAGCGTCCCGGCGAGCATCTGTTCAGCCGCGACTGCCCCGAGTTCGAGATCCGGTTCAACGGGACGCCCCTGGTGCTCCTCGGCAACCACCTCAAGAGCAAGTCCAACGACGACCCGGCGCTGCGCCTGGCCCAGGCCCGGCGGGTCGCGCAGATCCACCAGGCCGCCCTGGAGCGCTCCCCGTACGTCATGGTCGCCGGCGACCTCAACGACGACCTGGACAGCGAACCGGTCGCCGCCCTGCTCGACACCGGCCTGCGTGACGCGATGAGCCACCCCGCCTACGCGGGAGAACTGCGCGGCACGCACGGGAAGTGCGAGGCCCGGGACAAGCTCGACTACCTGCTGTTCCCGCCGCCGTTGTGGCACCGGATCCAGCACGTCGGCCTCGAGACGCGCGGGATCTTCGAACAGCCCAAGCCGTTCGACACCGTGACCTCGAAGGCCACCGAGGCCTCCGACCACGCCGCGCTCTACGCGGACCTGGACCTGGACCTGTAGACACGGCGGTGCCGGGCCCCCGGAGGGGCCCGGCACCGGGAAAGCCGTGGATCAGGCGCCGATCAGGCGGCTCGCGAGGTAGCCCTCGATCTGGTCCAGCGACACGCGCTCCTGCTTCATCGAGTCACGCTCACGCACCGTCACGGCGTTGTCCTCGAGCGTGTCGAAGTCGACCGTGACGCAGTACGGCGTGCCGATCTCGTCCTGGCGGCGGTAGCGGCGACCGATGGCGCCGGCGTCGTCGAACTCGATGTTCCAGTGCTGGCGCAGCGCCTGGGCGAGGCCCTTGGCCTTCGGCGACAGCTCCGGGTTGCGGGAGAGCGGGAGCACCGCGACCTTCACCGGGGCCAGGCGGTGGTCCAGGCGCAGGACGGTGCGCTTCTCCATCTTGCCCTTGGCGTTGGGCGCCTCGTCCTCGACGTAGGCGTCGAGCAGGAACGCCAGCATCGCGCGGCCGACACCGGCCGCGGGCTCGATGACGTACGGCGTCCAGCGCTCGCCGGCCTCCTGGTCGAAGTAGGACAGGTCCTGGCCCGAGGCCTTGGAGTGGGCGCCGAGGTCGTAGTCGGTGCGGTTGGCGACGCCCTCCAGCTCGCCCCACTCGCTGCCGCCGAACTGGAAGCGGTACTCGATGTCAGCGGTGCGCTTGGAGTAGTGGGAGAGCTTCTCCTTCGGGTGCTCGTACCACCGCATGTTCTCCTCGCGCAGGCCCAGGCCGGTGTACCAGTTCCAGCGCTGCTCCATCCAGTACTCCTGCCACTTCTCGTCCTCGCCCGGCTTGACGAAGAACTCCATCTCCATCTGCTCGAACTCGCGGGTGCGGAAGATGAAGTTGCCGGGCGTGATCTCGTTGCGGAAGGACTTGCCCATCTGGGCGATGCCGAACGGGGGCTTGCGGCGCGAGGTGGTCTGCACCTGGGCGAAGTTGGTGAAGATGCCCTGGGCGGTCTCGGGGCGCAGGTACGCGACGGAGCCGGAGTCCTGGGTCGGGCCGAGGTGGGTGGACAACAGGCCCGAGAACTGCTTGGGCTCGGTGAACTGGCCCTTGTTGCCGCAGTTGGGGCAGTTGACGTCCGCCAGGCCGTTCTCCGGAAGGTGCCCCTTCTTGGCCTCGTACGCCTCCTCCAGGTGGTCCGCGCGGAACCGCTTGTGACACGAGGTGCACTCGGTCAGCGGGTCCGTGAAGGTGGCGACGTGGCCGGAGGCCACCCAGACCTCGGGGGCCAGGATGACGGACGAGTCGATACCGACCACGTCCTCGCGCGACGTCACCATGTAGCGCCACCACTGGCGCTTGAGGTTCTCCTTGAGCTCGACACCCAGCGGCCCGTAGTCCCAGGCGGCGCGCTGTCCGCCGTAGATCTCACTGCAGGGGAATACAAAGCCACGGCGCTTGCTCAGGCTGACGATGGTGTCGATCTTGTCGGCGGCCACGGTGCTCTCTTCATTACGACGACGGGCGACGAAGCGAGACGCTTCAGAGCGAATGCTTCAGGGTACCGGCGGGTGCTCCCCCTCAACCAAATCGGTCCCGCGCTCAGCCCTTCACGGGGCTTGTTGACAACGGTTTCCAGTTTCGTTGAAAATGACTGTCATGAACGTACGACGACGCCTCATACCCGCGGTGGCGACGACCGCGGCAACCGCCCTCGGTCTCGCCGGCCTCTCCGCCTGCTCCGGCGCGAGCGCCGCGGGCAACACGGACAAGTTCGACGTCGTCGCGTCGTTCTACCCGATGACCTTCCTCGCCGAGCAGATCGGCGGGAGCCACGTCCACGTCACCAGTCTCACCCAGCCCGGCCAGGAACCGCACGACCTGGAGATCAGCGCCCGGGAGACCGCGCGGCTCCAGGAGTCCGACGCGGTGCTCTACCTCAAGAACCTCCAGCCCTCCGTCGACGACGCGGTGGCCCAGTCCCGGATCAAGACGAAGATCGACGCGGCCTCCCTCACCACGCTGGAGAAGCACGGCAACGAGGCCGGCGGCCACGCGGCCGAGCACGACGACTCCAAGAACGGGGAACTGTCCGGCCTCGACCCCCACATCTGGCTCGACCCGGTGCGCTACGCCCAGGTCGCCGAGGGCGTCGGCAAGGCCTTCGAGAAGGCCGACCCCGGCCACGCGGCCGACTACAGGAAGAACACCGCGGCCCTGGTCAAGAAACTCGACGACCTCAACACCCGGTTCGAGGACGGCCTGGCGAACACGCAGACCAGGGTCTTCGTCACCACCCACGCCGCCTTCGGCTACCTCGCCGAGCGCTACGGCCTCACCGAGGAGGCCATCAACGGCCTCGACCCCGAGTCCGAGCCCAGCGCCGCCCACGTGAAGAACCTCGAGAAGACGGCGAAGGCCGACGGCGTGACGACCGTGTTCTACGAAACGCTCGTCAGCGACAGGACCGCGAAGACCATCGCCGCCGACGCCGGGCTGAAGACGGACGTCCTCGACCCGATCGAGGGCATCACGTCCACGTCCCGGGGCACGGACTACTTCTCGGTCCAGGAGTCCAACCTCAAGGCCCTGCGCAACGCCCTGGGAACCAGGTGACACCGAACCACGAGACACCCCCGGAGGACGACGTCATGGCAGAACCGGTCATATCCCTGCGCGGCGTCCGGGCCGAACTGGGTTCGCGCCCCGTCCTGCGCGGCATCGACCTCAGCGTCCGCCGCGGTGAGGTCGTCGCGCTGCTCGGCGCGAACGGCTCCGGCAAGTCGACCGCGATCCGCGCGATCATCGGCCAGGTGCCGGTCAGCGCCGGCGAGATCGAACTGTTCGGCACCCCGCGCCGCGGCTTCCGGGACTGGGCCCGCGTGGGCTACGTACCGCAGCGCACCACGGCCGCGGGCGGCGTCCCGGCGACCGTGACCGAGATCGTCTCCTCCGGCCGCCTCTCCCGCACCCGCTTCGGCCTCTTCCGCAGGACCGACCACGAGGCCGTACGGCACGCCCTGGAGCTGGTCGGCATGGCGGACCGGGCCAAGGACGCCGTGCACGCCCTCTCCGGCGGCCAGCACCAGCGGGTGCTGATCGCCCGCGCCCTGGTCGCCGGACCCGAGCTGCTGATCATGGACGAGCCGATGGCGGGCGTCGACCTGGCCAGCCAGGAGGTGCTCGCGCAGACCCTGAGGGAGCAGGTCGCGGCCGGTACGACGGTCCTTCTCGTCCTGCACGAACTGGGCCCGCTGGAGCCCCTGATCGACCGGGCGGTGGTCCTGCGCGACGGCTGTGTCACGCACGACGGCCCGCCCCCGCGCGCAGTCGGCCAGCACGCGCTGCCCGGCCACGACCACGTCCACCCGCACGCCCCGGCGGGCACCGAACCGATCCGGACGGGACTGCTGAGCTGATGGAAATCCTCGACTTCGCCTTCATGCAGCGGGCGTTCATCGCCGCCGTCCTCGTCGGCGTCACCGCGCCCGCGATCGGCATCTATCTCGTGCAGCGCCGCCAGCCCCTGATGGGCGACGGCATCGGGCACGTCGCGATGACCGGCGTCGGCCTCGGCTTCCTGCTGAACACCTCGCCGGTGTGGATGGCGACCGCCGTCTCCGCGCTCGGCTCGGTGCTGATGGAGCTCATCCGCTGGTACGGCAGGACGCGCGGCGACATCGCCCTGGCCATGCTCTTCTACGGCGGCATGGCGGGCGGCGTGATGTTCGTCAACCTCGCGCCGGGCGGCTCCAACGCCAACCTGAACTCCTACCTCTTCGGCTCGCTGTCGACGGTCTCCCCGTCGGACGTGAACGCGATCTCCGTGCTGGCCGCGTTCGTCGTCGTGGTGACCCTGGGGCTGCGCAGGCAGCTGTTCGCGGTGAGCCAGGACGAGGAGTTCGCCCGGGTCACGGGGCTTCCCGTCCGTGCCCTGAACCTGCTCACGGCGGTCACCGCGGCCGTCACGGTCACCGTCGCCATGCGGGTGGTCGGCCTGATCCTGGTCTCGGCGCTGATGGTGGTGCCGGTAGCGGCGGCCCAGCAGCTCACCCGGAGCTTCGCGGCCACCTTCGCGATCGCCGTCGCGATCGGCGTGACCGTGGCCATCGGCGGCACGGTCACCTCGTACTACCAGGACGTGCCGCCCGGCGCGACGATCGTGCTGCTGACCATCGCGGCGTTCATCGCCCTGACCGCCCTGGCCACTCCGCTGGCCCGCCGCCGCGCCCGGGCCGCCGCCGGCCCGCGGCCCGCCGGGGACCCGGCCCAGTGCACGATTCCGGCCACCCGGGGGACCGCCGACGAGGTCGGCGTCTGACCGCGCACAGCCCGGACTGGCACAATGACCCGGGTTAGCGTGAGACGTGAGGAGGCAACCGGTGACGACCGCTGGACCGCCCGTGAAGGGCCGCGCCACCCGGCAGCGTGCCGCCGTGGCGGCAGCCCTCGACGAGGTCGACGAGTTCCGCAGCGCGCAGGAGCTCCACGACATGCTCAAGCACAAGGGCGACTCGGTCGGACTGACCACGGTCTACCGCACCCTCCAGTCCCTCGCCGACGCCGGCGAGGTCGACGTCCTGCGCACCTCCGACGGCGAGTCCGTCTACCGCCGCTGCTCCACCGGCGAACACCACCACCACCTCGTGTGCCGCACCTGCGGCAAGGCGGTCGAGGTCGAGGGCCCGGCGGTGGAGAAATGGGCGGAGGCCGTCGCGGCGGAGCACGGGTACGTCAACGTGGCGCACACGGTGGAGATCTTCGGCACGTGCGCGGACTGCGCCGCGCACTGATGGGGTCCTTGCACCATGAGCGCCCGACAAGGTCGCGCGGGCACAGTGCAGGGATCCCTGAGCCGAGGTGCCGGGGCCGCCGCTGCGGGACCCCGGCTCTCGGTCGTCACGGCCGCGACCGGCCGCCTCGCCCGCGGGCTTACGACCGGCTCGCGAAGTGAACCGTCGCCGACGGTCCGCTCCTCGGCATCGGCCTGCGGACGGTGCTGAACAGCCGGGCCAGGACGGCCGAGCGGCCCTGGTCCGCCGTGTTCGGCGCGATGGCGGCCACCCCCGCCTGGAGCCACTGATCCCACTCCGGCCGGTCCGCCGGGTCCAGCCGCCCGTGGTCCTCGGCCATGTCCAGGATCCTGGTGCCTATCTCGGTCGCCATCGAGCCCCCGTGAAAGCGGTAGCGGCTGCCGATGACGCCGAGGTGACACACGTCCACCTGCCCGCCGGACAGGGCGACGGAGATGTTGAGGAAGGTCTCGACACCGAAGTCCGGCGGTAGCGGGACGCGCAGGTGACGGGTACGGACGGCACGGTAGCCCGTGAGGGCGTTCGCCCCGTGGTAGCCGACCTCCGGGAAGAACCGGGCGGTCAACGGCTCGTAGATGGTGAACGTGGACGCCAGGATGGTGCCCGGATGGTCGTACTCGTAGTCACCGACCACGTGGTCCGCCGTGCCGCCGGCCGCCGCCTCGCGGAGCAGCGCGGCGACATTCCGTTCCGACGTGACGAGGTCGGCGTCGAGGAAGCACGTCCACTCGCTGTCCACCGCCGACACCGCCAGTTGCATGGCCGCGCCCTTGCCGAGCGGGCCGCTCAGCACCTCCGCACCGGCCTCCCGTGCCCGCCGGGCGGTACCGTCGGTCGACGCGCTGTCCACGACCAGCACACGGTCGCCGGGCCGCGCGGCCTCGAGGGCCTGGCCGACGATCGTGGCCACCGTGGCCTCTTCGTTGTGCGCAGGAATCACGAAAGCGAACAAGCGGAACCCCCGTTGAGATCGAGCAGTCGCTCATGATCTTAAATCGCACACGCAAGCGGCCTATTCCCGGCCGCACAGGGCGACGGCGGGAGTGACACGCTTCACGGCCGGAGCGTCGGTGATCTCCACGGACCCGGTGGCTACGAGGTGCCGCCCCGCATGTCCCGTTCCATGGCGAGCAGTTCCTCGTTGGGGACGGCCCCGCCGAACCGGCGGTCGCGGGAGGCGAACTCGACGCAGGCACGCCACAGGTCGCGGCGGTCGAAGTCCGGCCACAGCACGTCCTGGAAGACCATCTCGGCGTACGCGCTCTGCCAGAGCAGGTAGTTGGAGGTGCGCTGCTCACCGCTGGGGCGCAGGAACAGGTCCACGTCCGGCATGTCCGGGTAGTAGAGGTACCTCTGGATGGTCTTCTCGGTGACCTTCGCAGGGTCGAGCCGCCCGGCCCGCACGTCCTCCGCCAGCGCCTTCGCGGCGTCCGCGAGCTCGGCCCGGCCGCCGTAGTTCATGCAGAAGTACAGCGTGAGCCGGTCGTTGCCCCTGGTCTGCTCCTGGGCGATCTGCAACTCCTTGGCGACGGACTTCCACAGCTTGGGCATCCGCCCCACCCACCGCACCCGGATACCGAGTTCGTCGAGCTGGTCGCGGGTCTTGCGGATGAAGTCGCGGTTGAAGTTCATCAGGAAGCGGACCTCGTCGGGCGAGCGCTTCCAGTTTTCGGTGGAGAAGGCGTACAGGGAGATGTTCCCCACGCCGACCTCGATCGCGCCCTGCAGCACGTCGAGGACGCGCTCGGCCCCGACCTTGTGCCCTTCCGTCCTGGGCAGCCCGCGCTCCTTGGCCCAGCGGCCGTTCCCGTCCATGACGATCGCCACGTGGCTGGGGACGAGCTCGCCGGGGAGCTTGGGCGCGCGGGCGCCGGACGGGTGCGGCTCCGGCGTCCTGTACTCGCGGCGCCGGCGCCCCAGGATCCCGCGTACGACCATGTGCTTCTCGTCTCCCTAGGTGTTGCCGATCTCGTGGTGCGTGGCGTTCTACTTTTCCACGTACCGAAGGGAGCGCAGTCCACGCTCCAGATGCCAGTGCAGGTAGGCGGACACCAGCCCGCTGCCCTCCCGGACGTACCGCGGCTCGCACGCGTCCGCGGTCTCCCAGTCTCCCGTAAGCAGCGCAGCGAGCAGTTCGAGGGCCGCCGGCGAGGGTACGACGCTGCCGGGCACCCGGCAGTCCACGCACAGGGAGCCGCCGGACGCCACGGAGAAGAACCGGTTCGGTCCGGGCATTCCGCACTTGGCGCAGTCGCTGAACGTCGGCGCGTAGCCGTTCACCGCCAGGGACCGCAGCAGGAAGGCGTCGAGTACGAGGTGCGGGGCGTGCTCACCCCGGGCGAGGGTGCGCAGGGCGCCGACGAGCAGGAGGTACTGCTGGACGGCCGGCTCGCCCTCGTGGTCGGTGAACCGCTCGGCGGTCTCCAGCATGGCCGTCCCGGCGGTGTAGCGGGCGTAGTCGGTGACGATCCCGCCACCGTACGCGGCGATGGTCTCGCTCTGCGTGCACAGCGGGAGCCCGCGCCCCACCAGCTCACTCCCCCGCGCGAAGAACTGCACGTCCACGTGCGAGAAGGGCTCCAGCCTGGCCCCGAACTTCGACTTCGTCCGCCGCACCCCCCGGGCCACCGCCCGCACCCGCCCATGCCCCCGCGTGAGCAGCGTGATGATCCGGTCCGCCTCACCCAGCTTCTGGGTGCGCAGCACGATGCCGTCGTCGCGGAACAGACTCATGAGCCCATTCTGCCCTCCTGCGGGCCTGTGCCGGGGCCAGGGAAGTACCGCCCTCGGCGTGACCCCCGCCACCCGCCGGAACGCCGCCGCGAAGGAGCCGGCGAAGGCGTGGCCCGCCCTGCGGAGCCGCGGGGCCGGGGGACGGCGGCGCCGGTCACCGGGGACACCATGAACACCCCGGGGGGCTGTGACGCCGGCCTGGGCCAACTCCCCCATTTTGCCGCGTCATTGGTCCAACCTCTGACGGCTACGCCATTCGTGTGCGGTCCCTTGACCGCCCCCGCGGGCCCCCCTATGGTCGCGCTGACCGACCGGACGTAGGACGTCGTATCTCCCCCGCTGGAGGACCCGTGCGCGACGTGACCCACGACGTGCCGGCGGTGCACCGCCGGTCGTTCCTGAAGTACACCGGCGCGCTGGGCGCGGCCGCCGCCCTCTCCTCGTCGCTGGCGGCCTGCTCCTCGGGGCCGGAGTCGACGAACGACACCGGCGGCGGCGACCGCACGCTGACCGCGGTGATCGGTTACGGCAACGACGGCAGCTGGGATCCGACGCAGACGGCGTCCGCGTTCGCCATGGCCGCCAACAACCACATCTACGAGGGGCTGCTCGACACCGACCCGATCTCCCGCGAGCCGTACGCGGCGCTGGCGACCGAGGTGCCGAAGGACAGCGGCAGCACCTCCTGGCGGTTCACGCTGCGGACGGGAGCGACGTTCCACGACGGCAAGCCGGTCACCGCCGACGACGTCGTCTTCGTCTTCGACCGGATCCTCGATCCGAAGACCCAGACGCTCGCCAGGGGCTTCTTCGCGAGCTGGCTTAAGGAAGTCCGCAGGATCGACGCGCGGACGGTCGAGCTGGTGCTCAGGTTCCCCTTCCCGGACGGGCTTTCGCGGCTCACCCTGGCCAAGGTCATGCCGAGGCACGTGTTCTCCCGGCCGGGCGCCTGGGACGATGCGATCAAGGGTCTCGCGGTGGGCTCGGGGCCGTACCGGCAGACCGCGCACCATCCGAAGTCCAACACCACCTTCGAGGCGTTCGACGGCTACAACGGGCCGCGCAGGCCCGCCTTCAAGAAGATGAACTGGCTGACGATCGTGGACGCGGCACCCCGCGTGGCGAAGATCTCCGGGGCGAGCGCGGGCGCGCAGATCGCCGACAACATCCCGTACGCCAACATCACGCGCCTGAAGCAGGGCGGTCTGACGGTCGCGGGCGGAGCCGGGATGAACAACCTGTTCCTGATGTTCAACACCCGGCACAAGCCCTTCGACGACGTACGGGTGCGGCAGGCGCTGCACTACGCCATCGACACCGGCAAGATGGTGGAGGTCGCCCTGAAGGGGCACGGGAAGCCGTCCTCGTCCTTCCTCGACGAGGGCAACCCCTCCTACCGGCGGGCGAAGACCGTCTACGACTACGACCCCGAGAAGGCGAAGGCGCTGCTGAAGGCCGCCGGGGTGACCCGCCTGAAGGTGAACATCCTGGCCGTCAACGTCAGTTGGATCGTGGACTGCCTGCCGACCATCAAGTCCTCCTGGGACGCGATCGGCGTCGAGACGACCCTCTCCCCGCAGGAGACCACGGCCGTCTTCACCAAGATGGACCAGAGGCAGGACTACCAGGTCGTCGCCGCCGCCTCGAACCCGAACCAGTTCGGGCTCGACGCCGACCTGATCATGCATTACAACTACGGCCCCGACAACCTGTGGATGCGCTACACCCGGTGGGCCGACACTCCCGTCGCCAAGCAGCTCTTCCAGGACATGGACCGGGCGACCCGGGAGCCGGACCCGGACAGGAAGAGGGCGATGATCCAGGACTACGTCGACGTCGTCGCCGAGCAGGCCGTGCTCTACCCGGTCGTCCACAACGAGCTGATGACCGCCTGGGACCCGCGCGAGCTCACCGGAACAAGGGCGCAGCCCTACCCCGGCATCAACCTGCTCCAGGCCAAGTGGGTCTGACGACCACGGGAGTTGACCGCGCGTGGTCGCCATCCTCCGCATCCTGCTCCGCCGTCTCGCCCTGCTCGTGCCGCTGATGCTCGGCATCGTGCTGTTCGTGTTCCTGGTGATGCGGTTCTCCGACGTCGACCCGGCGTCCGCGTTCTTCCAGGGCGCCAACCCGACCCCGCGGCAGCTGCACGACTTCCGGGAGCGCAACGGGCTGCTCGACCCGCTCCCCCTGCGCTACGTCCACTTCGTCGGCGACCTGCTCCACGGCGACCTGGGCACCAGCGCCCTGACCCGGGCGCCGGTCGTCGACCAGGTCACCACCGCGCTGCCGCTCACCCTGCAGCTCACCTTCCTGGGGCTCGGCATCGCGGTGGTGCTGTCGCTGGCCGGCGGGGTGACGGCGGCGATCTACCGGGACCGGCTACCCGACCAGGTCATCCGCGTGGTCTCGCTGACCGGGGTCGCGGCGCCGGGCTTCTGGCTGGCGCTGCTGATGATCCAGTACCTGGCGGTGGACCGGGGCTGGTTCCCGACCGGCGGCTACATCAACCCGGCCGACTCCTTCACCGGCTGGCTGAGGACGATGACGCTCCCGGCGTTCGCGCTGTCGCTGCCGGTCGCGGCGCAGCTGACCCGGATCGTGCGGACGGCGGTGGTGGAGGAGCTGGACAAGGACTACGTGCGCACGGCGATCGGCAGCGGGCTGCCGCCAAGGGTGGTCGTGGGGCGCAACGTCCTGCGCAACGCCCTGATCAATCCGCTCACCGTACTCGGGCTGCGCGTCGGCTATCTGCTGGGCGGCGCGGTGGTCATCGAGACGATCTTCTCGCTGCCCGGCATGGGCAAGCTGATGATCGACGCCGTGCAGAACGGCGATCCGGCGGTCGTCCAGGGTGTCGTACTGACCACGGCGACCGGGTTCGTCGTGGTCAACCTGGTGATCGACCTCCTCTATCTCCTGGTCAACCCGCGACTGAGGGACGCCACCTGATGCTCACCCGCAAGGGTCTGACCGAAGCCCTGTCCCGGCCCGGCGTCCGGCTGCGCGGCCCGCGGCGGCTGCCCCCGCTGTCCAGGGCCGCCGTCTGTTTCCTGGCCGTCGTCGTGCTGACGGCGCTGCTGGCCCCGGTTCTCGCCCCGGACGACCCGCTCGACCAGCAGCCCCCGGCCGGCGGCACCGGGCACCCGTCCGCCGCGCACTGGATGGGCCAGGACAGTCTCGGCCGGGACATCCTCAGCCGGCTGATGTACGGGGCCCGCTGGTCGCTGGCGATCGGGCTGGGCGCGACCTCGCTGGCCCTCGTGGCGGGGGCGCTGGTGGGGGCGGTGGCGGCGACCTCCCGCAAAGCGGTCGACGAGACGCTGATGCGCTGCCTGGACGTGGTGATGGCGTTCCCGGGCATCGCGCTGGCCGCCGTCCTCGTGGCCGTGTTCGGCGGCGGGATCACCGTGCTGATCTGCGCGATCGCCTTCCTGTTCACCCCGCCGGTGGCCCGGGTGGTCCGGGCGAACGTCCTCGACCAGTACGGCGAGGACTACGTCACGGCGGAACGGGTGATCGGCGCCCGCACGCCCCACATCGTGCTGCGGCACGTGGCCGTCAACTGTGCCGCGCCGGTGCTGGTGTTCTGCACGGTCCAGGTCGCCGAGGCCATCGTCTTCGAGGCGTCGCTGTCGTTCATCGGCGCGGGCGTACGGCCCCCGGACCCGTCCTGGGGCAGCGTCATCGCGGACGGCAAGAACATGGTGCTGACCGGCGGCTGGTGGGCGACCGTGTTCCCCGGGCTGCTGATGCTGGTCACCGTGCTGTCGCTGAACATCCTGTCCGAGGGCGTGTCGGACGCCTGGGCGGCACCGGCGGCCCGGGAGGTGGACGTACCCGAGGACCGCCTGGAGGCGCCCGAGCCCGGCAGCGGGGAGGTGCTCCCGCTCCCCGGTCTCACGGAGGCCGCCCGGCGGCTGCGGTCCCGGGCCCGGCCCCTGCCCGACCCCGGCGCCCGGCCGGTGCTCGCGGTGGAGAACCTCGCCATCGGGTTCGAGGGCCGCCACCGGGGCGTGGACATCGTCGACGGGATCAGCTTCGAGGTGCGGCCCGGCGAGGTGCTGGGCCTGGTGGGCGAGTCGGGCTGCGGGAAGTCGCTGACGGCGCTCACCGTCATGGGTCTGCAGCCGAAGACCGCCCGGGTCAGCGGCCATGTGCGCTTCGGCCACCGGGACCTGCTCGCCGAGCCGATGCGCGTGCGGCGCCGGCTCCTCGGCCACGAGATGGCCATGGTCTACCAGGACGCGCTGTCCTCCCTGAACCCGGCGATGACCGTCCGCGCCCAGCTGGGGCAACTCGTGCGGCGCGGCGGCCGGCGCGGTCCCGCCGAGCTGCTGGCCATGGTCGGCCTCGACCCCGAGCGCACCCTGCGCAGCTATCCGCACGAACTCTCCGGCGGCCAGCGCCAGCGCGTCCTGATCGCGATGGCGCTGTCCCGGGAGCCGCGGCTGATCGTCGCCGACGAGCCGACGACCGCGCTGGACGTGACCGTACAGGCGCAGGTCATCGAGCTGCTGCTGAGGCTGCGGGCGGAGCTGGGCTTCGCGCTGGTCCTGGTCTCGCACGACCTGGCGCTGGTCGCGGACGTCACCGACCGGGTGGTGGTGATGTACGGCGGGCAGATCGTGGAGACGGGCGTGACCGCCGACCTGGTGGAGTCCCCGGCCCACCACTACACGCGCGGCCTGCTGGGCAGCGTGCTGTCCCTGGAGTCGGCGGCCGAACGCCTGACACAGATCAAGGGGGTCGTCCCGTCCCCCGCCGACTTCCCGGCCGGCTGCCGCTTCGCCGACCGCTGCCCGATGGCGAGCGAGGTGTGCCGCACGACGGCTCCGGCCCTGCGGGGCTCACCGGCGCACACGGCGGCCTGCCACCACCCGGCGCTCGGCCTGGCGACGCCGGAAAACACGCAGAGCCCGGAGAGCGGGGCGGTGAAGTGAACCCGGTCGTCGAACTGTCGGACGCCCACGTCGTCCACAAGGCCCGCAGCGGTGGCCTGTTCAGCCGGGACCGGGTGTACGCCCTGACCGGCGCCGACCTCACCGTGGCGGCCGGCGAGACGGTCGGCGTGGTCGGCGAGTCGGGGTGCGGGAAGTCGACGCTGGCGAAGGTGCTGGTCGGGATCCAGCGGCCGACGTCCGGGACGGTGTCCTTCCACGGCCGGGACCTGTGGGCCATGGCGCCCGCCGAGCGCCGGGCGGCCGTGGGGGCCGGCACCGGCATGGTCTTCCAGGACCCGTCCACGGCCCTGAACCGCCGCCTGCCGGTCAGCCGGATCCTGCGCGACCCGCTGGACGTCCACAACCGGGGGACCAAGACCCGGCGGGAGGAGAGGGTGCGGGAGCTGATGGCCCTGGTGGGCCTCCCCCGGGCCCTCGCCGACGCGCTGCCGGGACAGCTGTCCGGCGGTCAGCGGCAGCGCGTGGCCATCGCCCGGGCGCTGGCGCTGGACCCCGGCCTGGTGGTGGCGGACGAGCCGACCAGCGCGCTGGACGTGTCGGTACGCGCGCAGATCCTCAACCTGCTGCTGGATCTGAGGGAGCGGCTGGGCCTGGCCCTCGTCTTCGTCTCGCACGACATCCAGACCGTGCGCCGGATGAGCGACCGCGTGATCACCATGTACCTCGGCCGGATCGTCGAGGAGAGCCCGGCCGGCCGGGTCACCGACCGCTCCCGGCACCCGTACACCCGTGCCCTGTTCTCCGCCACCCCCGGCCTGCTGGACCCGATCGACGCGATCCCGCTGACCGGCCCGGTGCCGTCGGCGACCCGGCCGCCGAGCGGCTGCCCGTTCCGCACCCGCTGCTGGCAGGCCGACGAGGTGTGCGCGGCGGAGATGCCGGGCTTCTCGGCCGCGTCGGACCCCGGACACCGCTACCGCTGCCACCATCCTGTGCGGGAGGACCACTCGACCCGCGACCTCGTACGCCAGAGCCATCCCCGGGAGCCTTCATGACCTTGCCCGCCCCGCTGTCCGGTGTCGTACCGCCCGTCTGCACGCCCCTGACACCGGACGGCGAGGTGGACGTCCCCTCGCTCCTCGGACTGGTCGACCACCTGGTGGCCGCCGGGGTGCACGGCCTGTTCCTGCTCGGGTCGACCTCCGAGGCCGCCTATCTCACGGACCTGCAGCGCAGGCTGGTGGTGGAAGCGGTCGTGGGCCACCTCGGCGGTCAGGTCCCGGTGCTGGCCGGGGCGATCGACATGACCACACCGCGGGTGCTGTACGACGTCCGCGAGGTCACCACCGCGGGCGCGCAGGCGGTCGTCGTCACCGCCCCCTTCTACACCCGCACCCATCCGGCGGAGATCGCCCGCCACTACCGCCGGATCGCCGCCGTCTGCCCGGTCCCGGTGCTCGCCTACGACATCCCGGCGGCCGTCCACACCAAGCTCCCCGCCCACCTCGTCCTGGAACTCGCCGCCGACGGCGTGCTGGCCGGGCTGAAGGACTCCAGCGGCGACCTCGGCGGTTTCCGGGAGGTCGTCACCGGCGCCCGCGGCCGCCCCGACATCAGCGGCTTCAGCGTGCTCACCGGCTCCGAACTCGTCGTCGACGCGGCTCTCGCCCTCGGCGCCGACGGGGCCGTGCCCGGTCTCGCCAACGTCGACCCGCACGGTTACGTCCGCCTCGACCGCCTGTGCCGGGCGGGCGACCGGGACGCCGCCCGGGCCGAACAGGAGCGGCTGTGCGCCCTGTTCGGCATGGTGCGCGTCGGGGATCGGGCACGGATGGGCGGCAACTCGTCGGCCATCGGCGCCTTCAAGGCGGCCCTGCACCTGCGCGGCGTGATCGACTGCCCGCTGACCGCCGAGCCGCAGATCCCGCTGTCGGCGGAGGAGGTCGAGAAGGTGGGGAAGTTCCTGGCGGCGGCCGGTCTGCTCTAGGCCCTGTCCAGCTGGGAGAGGTCCAGCCTGCGGAACTCGATCGTGTCGTACGTCCCCGTCGCGCCCGTCTCGTACAGGATCCCAGCGGTGCCGGGGCCGACCTGCACGAGGTCGGAGTAGGCGGCCCGCTGGTCGGACAGTGTCAGCGCCTTGGTGAAGGTCGCCCCGCCGTCCGTGCTGCGCCAGATCGCCGGCGCCCGGCGGGCGGTGGGCACGGACGGGCCGGAGAACAGCAGCGGCCCGTGCGTGAGCTGGAGCACGCTGCCCTGCACCACCGGCACGTCGTCCAGCGCCGGCTGCACGGCGTAGGGCCGGTCGAGGGTCTGCCCGCCGTCGCTGGAGTAGCTGTCGAGGCGGTTGCCGGGGCTGGTGCCGTTCTGGTCGCGGGAATTGACGTACAGGCGCCCGTCGGGGAGTTGAGCGGCGGTGGACTCGTTGGCGTTCTCCGCGCCGTCGTAGGAGTCGTCCACGAAGCCCAGCTCCCAGGTGTGCCCGCCGTCGTCGCTGTGGATCGCGTGGGCGCCGTAGTACCTGGCCTCCTGCCCGGTGTCGGGGGAACCGGCGGGCGGGGCCGCCGAATGGTTGGCGGGGACCACCAGCCGGCCCCGGTGCGGGCCCCGGGTGAGCGCCACCGCGTGGCCGGGCCCCGTCGCGTACCAGCGCCAGCCCTTCGGCTTCACCGCGGCCGTGATGTCCCTCGGAGGCGTGAAGTGCCGCCCGTCGTCCCGGCTGCGCTGCACGAACACCCGGCGGCTCCGCTCCGGCGTGACCTCGCCGCGCATGATCTGCGCCTCGGTCACGGCACCGCTGTTGTAGGAGGTCAGCAGCACGACGGCGCCGGTGCGCGGGTCGACCACCGGCGCGGGGTTGCCCCGGGTGTCCCCGTTGCCGGCGGCGACCACCCGCAGCGGGCCCCAGGTGCAGCCGCCGTCGGTGGAGCGGCGCAGGACGACGTCTATGTCACCGGTGTCGCCCGCGCTGTTGCGCCTGCCCTCGGCGAAGGCGAGGAGGATGCCGCTGCGGGTGGTGACCACGGCCGGGATGCGGTACGTGTCGTAGCCCCCCGCGCCGGAGACGTACGGCACCGAGGACGTACAACCCGGTGTGGCGTGGGCGGCCTGCGTGGTGGTGAGCGGGGTGAGGAGCGCGGCGGCGGCGAGGAGGGCGCGGCTCAGGAGGGTCACGGCCACATGGTCCCCGCAGCCGCCTCGTCCGACGCCCGCACCACCGGCACGGCCTACGACGGTGTCCGCGCCGCCGCCAGCAGCCGGCTCACGTCGTCCGCGTGGATGGTGAGGGCGGCGCCCACGGTGATGAGAGCCTCCCGTTCGGCCGGGGTGTAGGGGCCGTCGGCGAGGGCAATGCGGGCGGCCTGCAGGAGGATCGACTCGCGGCCGGCGGGGGCGAGATGCGGGGCGAGCGGGTCGAGGGACTCGTGCAGCTCTATGGCCAGGCTCGCGCCGCCCGGCTGCTCGAAGAACCGGCCGGTGTCGGCGGCGAGGGCCTCGACCAGCGCGGCGAGCTGTTCCTCGGTGCAGTCCTGGAAGCCGGCGGCGCGCACCGCGCTCACGGCGGTCTCCAGGGACGTACGGGCGCAGGTGCCGCCCGCGGCCAGCACGGCGAGGGCGACCGTGTGCACGGCGTCGCGGAGCATGGCGGAGAAGCGGGACGTGGTGGGGTGGTCGAGGACGTCGGTGCCGAAGTGGCGGCGGCAGGACGCGCACTCCACGACCGGTCCGGTCACCCCGCGCGGCAGGACGGGCACGCCGAGGAGGGTGAAGCGGCGGCGGCCGGTGAGGCGCTCGTAGTTGCGGTCGCCTCCGCAGCCCGGGCAGAAGAACTCGCCGTCTCCGACGGGCGTCCACGCGATGCGGGTGCCCACGATGCGCACAAGCCCGGTGGCACGGTCGTCTCGTCCCCGTACTGGCAGCACGTCGCACCTCCGTAACGACGCGGCAACATCGCCGCGCTGGCGTGATGTTAGCCACATTGTTGAGGTGGAGTCAGTACCTCGTACGAGACCTTTCCGTGACCTGCACGAACGGATGGCCGATAAACGACGGGGCCCCGACCGCCGGAGGAAGCGGTCGGGGCCCCGAAAGCGCCGGTCAGAGCGGGGTCAGCGGGCCGCGCGGTTCACGGCGGAGACGACGGCCTTCAGCGACGCACGCGTCGTGTTCGCGTCGATACCGATCCCCCACAGGACCTTGCCGTCGATCGCGCATTCGATGTACGAGGCGGCCTGCGCGGAGGCGCCCTCGCTCATCGTGTGCTCCTGGTAGTCCAGCAGGCGTACGTCGATGCCGATGGACTGCAGGGCGTCGAAGAAGGCCGAGATCGGACCGTTGCCGGAGCCGGTCAGGACGGTGTCCTGGCCGTCGACCGTGGCCTCGACGGTGAGCGTGTCCACGCCGTCGGTGTCGGTGGTCGACTGACCCGTCCGGACCTGGATGCGGCCCCACGGGTTCTCGGGGTTCGGCAGGTACTCGTCCTGGAAGACCGCCCAGATGTCGCCGCCCGTGACCTCGCCGCCCTCGGCGTCCGTCTTCGCCTGGATGATCTTCGAGAACTCGATCTGCATCCGGCGGGGCAGGTCCAGCTTGTGGTCGTTCTTCAGGACGTAGGCGATACCGCCCTTGCCCGACTGGGAGTTGACGCGGATGACGGCCTCGTAGGACCGGCCGACGTCCTTGGGGTCGATCGGCAGGTACGGCACGGCCCACTCGATGTCGTCGACGGTGACGCCCTTGGCCTGCGCGTCGGCCTCCATGGCGTCGAAGCCCTTCTTGATGGCGTCCTGGTGGGAGCCGGAGAAGGACGTGTAGACCAGGTCGCCCACGTACGGGTGGCGCGGGTGGACCTCCATCTGGTTGCAGTACTCCCACACGCGACGGATCTCGTCGATGTCGGAGAAGTCGATCTGCGGGTCGACACCCTGGGAGAAGAGGTTCATGCCCAGGGTGACCAGGTCGACGTTGCCGGTGCGCTCGCCCTGCCCGAACAGGCACCCCTCGACGCGGTCGGCGCCGGCCATCAGGGCCAGCTCGGCCGCCGCGACGGCCGTGCCGCGGTCGTTGTGCGGGTGGACGGACAGGCAGACGTACTCGCGGCGGGAGAGGTTGCGGCCCATCCACTCGAAGCGGTCGGCGTGCGTGGACGGCGTCGAACGCTCCACCGTGGCGGGCAGGTTGAGGATGATCTCGCGGCCGGGGCCGGGCTGCCAGACGTCCATGACCGCCTCGCAGACCTCCAGGGCGAAGTCCAGCTCGGTGTCGGTGAAGATCTCCGGGCTGTACTGGTAGCCGAACTCGGTCTCCGGGCCCAGCAGTTTCTCCGCGTACTCCATCACCAGGCGGGTGCCGTCGACGGCGATCTGCTTGATCTCGTCCTTGGAGCCGCGGAAGACGACCCGGCGGAAGACCGGCGCGGTGGCGTTGTACAGGTGGACGGTGGCGCGGCGGGCACCCTTCAGGGACTCCACGGTCCGCTCGATGAGGTCCTCGCGGGCCTGGGTCAGGACGGAGATCGTCACGTCGTCGGGGATCGCGCCCTCTTCCTCGATGATCGAGCGCACGAAGTCGAAGTCGGTCTGGCCGGAGGCGGGGAAGCCGACCTCGATCTCCTTGTAGCCCATCTTGACCAGCTGGTCGAACATCCGGCGCTTGCGCTCGGGCGACATCGGGTCGATCAGAGCCTGGTTGCCGTCACGCAGGTCGGTGGAGAGCCAGCGGGGGGCGACGGTGATCCGCTTGTCCGGCCAGGTGCGGTCCGGGATGTCGACCTGCTCGTACCGGCCGTACTTGTGGATCGGCATGGAGGTGGGCTGCTGGCGGTTCGCCATGATTGCGTGGGCTCCTCGAGAAGTCCGGTGTGTCCGGTGTCCGGAAGGACGGCCGACAACGCAACGCCAAGCTCCGCGGGGAGGGAGTCGGCCTCTACAGGCCCTCGCCGCGGCAGCTAAGGAGAAGCAGCCCGAAACGCATGATGCTCCGCAGCCTAGCCGAGCCCCGCCGGACGCGCGGGCCTGTTCCAGTATGCGGGACTGTGAGAACGAAGGGGACAAAACGTGCGCCATACCACTCCGTGACGCAGCGCGACGCCGAATGTCCGCGTATTTCACCAATCATGGTTGCGAGTAGTGACAGTGACGTCACGCAGTGCAAGGGTGCCCGGCATGACGACCAACGGGGGCTTCCAGCCCGTCTTCTGCACCATCGTGCCGCCGCACGTCCTCGACAAGCTCGCGCAGGCCGAGGACCCCGCGATCTCCGCGCCCGCCCGCCAGTCCCTGGAGCACGACGCCTACCAGCGCACCCACCGCCGCCTGACCACGGTCATCGGCGCAGCCGCCGTCGCCCCGCCCGCCGGCGCCGCCGCCGATCAGCCGCACCGCACCGTCTACGACGCCGGCCACACGCAGGACCTGCCCGGCGAGAAGGTCCGCTCGGAGGGTTCCGAGCCCGGCCAGGACGCCACCGTCAACCGCGCCTACGCGGGCCTCGGCGCCACCTTCGAGCTGTACCTGAAGGCCTACGGCCGCCACTCCATCGACGACAACGGGATGCCGCTGGACGCCACCGTGCACTTCGGCGAGGGCTACGACAACGCCTTCTGGAACGGCGAGCAGATGGTGTTCGGCGACGGGGACAACGAGATCTTCCTCGACTTCACCATCCCGGTCGACGTCATCGGCCACGAGCTGACCCACGGCGTCACCCAGCACACCGCCAACCTCACCTACTTCGGCCAGCCCGGCGCCCTCAACGAGTCGCTCTCCGACGTCTTCGGCTCGCTGATCAAGCAGTACACCCTCGGCCAGACCGCCGCCGAGGCCGACTGGCTGATCGGCGCCGGGCTGCTCGCCCCGCGCGTCACCGGCACCGCGCTGCGCTCGATGAAGGCCCCGGGCACGGCGTACGACGACGACGTCCTCGGCAAGGACCCGCAGCCCGCGACCATGGACGACTTCGTCCGCACCGGCCGCGACAACGGCGGCGTGCACATCAACTCCGGCATCCCCAACCACGCCTTCTACCTGGCCGCCACCGCCCTCGGCGGCCACGCCTGGGAGAAGGCCGGGCAGATCTGGTACGACGTGCTGACCGGCGGCGACCTCAAGCCGGACGCCCTGTTCGCGGACTTCGCGACCCTGACCGTCAAGGCGGCGCGGGAGCGGTACGGCGCCGGGGACGAGCTGCAGGCCGTACAGAAGGCGTGGGAGCAGGTCGGGGTGCGGACGCTGTAGTTTTCCGGGGCCTTCCGTACTAGACAGGGACCCATGCGTATTCGGGTGAGGCGCACGGGCGGATTCGCGGGCATCGAGCGCCGTGCCGAGGTGGACACCTCGGGGCGGTCCGACGCCCAGGAGTGGCAGGCCCTGGCCGAGCGGGTACTGGCCGCCGGCCGGGGCAGGCCGCCGCTCGGGGTGCCGGACGGCTTCCGGTACGAGATCACGGTGGACGGCAGGACCGTGTACGCGGCCGACCCCCACCTCACGGACGAGCAGCGGACGCTGGTCTCGCGGGTGCTCAAAGAGGGAGCGTGACTGGCGGTTCACGCCCGGGCGTTGACTTCCGTTACCGGCGGTAAGGATGATCCCGCCCATGGCGACTGATGCAGGCAACCCGATGCCCCGGTTCCCGGCCGGCTTCCTGTGGGGAGTGTCGACCTCGGCCCACCAGATCGAGGGGGCGGTGGACGAACGCGAGCCCTCCGTGTGGGACGCGTTCACGGCCGGGCCCGGGCGGGTGAAGGACGGCTCGACGGCGGCGGTGGCCTGCGACCACTACCACCGCTACCGGGAGGACGTGGCGCTCCTGGCCGGCCTGGGCGTGGACGCGTACCGCTTCTCGGTCTCCTGGCCCCGGGTGAACTCCCCCGGCGGTCCGGAGTTCTACGACCGCCTGGTGGACGCGCTGTGCGCGGCGGGCGTACGGCCCGTCCCGACCCTCTTCCACTGGGACCTGCCGGCCAGGCTGGACTGGCTGGAGCGGGACACGGCGTCCCGGTTCGCCGAGTACGTGTCGCTGGTCGCCGAGCGGCTCGGCGACCGGGTATCCAAGTGGATCACCCTCAACGAGCCCGCCGAGCACACCCTGCTGGGCCACGCCCTGGGCGTCCACGCCCCCGGCAAGCAGCTGCTGTTCGACGCGCTGCCCGTGGCCCACCACCAGCTGCTGGCCCACGGCCTGGCGGTACGGGCGCTGCGTGCGGCCGGCGCGACCGACATCGGGATCGCCAACTCGCACGGGCCGGTCTGGGCCGCATCCGAGGAGCCGGCCGACGCGGAGGCGGCGGACTTCTACGACGTGCTCCTCAACCGGCTGTTCGCGGAGCCGCTGATCCTGGGTGAATACCCCTGCGGGCTCGGCGAGTTGATGCCCGGCGATGTCGAGTCGGACCTGAAGGTCATCGCCGAGCCGATCGACTGGTACGGCGTCAACTACTACGCCCCGGCGAAGGTGGGCGCCCCCCACGGCACCGAGATCGACTTCGGCGGCATCACCCTGCCCGCCGAACTGCCCTTCTCGGTGAGGGAGATCGAGGGCCGCCCGGTGACGGACTTCGGCTGGCCGGTCGTCCCGGAGGGGTTGACGGAACTGCTCACCACTTTCCGCGACCGCTACGGCGACCGGCTCCCGCCCGTCGTCATCACGGAGAACGGCTGCTCGTACGAGGGCATCGACGACCAGGACCGGATCGCCTATCTCGACGCCCATGTACGGGCGCTGCACCGGGCGGTGCAGGCCGGGGTGGACGTACGCGGCTACTTCGTCTGGTCGCTGCTCGACAACTTCGAGTGGGCGGAGGGCTACGCGCGCCGCTTCGGCCTGGTCCACGTCGACTACGACACGCTGGAGCGCACCCCGAAGGCGTCGTACGGCTGGTTCCGGGACATGCTGCGGGCGCAGGGATGACGACGGCCGGGCTGCGCGCGGGCGGCGACGCCCTCGCCGAACCCGTCGAGCCGGTAGGGCGTGGCTGGACGGCGGCACTGTCCCTCGCCAACGGGGCGATCTGGGTGGGCTGGTACGGCCCGCTGCAGATCCTGCTCGCCTCGCAGGCGAAGGACTTCGCGCCCGGCTCCGGCATGTCGAAGGAGACGATGCTGGCGTGGGTGACGGGCGTCGGCGCGGTGGTGTCGCTGGTGGCGAACCCGTTCTTCGGCGCGCTGTCCGACCGTACCCCGTCCCGCTGGGGCCGCCGCACGCCGTGGATCGTGGCCGGTGCGGCGGGCGGGGCGCTGTCCCTGCTGGTGCTCGCGGGCGCGGGCGGGATGGCCGCGATGACGCTGGGCTGGTGCCTGGTCCAGCTGACGCTCAACGCGGCCTTCGCCGCGGTGACGGCGGCGGTCCCCGACCGGGTGCCCCGGCTGCAGCGCGGCTCGGTGGGCGGCTGGCTGGGGGCGGCGCAGATCCTCGGTGTGGTCGGCGGGACGGGGCTCGCGACGGCCGCCGGGGGCGTCGGGGCGGGCTATGCGGCCTGCGCGGTGTTCACGGCGGTGGGCGTGCTGCCGTACGTGTGGCGCTACGAGGACCTGCGCCTGGCCGTCGAGGACCGCCCGCCCCGATCCTGGCGCGGCTTCCTCGCGGGCTTCTGGCTGAGCCCGCGCCGGTACCCGGACCTGGGCTGGGCATGGCTGACCCGCTTCCTGATCAATCTCAGCAACGCGCTGGTGCTGCTGTACCTGCTGTACTACCTGCGCGACCGCCTGCACCACCACGACCCCGACCAGGGCGTGCTGGTCCTGACCGCGGTGAACGGGGTGACGCTGCTCGCCACGGTGGTCGTCGGCGGCGTCCGGTCGGACCGGGTGGGCCGGCGCAAGCCGTTCGTCCTGTGGTCCGGGGTGCTGATGGCGGTCGCGACGGCACTGCTGTCCGGCTGGCAGACCTGGCCGGGCGCGATCGTCGCGGCGGCGGTGCTGGGGATCGGCTTCGGCGTGTTCACCTCCGTGGACTTCGCGCTGATGACGGACGTGCTGCCGAAGGCGCTGGACCGCGGCAAGGACCTGGGCCTGATCAACGTGGCCAATGCCCTGCCGCAGGTGGCGGCACCCGCCCTCGCCGCGCCGATCGTGAGGTATCTCGGCGGCTACCGCGTGCTGTACCTGGTGGCGGCGGTGATCGGGCTGGTGGGGGCGGGGCTGGTGGGGCGGATCCGGGGCGTGGACTGAGACCTGCGTGGACCGAGACCTGCAGTGCGCCCGCGTCCCGGGCGGTCCCAGACGGCCGGGTGGCGGGGCCGGAGGCCGAGGTCCCGGCGGATCCGCTCGGGGGACATGGTCCCGAGCCACGGGTCGGGATCCGTGCGGGTGTGGAGTCCGGCGGGCACCTCGACGCCGTTGAGCTGGTGCAGCTCGACCGCCGTCACGGGGGCGTCGGCGACGATGTTGCGGACCGGTCCGCCGGCCGCCGGGGCGTGGAGGAGGCGCAGCAGCCCCTGGAAACTCGACTGCGAGATCCTCCTCAACACCGGCCACCGCCGACTCCTCGCCGTGCACACGGCCCGGCCGGGGACGGAATCGTACGAGCGGCTGAAGCCGCTGCGGGTGGTGGGGCTGGGGTTGCAGGACCTGTCCCCGACCCCGGCAGGCTGAGCCCCGCCCCGGCTCAGACCTGGTCCGTGTCGGTCGCCGCCAGGACCGCGGCCCTGGTGCCGGATGGATCGAGCACCGCCAAGCCCAGGTCCGCCGTGTCGTGACGGAACCAGTCCGTGAACGCCATGAAGCGCAGCCACCGGTGGTCGACTGCGTGCCGCGCGGCCTCCAGGAACGGGACGTCGGCGGGCAGTCCCAGCAGAGCGTACAGACTGTCCCACGCGTACAGCCGCCCGTAGGCGCCGCCCTGGGCGCCGCCGTTCACTCCCCCGTTGCGGGCAGCCGAGAACAACTCACCCAGGACATCATCGGGGGTCGTCCGGCAGGCGACGGAGGCGCCACGGCGCGTGCCCTCGCCCGCGAGGCACTCCAGGGGCAGCTCCCGGAGGAAGGAGAAGCCGAAGTCGCCCGGGTCGAGCGGACGCGGCAGCGAGAAGAACCGCGCCTCCGGGGTCCGGGCCCAGCCGCCGGCGGTGAAGGGCCCGGCGGCGGCCCGCGTGCGGTCGCCGTCAGGTGTCTCCACGGCCGTACGCCCCGCCGCCGCGCCGGTGTCCGAGGGGGGCACCTCCGGGAAGCGTGAGCGGAGCTGGGCCGTCGTCTTGACGGGCCCGAGCCCGCGGACCCGGACGCCGAACCGGTGCTCGATGTCCAGCCGGGTCCCGGGCAGCCGGGCCAGAGGATGCCCCAGTTCCCGCAGTCTCTCCGCGTACGCGTCCAGCGCGGGCCGCCCGCGTCCGGCGCCGGTCAGCGCCAGCTCGCCGAGCAGACAGGCCCGCAGCTCGACCGCCGGATCCCCGAGGTGGTCCGGCGGCGCGTCGAACAGGGGGGCCACATCACGCGGTTGCTGTGTCTTGGCGAGCTTCTCGGCCACCGAACGCAGCAGCCGGACGCTCTCCTCGCCCCCGGCATCCGTGGGCGGCAGCAGCCGGCCCGCGATGTCCGCCGCGAACCGCGAGCACTCCCGCGAGCGCGTCCCGGCGAGCGCCTCGGTGATCCGCCCGACCGCGCGCAGCACCGGGACACCCCCGGGTCCGGCATCGGCCGTCTCGCGGCACAGCCGCTCCGCCGCCTCGTACAACTCCTCGGGCCGGGAACCGGCCAGCTGCTCCAGCTCGGGCCCGGACCGCTCCCAGAGGGGCCGGGAGCCGGCTCCGTCGCCGGAGGTCATGTGGTTGTCGCTCACACCGGAAGTCTACGAACGGAGGATCAAGTACCTTTGCCGAGGCATTCATGCCACGTGTGAGGCAAGGCAAGGCAACGGGGGTTGCGGCATGGCGGGGCATCGGCCGGCGGACTGGCAGCCACTGGACCTGGACAAGGATCCGACGCCGGGGGATCCGGCCCGGGTCCGCTCACTGGCGAAGCAGTTGCACGACTTCGCGGACGATGTGTCCGAGGCGTTGCGCCTGGTGAAGGGCATGGCGGGCGAGGACACGCTGCTGGAGTGGGCGGGCAAGTCGGCGGAGGTCTTCAAGGACCAGTTCTCCGACGTCCCGAAGAACCTGAAGAAGCTGAAGAAGTCGTACGAGATGTGCGGCGACGCCCTCGCCGACTACTGGCCGAAGCTGGAGCGGGCCCAGACGCTGGCCGACAAGGCGCTCGCCAAGGCGAAGGAGGCGCAGGACGACCTCACCTCCGCCAAGTCGCGCCTTTCCTCGGCCGATTCGTGGGTGACGCGGGCCAACAAGGAAGCCGACAAGTACAAGGACGACCCCACCGGCAGCAAGAGCGACGCCGACAAGCCGGACGAGGCGAAGGTCCGCGCTGCCACCCGGGACGCGCAGAACGCCAAGTCCGCTCACACCAAGGCCCAGTCGGACGTCACCACCGCGCAGAGCGCCCTGGACGCGGCGAAGAAGATGGCCGAGGACGCGCGCAAGATGCGCGAGGAGGCCGCCCGCGAGGCGAAGACGAAGATCGACGAGGCCTCGGACGCGGGGATCCAGAACCGGTCGTGGTGGGAGGACATCGGCGACTGGTTCGAGGACAACTGGGACACGATCGTCGCGGTCTGCAAGGTCGTCGTCGCCGTCGTCGGCATCATCGCGATGATCATCGGGGGGCCGATCCTCGGCGCGATCGTGCTGATCGCGGCGCTCGTCGTGCTCGCCGACACACTGAACAAATACCGCAAGGGCCAAGCCGGTCTGCTGGACGTGGCCTTCGCCGCCATGGACTGCATACCCGGCGGCAAGGGCATCACCAGCCTCGGCAAGCTCGCCAAGGGCATGAAAACCCTTGGCAAGGGTGGCCTCAAAGCCATGGCCAAGGGGCTCGGGAAGGGACTCCGCAAGGGCGCCGACGACGCCCTGGAGAAGAGCAAGTCGGCCAAGGGCCGGTGCAAGAACGGCGACCCCGTCGACATGGTCTCCGGCGAGATGCTCATGGAGGAGACGGACGTCGAACTGCCCGGCCTCCTCCCGCTCGTGCTGCGGCGCACCCACCTGTCGACCTACCAGTGGGGCCACTGGTACGGCCCCACATGGGCCTCCACGCTGGACGAGCGCCTGGAACTCGACGGCGACGGCGCCGTCTTCGCGGCCGAGGACGGCATGATCCTCGTCTACCCCGTGCCGACTCCGGGCACCTCGGTCATGCCGCTGGAGGGCCCGCGCTGGCCTCTGGACTGGGACGGCGCGCCCGGCGCTCCCCTCCGCATCAGTGACCCGGCCACCGGCCACACCCGTCACTTCGCCGCGCCGCGCCGTCCCGCGCCCACCCATGAGGCGTTCACCCTGCCCCTCGCCGCGATCACCGACCGGGACGGACGGCGCGTCGACTTCGACCGCGACGAGACCGGCGCACCGGTCGCCGTCCGTGACTCCGCCGGCCGCCATCTGCACGTCGACACCTCGGACGGCCGCGTCGTCCGGCTACGGCTGCGCAACGCGGAGGACGGCCCCGAGGGGACGACGCTGCTGCGCTACGGGTACGACGACGAGGGGCACCTCACCGAGATCCACAACTCCAGCGGCCTTCCGCTGCGGCTCACCCACGACCTCCAGGGGCGCATCACCTCCTGGACCGACCGCAACGGATCCTGGTACCGCTTCACCTACGACGACCACGACCGGTGCGTACGCGGCGAGGGCGCCGACGGCTTCCTCTCCTGCACCATCGCCTACGACCCCGAGGCCCGTGAGACGCGGTACACGGACTCGCTGGGCCACACGACCGTCTACCGGTACAACGAGCGCCTGCAACTCGTCGCCCAGACCGACCCGCTCGGCCACACCACCCGCGCCGAATGGGACGCCCACGACCGGATGCTGTCCCGCACGGACCCGCTCGGCCACACCTCCCGCTTCCACTACGACGAGCGCGGCAACCTCACCGCGGTGGTCCGGCCCGACGGCTCGGTCACCACAGCCGAGTACGACGCCGCCGGCCGGCCCCTGTGGATCATCCTGCCGACCGGCGGCAGGCGCGGCTACGCCTACGACGAGCAAGGCCGGCCGGCCGCGACCGTGGACCCGGCCGGCGCGGTCACCACCTACGCCTACGATTCCCTCGGCGGGCTGCGCAGCGTCACCAACGCGCTGGGGGCGGTCCACCACGTCGAGTCCGGCCCCCTGGGCCTGCCCGACGCGATCACCGCGCCGGTGGGCGGTACCACCCGTGTCGTCCGCGACGCCTTCGGACGCATCGTCGCCTCCGTCGACGCCACCGGCGCCACCACCCGCACCACCTGGACGGTGGAGGGCCGCCCCGCCGAGCGGAGCATGCCCGACGGCGGCACCGAACGCTGGTCGTACGACGGCGAGGGAAACACGGTCCGCTACACCGGGCCGGACGGCCGGAACGTCACCCACACCTTCACCCGCTTCGACCGGCTCAGCGCCCGCACCGAGGCCGACGGCTCGACCATGCGCTTCGGCTATGACACCGAACTGCGGCTGACCTCGGTGACGAGTGCGTCGGGGGCAACGTGGTCCTACGCGTACGACCCGGCGGGGCGACTGGTGAGCGAGACCGATTTCAACGGCCGTACCGTCACCTACGTCTACGACGCGGCGGGCCGGCTGACCGCGCGGACCAACGGCGCGGGCGAGACCACCGTCTACGTGCGCGACGCGTGCGGTCGCGTCGTGGAGCGGCGCTCCGGGGACACGGTCACGACCTACGCCTACGACTCCGCGGGGCAGCTGACGGCGGCCGTCACCCCGGACACCGTGCTGACCCTCACCCGCGACGCGGTGGGCCGCGTCGTCACCGAGGAGTGCGACGGCCGCGCCGTGCACTCGGCCTACGACGTCCTCGGCCGGCGGGTGGAGCGGCGCACGCCGTCGGGCGCCGTCAGCAGATGGGAATGGGACGCGAACAACCGCCCCACCGAAGTCCGGCTCGGCGGCAACACGCTCGGCTTCGGCTACGGAACGTCCGGGCACGAGACCGAGCGGCGGCTCGGCGAGACGGCGGTGCTCTCCCAGGAGTGGGACGCCGGTCACCGGCTGACCGGCCAGACGGTCGTCGCACTCGCCGCCGCCCAGCCGGCCGGGGCCGCCAAGCCGCTGCTGCACCGCTCGTACACGTACGGGCCGGACGGCGGCCTGAGCGCCGTCGAGGACGAGACTTACGGCACCCGCCGGTTCACCCGCGACCGCCTCGGCCGGGTGGAGACGGTCTCCGCCACCGGATGGTCGGAGCGTTACGCGTACGACGCGGCCGGCAACGTCAGCCGGGCCGAGGCTCCCGAAGGCCCGCAGGGCGAGCGGATCCACGAAGGCACGCTCGTGCGCCGGGCCGGCCACATCACGTACGTCCACGACACGCAGGGGCGCCTGGTGCGGCAGTCGCGCAAGCTCCTGTCCGGCGGCACGCGGGAGTGGACGTACACCTGGGACGCCGATGACCGGCTCACCCAGGTCAGCACCCCGGACGGGCGCCGCTGGGCGTACCTCTACGACGGTCTCGGCCGACGGGTCGCCAAACGCCTGCTGTCCGAGGACGGCCAGGCTGCCGAGGAGACCGTCTTCGTCTGGGACGGCTCGCATCTGGCGGAACAGCTCGGCTCCAGCGGTCCCACCAGGACCTGGGAGTGGGCGCCGGGCACCGACCGGGCGCTGCTCCAGATGGAGCAGGACGAGGTCGACCGTCGTTTCTACGCCATCGTGACCGACCTGGTCGGCACCCCGACCGAGCTGGTCGACGAGGAGGGCCGCATCGCCTGGCGGGCCCGCACCACCTTGTGGGGCACGCCGGTCGGCGGCGCAACCGGCCCGGCCGACTGCCCCCTGCGCTTCCCGGGCCAGTACCACGACGAAGAGACCGGGCTGCGATACAACTTCCGCCGCTACTACGACCCCGACAACGCCCGCTACATCAGCCCCGACCCGCTGGGCCTTGCCCCCGCGCCGAACCACCACGCCTATGTCCGCGACCCACTGCGCTGGACCGACCCGTGGGGGCTGGTGAGCTGCGAGGGCAACCACGGGATCACCTCGGACCGCGAGAACCACATCGAGGGCCAGCACGGTCCCGGAGCCCAGGACCGGGTCCGGGAGAACGCGGACCCCACCGGTCCGGAGCCCTCACTGCCCGGCGAGTTCTACGAGGACTTCTTCTGGGACGGCGACGACTTCGTCCTGGGCCGCCGCCTCCGTGAGGGCATCGAGGGCACCCCCGCCGTGCCCAACCCTCGTGCCCGGGCCGGCGACAACACGCACATCCACCGCTTCGACCACGGCGAACCCGTCGGCATCAACGGCAGCGGAAGGGAAACCAGCGTCGTCGAGGTCGTCATCCGCGACGGGAACATCCATACGGCGTATCCGGTGTGAGCGGGAGTACACCCTTTCACGTTCCGGAGAGCCTGCTCGCTCGCGAGGTCTTCGGACCACTGGGGGCCGTGGTGGAGGTCGGAGCGGTGAACTCCACGGGCACCTGGGATCTCGGCGACGTCTCCATGGACGGCTTCCTTGCGGACAGGCGGGACGACATCGAGCGGTTGCTCGCGGGCGTCCGCTCGGTCTGCCGCTTCGGTGACGAGACCATGGCGATCGTCGACGAGCTGGGGCGGTTCCGCGAACACACGGTGGACGCGGCCTTCCTGCTCCTGTGGTCCGGAGGAGTCACAGGGGTCCCGCAGCCGCTCGAGAGGCTGGAGGAGCCCTCCTTCGTGCGCCGCATGTGCCGCACGGCAGCGGACCTGCAACTCGTCAACCTGCTCCAGGCCCTGGTCACCGCGGCCGTCGCCGCCGGCACAGAGCCCGACCGGGGAGCTCCCGAGGTGGCCCGGGTCCTCCGCATCGCCTCCGATCTGGCGGACCCGGCCGGCAAAAGCGCCCCCGCACTCGTCTTCCGCATGTGGCGGGTCGCCCACCTGCCGGGCATCCTCCGCCCCGGGTCGGGCACTCCGCAGCAGGGGAAGACCGGGTTCCGGGCCTACGCCCGGGCACTGGAGGAACTGCTCGCCACACCCTGACCGAGCGGAGCCGCCCGGCGCTCAGAACCCCAGCCGCCGCAACTGCTTCGGATCCCGCTGCCAGTCCTTCGCCACCTTCACGTGCAGGTCGAGGAACACGGGAGTGCCGAGCAGCGCCTCGATCTGCTTGCGGGACTTGATGCCGACCTCCTTCAGGCGCTTGCCCTTGGGGCCGATGATGATGCCCTTCTGGCTGGGGCGTTCGATGTAGAGGTTGGCGTGGATGTCCAGCAGGGGCTTGTCGGCCGGACGGTCCTCGCGGGGGAGCATCTCCTCGACGACCACCGCGATGGAGTGCGGCAGCTCGTCGCGGACGCCCTCCAGGGCCGCCTCGCGGATGAGTTCCGCGATCATGACCTGCTCGGGCTCGTCCGTGAGGTCGCCCTCGGGGTAGAGCGCCGGGCCCTCGGGCAGCAGCGGGACGAGGAGGTCGGCCAGCAGGCTCACCTGCTTGTCGCCGACCGCCGACACCGGGACGATCTCCGCCCACTCGAAGCCCAGTTCCTTGCCCAGCTGGTCGATGGCGATCAGCTGCTCGGCGAGGGTCTTGGAGTCCACCAGGTCGGTCTTGGTGACGACGGCGATCTTGGGGGTCTTCCTGATCCCGGCCAGCTCCTTGGCGATGAAGCGGTCGCCGGGGCCGATCTTCTCGTTGGCCGGCAGGCAGAAGCCGATCACGTCGACCTCCGCCCAGGTCGTGCGGACGACGTCGTTGAGGCGCTCGCCCAGCAGGGTGCGCGGCTTGTGCAGCCCGGGGGTGTCCACCAGGATCAGCTGGGCGTCCGGCCGGTGCACGATGCCCCGTACCGTGTGCCGCGTCGTCTGCGGCTGGTTCGCGGTGATCGCCACCTTCTGCCCGACCAGAGCGTTCGTGAGGGTGGACTTGCCCGCGTTGGGGCGGCCCACGAAGCAGGCGAAGCCGGCGCGGTGGACGGTCTCGCCCGACTGCTCGGATGACTGGGTACGAACGCTCATGGCGCCTATTCTCCCTGATCCACAGAGCCCCGCCGTACCAGCACCCGACCACGTCCCGCACCGTGAGCTTCCGGAAACCCGCACGCAATGAAACGTCCCCGAAACACACCCGTACGCAACCGGAAATGCACGCCGGTGACCCTCTGACGAGCCCCCATACCGTTGGAGACACCCGTGATCCTCGCCGCGCACGCAGCGCACGTCGACACCGGCGACACCGCCTGGCTGCTCGCCGCCACCGCCCTCGTCCTGCTGATGACGCCGGGTCTGGCCCTCTTCTACGGGGGCATGGTCCGCACGAAGAGCGTCCTCAACATGCTGATGATGAGCTTCGTGTCGATCGCCCTGGTGACGGTGGTGTGGCTGGCGGGCGGCTATTCGCTCGCCTTCGGCGACGACATCGGCGGCGGGCTGATCGGCGGGCTCGACCACGCCGGCATGTCGGGGCTCGGCCCGGACAGCGTCCGGGGAACCGTCCCCACCCTCCTCTTCGCCACCTTCCAGCTCACCTTCGCGATCATCACGGCCGCCCTGATCAGCGGCGCGATCGCCGACCGGGCGAAATTCTCGGCGTGGCTGGTCTTCGTCCCCGTCTGGGCGCTGCTCGTATACGTTCCCGTCACCCACTGGGTCTGGGGCCCCGGCGGCTGGATCCTGGACCGGCTCGGCGCCCTCGACTTCGCGGGGGGTCTGCCCGTCGAGATCACCTCCGGCGCCTCCGGACTGGCCCTGTGCCTGGTCCTCGGCCCGCGCCTCGGCTTCAAGAAGGACGCGATGCGCCCGCACAACCTGCCCATGGTGGTGCTCGGCGCCGGTCTGCTCTGGTTCGGCTGGTTCGGCTTCAACGCCGGCTCCGCGCTCGGCGCCAACGGTCTGGCCGCCGCCGCGTTCCTCAACACCCTCGCCGCCGGCTGCACGGGCCTGCTCGGCTGGCTCTTCGTGGAGCAGAAGCGCGACGGCCACCCCACCACCCTGGGCGCGGCCTCCGGCGCGGTCGCCGGCCTGGTCGCGATCACGCCGTCCTGCGGTTCGGTCTCCCTGCTCGGCGCCCTGGTGGTCGGCCTCGCCGCTGGCGTCCTGTGCTCGTACGCCGTGAGCTGGAAGTTCAAGCTGAACTACGACGACTCCCTCGACGTCGTCGGCGTCCATCTGGTCGGCGGCATCGTCGGCACCCTCCTCATCGGCCTCTTCGCGGAGAAGGCGATGACCGGCGGCGCGGAAGGCCTCTTCTACGGCGGCGGCATCGGCCAGTTCGGCAAGCAGCTCCTCGCCGTCGTGGTCGTGGCCGCGTACGCCTTCGGTGTGACGTACGGCATCGGCAAGCTGCTCGACAAGGCGATGGGCTTCCGCGCGAGCGCGGAGCAGGAGTACACCGGCCTGGACCTTACGGTGCACGCCGAGTCGGCCTACGATCACGGAGTCCTGGGCCACGGTGCCCCGGTGTCCCAGTCCGTCCCCACCCCCCAGAAGGTCAAGACCCAGGCATGAAGCTCATCACCGCGATCGTCAAGCCGTACCGCCTCGACGAGGTCAAGACCGCCCTTCAGGAGCTCGGCGTGCACGGCCTGACCGTGACCGAGGCGAGCGGCTACGGCCGGCAGCGCGGCCACACCGAGGTGTACCGCGGCGCCGAGTACCGGATCGACCTGGTGCCCAAGGTCCGTATCGAGGTCGTCGTCGAGGACGACGTCACGGACGCCGTGATCGACGCGATCGTCAAGGCCGCGCAGACGGGGAAGATCGGGGACGGGAAGGTGTGGGCGCTGCCCGTGGAGACCGTCGTACGGGTGCGGACGGGCGAGCGCGGCCCCGACGCGCTCTGACCAGCAGCACACCCGCCACCACCCCGGCGGCGAACACCACCGCCACCACAAGCCACGGCAGCGCGAAGAAGGAGGCGCTCGCCGACTCGCGGGTGCCCGTGGCGCTGGCCGTCAGTGTCACGTCGCCCCGGTCGAGCCGGGGCGCGCCCCGCCAGCGTTCGGTGAGCCGGACCCGCTGCCCCGGCAGCAGCTCGGAGGGGATCCTCGTCAGGTCGCGGGCCAGCAGCGTACGGCCGAACAGGCCGCGGGCCCTCAGCTCCACCTTCGGGTCGAGGGTGACGTTGCCGGTGTTGTGCAGTGTGCAGGAGACGGTCGCCGTGCTGTCGCCGAGGCCGGGGACGAGGGCTGGTGGTGGGTGACCTGGACGTGCTCGACGGCGATCGCCGGCAGCGCGGGTCCGCTCACCCGGAGGTAGACACGGGCGCCGACGGCCCGCCGCACTCCGAGCGCGAGGGAGCCGCCGCCCTGGTCGGCGCTCCCCCGCTCTCGGCTTCGCTCGAGCGGGCGGACCCCCATGTCCAGCGCCACGATCGCGCCCGGGTGGTCGCCCGGTTCGGCGCCCTTCGGCACGCGCAGAGTGAGCAGAGTGAAGGGCACGGTGACCTTCTTGTGGCCGGGTACGGTGACCCGGGACTTCTTGGGTGCCGCCCAGGCGCCGACGCCCCGCATCCGCTCCTTGACCGTGCGCACGGCGAAGCCGCCGTCGCGGGCGGTGTTGTAGGCGTCGGCCGCGTAGAGGCGGAAGGTCAGCGGCTTGGCGGTCTTGTTGGCGACGACCACCTGGTAGGTGATCGTCTGGCCGGGGTCGGCGGAGAGGGAGAAGTACGGCCGGGCGGCGATCCGGGAGGAGACGGGGTAGACGGACCAGCTGCCGTTGTCGGCGGGCTTGCGCATGGGTGCGGACCCCCGCAGGCGTGAGTCGGGACGGTGGTCGGGCGGGTGCGGCCGGGGTGCGGTCGGGGGCCCGGCCACCGGCGAGGTGACGCGTACCCTCAGGTGAGCGTGAGACGCAGAAACTGACGGATCATCAGTTTCTGCGGCATCCGGAACGTCCGGCGTTTGAGGACGAGGCCGTTCAGGCCGAAGGGGGCCAGGGGGCGCAGCACCCTGGCGGGGTCGAAGGGGCGCAGCCCCTGGGCCCTCAGCCCGCCGAGACAGTCAGCCGCACTACCCCGTCGGGCCCCGCCACCAGCACCGGCGTCCCCGCCCCACCAAGGTCCCGCACCGCCGCGAGGTCCTCCGCAGAAGCCCCCTCCGCCTCCGTCACCACCGCCGCCGCCTCCAACGACTTCGCCCCCGACGCCACCGCCATGGCAACCGCCGTCCGCAGGGCACTCAGCTGAAGGGAGTCCAGGGCCACGGTCCCGGCCACATACGTACGGCCCGTCTCGTCCCGCACGGCCGCGCCCTCCGGCACGCCGTTGCGGGCTCGCGCGGAACGGGCCAGGGTGACGATCTTGCGGTCCTCGGGGTCAAGCGCGCTGTCGGTCATGCCCCGAGCATACGAAGAACCACGCCCGTCACCCCGCCACGGGGTACATCGCCCCGCGCCGCCCCGCCGGCGAGGCCAGCCACTCCAGCTTCGCTGCGGTGTTCGCCTCGTCCAGCGGCGTGTGCAGCACGATCGTCAGATCGGGCCGGGCCGGCACCCTCATCGCCGTCGACTCCACGACCAGCAGCCCGGCCAGCGGGTGATCGAGCTCCTTGCGGATCTGCCCGGCGTCCTCGATGTCCCGCTGAGCCCACAGAGCGGCGAACTCGGCGCTGGCCGCCGTCAGATCCGCCAGCAGCGTCCGGAACCCCTCGTCGTCGGGACGGGCCGAGCTCGCGGCCCGGAACTGGGCGACCACCGTGCGGGCGTTGCGCTCCCAGCTCTTGGACCGCGACCGGTACAGCGGGTCGGTGAAGAAGTCGACGATGCAGTTCTGCGTGATGCCGGGCCGCATGCCGAGCACGATCGCGGCCGCGTCGTTGTACATCACGCAGTTGTAGTACATGTCCATGATGTGCGCCGGATACGGCATCCACGTGTCGATCAGCCGCCGCAGCCCGTCGCACATGTCCCGCTTCTCCGGCTCCACTTCGGGCGCGGGCGGGTTCAGCCCGGCCAGCACGTACAGGTGCCGGCGCTCGGCGTTGCTCAGCCGCAGCACGCGGGCGACGGAGTCGAGCACCTGCGGGGAGACGGAGATGTCCCGGCCCTGCTCCAGCCACTGGTACCAGGAGGCGCCCACCCCGGCCAGCACGGCGACCTCCTCGCGGCGCAGTCCGGGCGTACGGCGCCGGGCCCCGCCGTCCGGCAGGCCCGCCTCGGCCGGGCTCACCCGGGCCCGCCGGCTCATCAGGAACTCCCGCAGCTCACGCAGCCGATGGCTCTTCAGCGCGTCCTCAGGCACGTACCGCTCCCCCTCGTGTCTGGTGGTGCCACCACCACCATAAGTTCCGACTCCCCACGCTTATTCCGCTCGCCCGAAGCTCTTTGCCATGGCGATCGACACCACCACCTCATCCACCGCCCCCGTCCGAGAACCGCTCGACAACCCCCGGCTGTCGACGCGCGACAGATTGGTCCTCTTCGTCCTGTGCGCGGCCCAGTTCATGGTCGCCCTGGACTTCTCCGTGCTGAACGTGGCCCTGCCCGAGCTCGGATCGGACCTGGGCATGAGCCGGTCCGCGCTGCAGTGGGCGGTCACCGCGTTCGCGCTGCCGTCCGGCGGTTTCCTGCTGCTCTTCGGCCGGATGGGCGACCTGTACGGCCGCCGGAAGCTGTTCCTGACCGGCCTGGCCCTGTTCGGCGCGGCCTCGCTGCTCGCCACCCTCGCCTGGGACCCGGCCTCCTTCCTCGCCGGGCGCGCCCTGCAGGGGCTCGGCGCGGCGGCCATCGTGCCGACCGGCATGTCCCTGCTGACCACCACCTTCCCGGAGGGCCCGGCCCGCGACCGCGCCCTGGGCATCTCGGGCACGCTGCTGTCGCTCGGCTTCACGGTCGGCATGGTCGCGGGCGGCGTCCTGACCGACGCCCTCGGCTGGCGCTCCACCATGGCCCTGCTCGCGGTGTTCGCGCTGATCGTGCTGCCGCTGGCACCCGGCCTGCTGCCCGAGTCCCGCACCCCTGAGCGCCCGCGCCTGGACGTGCCGGGCGCGGTCACCGTCACCGGCGGTCTGCTCTCGCTGATCTACGCCCTGTCGACGGCCGCCGGCCACGGCTTCGGCCGCGCCGACGTGATCACCACGCTGATCGCGGGGGCCGCCCTGCTCACCGCCTTCGTCGCCGTCGAGTCCCGCAGCGACGCGCCGCTGGTCTCGCTGCCGATGCTGCGCCGCCGCACGGTGGCGTGGGGCAACGCGGGCGGTCTGGTCACCTTCTCGATGATGTCGACGGTGGTCTTCGTGCTCACCCTGTACCTCCAGGAGGTGCTGCGCCTGTCGGCCTTCGAGACGGGCCTGGTCTTCGGGGTGCAGGGCGTGCTGTCGGCGGTCGCGGGGACGTACGCCGCGAAGGTCATCGGCCGCTTCGGCGCCCGACGTACGCTGGTCGGCTCGCTGGCCGGTCAGGGAGTCCTGGTCGCCGCTCTCCTTGGCCTGAACGCGCACACCTGGTCGGTGTGGCTCGCGACGGCCGCGGTGTCGCTGGCCAGCATGTGCCACCTGGGCGCGATCATCTCCTACGGCCTGACGGTCACCTCCGGTGTCCCGGACGAGGAGCAGGGCCTGGCCACCGGCCTGGTCACCTCCACCCAGCAGGTCGGCATCACGGTCGGCATCCCGCTGCTCGGCGTTCTGGCCACCACCTCGGACGACCTGATGTCCGGCGTCCACACGGTGCTGGGCCTGGACGCGGCGATCGTGCTGGCGGCGGCGGTGCTGGTGGGGCTGGGCCTGCGCGGTCGCAAGGCCTCAGGGGCGGCCGAGGCGGAGGCGGTCGGCGCGCGGTAGTCCGGCGACGACCAGGTCGTACGAGTCCTCGATGAGCTCCCGGACCAGGCGGTCCGGGAGTTCGCCGTCGGCCGTGACGGTGTTCCAGTGCCGCTTGTTCATGTGGTAGCCGGGGACGATCAGCCCGGGGTGGTCGGCCCGGAGGCGCAGCGCGTCCTCCGGGTCGCACTTGAGGTTGACGGTCAGAGGCCGCCCGTCCAGGTTGGTCAGGGCGAACATCTTGCCCAGCACCTTGAAGACGGAGGTGTCCGGGTTGAAGGGGAAGTCCTCCACGACCGCGTTGAAGGACAGACAGAAGGTGCGCAACTCCTGAGGTGTCACTCTGGCTTCGTCTCCTCGTCGTCCGGCGGCTGCTCAGGGCCCACCGGCTCCACCAGCACCGTCACGATCTTGTTCCGCCGGCCGGCGGCGGCCTCCGCCGTCAGCCGCAGCTGCCGCCCGTCCGGCAGCTCGACCTCGGCGGAGGCCCCGGCGATGGGCACCCGGCCCAGCGCCTTCGCCAGCAGGCCGCCGACGGTCTCCACGTCCTCGTCGTCGTACTCCTCCAGGCCGTACAGCTCGCCGAGGTCGGTGATGTCGAGGCGGGCGGTGACCCGGTAGCGGCCCGCGCCGAGGTCCACGACGGGCGGGAGTTCGCGGTCGTACTCGTCGGTGATCTCGCCGACGATCTCCTCGAGGATGTCCTCGATGGTGACGATGCCCGCCGTGCCGCCGTACTCGTCGATGGCGACGGCGACGTGGTTGCGCTGCTTCTGCATCTCGCGCAGCAGGTCGCCGGCGTTCTTGGTGTCGGGCACGAAGAACGCCGGCCGCATCGCCGTCGACACCAGGTCGTTCTCGGCGTCGCGGCTGATGTGCGTCCTGCGGACCAGGTCCTTCAGATACACGATCCCGACGATGTCGTCCTCGCTCTCACCGGTGACGGGGATGCGCGAGAAGCCGGACCTGAGCGCGAGGGTGAGGGCCTGGCGGATGGTCTTGTAGCGCTCGATGACGACCAGGTCGGTGCGCGGGACCATGACCTCCCGCACGAGCGTGTCGCCCAGTTCGAAGACCGAGTGCACCATGCGGCGCTCTTCGTCCTCGATCAGGGACTCCTGCTCGGCGAGGTCGACCAGCGCGCGCAGCTCCGCCTCGGAGGCGAAGGGGCCGCGGCGGAAGCCCTTGCCCGGGGTGAGCGCGTTGCCGATGAGAATCAGCAGGGACGGGATCGGTCCCATGATCCGCGCCAGCGGCAGCAGGACGTACGCCGCCGCCGTCGCCGTGTTCACCGGGTGCTGGCGGCCGATGGTGCGCGGGGAGACACCGACGGCGACGTACGACACCAGGACCATGACGCCGATCGCGGCGAGCAGGGCCTGGGCGGTGCCGTCGATCTCCTGCAGGCAGGCGTAGGTGACCAGGGCCGCGGCCGCCATCTCGCAGGCGACGCGGACCAGCAGGGCCATGTTGAGGTAGCGGGTGGGGTCGGCGGCGATCTGCGCGAGCTTGGCGCTGCCGCGCCGCCCCGACTTGACGGCCTCCTCCGCGCGGAAGCTGGAGACCCGCGCCAGGCCCGCCTCCGCGCAGGCGGCGAGCCAGGCCACGACGACCAGGGCGATCGCGCCGAGGACGATCTGAGGACTCATGGGCCGCGCTTACGAGACCGTCGGCGCCGGGGACGGCCCGGTCAGCCCGCGCTCGGCGCGCCAGCCGTCCACGATGGCGGCCTGGAGCCCGAACATCTCGGCCTTCTCGTCGGGCTCCTCGTGGTCGTACCCGAGCAGGTGCAGCACGCCATGGACGGTGAGCAACTGAAGCTCCTCGTCCATGGAGTGCTGCGTGGGCGCCTCCGCCCCCTGCTTGGCGGCGACCTCCGGGCACAGCACGATGTCGCCGAGGAGCCCCTGGGGGGGCTCGTCGTCGTCCTTGCCCGGCGGCCTCAGTTCGTCCATCGGGAAGGACATCACATCGGTCGGCCCGGGCAGGTCCATCCACTGGATGTGCAGCTGCTCCATGGCGTCGGCGTCCACGACGATCACCGAGAGCTCGGAGAGCGGGTGGATGCGCATCCGCGCGAGCGTGTAGCGGGCGATGTCGAGGATCGCCTGCTCGTCGACCTCGGTTCCGGACTCGTTGTTGACGTCGATCGACATGGTCGTGCGGTTTCTACTTCCCCTTGTGCGCGGACGACCTGCCCCGGCCGCCCTTGTGGGAGCCGTTCTCGGTGCCGTGCTTGCTGTCGTACTTCTCGTACGCGTCGACGATACGGCCGACGAGCTTGTGCCGTACGACGTCCTGGGACGACAGCCGCGAGAAGTGGACGTCGTCGAGCCCTTCCAGGATGTCCTGCACCTGCCGCAGGCCGGACTTCGTCCCGTCCGGCAGGTCGACCTGGGTCACGTCACCCGTGATCACGATCTTCGAGTCGAAGCCGAGACGGGTGAGGAACATCTTCATCTGCTCGGGGCTCGTGTTCTGGGCCTCGTCCAGGATGATGAAAGCATCGTTGAGGGTCCGACCCCGCATGTATGCCAGCGGCGCCACCTCGATCGTCCCCGCCGCCATCAGCCGCGGAATCGAGTCCGGGTCCAGCATGTCGTGCAGCGCGTCGTACAGCGGGCGCAGGTACGGGTCGATCTTCTCGTAGAGCGTGCCCGGGAGGAAGCCGAGCCGCTCGCCCGCCTCGACCGCCGGGCGGGTCAGGATGATGCGGTTGACCTGCTTGGACTGCAGGGCCTGCACCGCCTTGGCCATGGCGAGGTAGGTCTTGCCGGTGCCGGCGGGGCCGATGCCGAAGACGATGGTGTGCTTGTCGATGGCGTCGACGTACCGCTTCTGGTTGAGCGTCTTGGGGCGGATCGTGCGGCCGCGCGAGGACAGGATGTTCTGTGTCAGTACCTGGGCCGGGGTCTCCTGGCCGTCGCTCGTCCCGGCGTCGCTCGCCTTCAGCATGGCGATCGAGCGTTCCACTGCGTCCTCCGTCATCGGCTGCCCGGTGCGGAGCACCAGCATCATCTCCTCGAACACACGCGAGATGAGGGCGACGTCGACGGGGTCGCCGACCGCGCTGATCTCGTTGCCCCGGACGTGGATGTCGGCCGCCGGGAAGGCCTTCTCGATCACGCGCAGGAGGGCGTCGCCGGACCCCAGGACGGTGACCATGGGGTGCTGGGCGGGGACGGTGAACTGTGCTCTCGCCTGCTCCTGCGCGGGGGTGTGAGCTGTGGGTGTCTGAGTCATGGGCCGGCGCTTAAGGCCTGCGGTTCCTCCTCGTCACGGCCGCGTAGCTGAGGGCGGCCTCGCGGTATCCAGAGTACGACGGGGGGATGACAACGCCGTAGGGCTTTTCGTACAGACGGGGGTCCAGGGGCAAAGCCCCTGTCGTCAGGCCGACCGCCCGAACCCGATCGTCGGCACCGCCCTGCGCCGGGGCCACGCGGTGACCGGCTCCGCCGGAACCAGGTCCGCCAGGAACGCGTACCGGCGCAGGGCCGCCGGATCCTGGCCGTCCACCGACTGGACCTGGCGCCACCACGCGCCGATCTCCGCCCAGCCGGGGGCCGACAGGGAGCCGCCGAACTCCTGGACGGAGAGCGCGGCCGTCAGACCGGCGAAGGCGAGGCGGTCGGCCAGCGGCCATCCCGCCAGCGTGCCGGTGACGAAACCGGCGACGAAGACGTCCCCGGCGCCGGTGGGGTCGAGGGCCTCGACGGCGATGGCGGGGACCTCGGCGGTCTCGCCGGTGCGCCGGTCGACCGCGTAGGCGCCGTCCGCGCCGAGGGTCACCACGGCCAGCGGTACGTGCGCGGTGAGGGCGTGGGCCGCCGCGCGCGGGCAGCCGGCGCCGGTGTAGCGCATGGCCTCCTCGGCGTTGGGCAGGAACGCCTCGCAGTGCTCCAGGTCGGCGAGGCCCGAGAGGTCCCAGGCCCCCGTGTCGTCCCAGCCGACGTCGGCGAAGATCCGGGTGCCGCCGCGTGCCGCCTGCGCGATCCAGGGCGCCCCCTTGCCCGGGGTCAGGGAGGCGACGGCCGCCCGCGCGCGGGGCGGGCAGTCGGGGGCGGGTTCCTCGGGGGGCGGCTCGTGGCCGTGGGAGACCATCGTGCGCTCGCCCTCGTAGGCCATGGAGACGGTGACCGGGGAGTGCCAGCCGGGGACGGTGCGGGACGGGGAGAGGTCGATGCCCTCGCCGTGTTCGAGGGCGTCCCAGCAGTACTCGCCGTAGTGGTCGTCGCCGAAGGCCGCGGCGAGGGAGGTTCTCAGGCCCAGGCGGGCCAGGGCGGTGGCCATGTTGGCGACGCCGCCGGGGCTCGAGCCCATTCCGCGCGCCCAGGACTCGGTCCCGCGCACCGGGGCGGAGTCGAGGCCGGTGAAGATGATGTCCAGGAAGACGGTGCCGGTGAGGTAGACGTCCCACGGCGGGTCGGCCGGCGTGCGCACGGCGGCGAGGGGGTCGACGTGGGCGTGGGCGTGCGGGGGCTCCCCGAGGTGCTCCCGTTCCTCTCCGGCAAACGCGTTGGACGCGGTCACGATTGCGCTCCCTGACGTGGTGCGGGTCTGGCCAGTGTGCACCACTGAGTCCACGCCACGGCGGCTCTCCCGCCGCGGCCGCCCGATCGAGCGCCGCCCCTGTCCAGGGGGCGTCACCAGCGGGGTGTCGTCGGCGTCACCCATCCCGGTTCGGTCACCCGCATCGCCGCCGCGTCGTCCCGGTCCCTGAGCGTGCCGTCGTCCTCGGCCCAGCGGCGGTGCAGGCGGGCCAGCTCGTCGCGGTCCAGTTCGACGCCGAGGCCGGGGGCGTCGGAGACGACGACCTTGCCGCCCTCGAACGCCGGCCGCTCGGTGAGGACGTCCTCCGACTGCCAGGGGTAGTGGGAGTCGCAGGCGTGGTGGAGGTCGGGGACGGTGGACGCCACGTGGGTCATCGCGGCCAGGCTGATCCCGAGGTGGGTGTTGGAGTGCATGGACACCCCGACGTCGAAAGCGGCGCAGATCGCCGCGAGGTGCTGGGTGTTGCGCAGGCCGCCCCAGTAGTGGTGGTCGGAGAGGACCACCTGCACGGCGTCGCGCATGAACGCCTCCCTGATCTCGCCGAAGGTCGTCACGCACATGTTGGTGGCCAGCGGCACGTCGGTGCCCGCCGCCACCTCGGCCATGGCGGGGGTGCCCAGCGCGGGATCCTCCAGGTACTCCAGGACGTCCGCCAGTTCCTTCGCCACCTTCAGCGAGGTCTCCACGGACCAGGCGCCGTTGGGGTCGAGCCGCAGGGGGTGGCCGGGAAACGCCTCCGCCAGGGCGCGTACGGCCGCGATCTCCTCGTCGGGCGGGAAGACGCCGCCCTTGAGCTTGAAGGAGGTGAAGCCGTAACGCTCTTTGAACCTCCGGGCCTGCCCGACCACCCCGGCGGGATCGAGGGCGGCGCCCCAGTCGTCCCGCTCGGCGCGGACGCCCGCCGGATGCCCGGCCCACTTGTAGAACAGGTACGCGCTGTACTCCACGGCGTCGCGCACCTTGCCGCCGAGCAGCGCGTGCACGGGCAGCCCGAGCGCCCGGCCCTGGGCGTCCAGGCAGGCGACCTCGAAGGCGGAGAGGACGGACAGGCGCAGTTTGTCGGCGGTCTGGGCGCCGCGCAGCCCGCCGACGTCGACGGCGGGCTCGACGCGGGAGGCGTCCACGGTGAGGTCGAGGGCGAAGAGAGCGTTCACGTCCGTGACCTGACGGCCCACCAGGTGAGCGGCGAGCGGGCGGGCCTGCTCCAGGTACTTGGTGTCGCCGTATGTCTCGCCGAGCCCGGTGCTGCCGTCGGCCGTCACCACCTCCACGATCAGGCGAGGGGTGTACGGCTGGTGAACGCCCTGTGTGTTCAGCAGCGGCGGGTCGGCGACCAGGATCGGCGTCAGCCGTACGCCGGCGATGGTCAGGTCGCGGGTCACAGGGCGGCTCCTCCGAGGTCGGATCACGGACGTCATCCACATATGGGAACCGAGACTAGATAGGCGAACAACGGTCGTCAACGGCACCGCCAGGCAGGGCGCCTCGGGTTACCCGCTGCCCGCACCCACCAAACAAAAGGTGCCCCAGATCACACATCCCGCGCTTCTTCCCGATCCGCCTGCTTGATACAACTTGCTCGCGCGTTCCTGTCCGTCGACGGTCGTCGCCCAATCCCCCTCCTGAGCCGCTCCTTTCGCACGCCCTGGAACGCCCGTGTCCTCCCCCCGCACCACGCCCTGGCCCCTCGTCGCCCTTTTCACGGCCGGGTACCTCGCCCCGTACCTCCTGCCCACCACCGTCGGCAGGCTCGACGCGGGGCTCCCCCTCTCCGCCACCCAGGCCGGCGCCGTCGGCAGCGCGCTGCTGCTGAGTTCGGCGGCGGCGGGCTTCCTGCTGGCATCCCGGGTGGACCGGATCGGGGCCCGGACGCTCGCCCGCGCCGGCCTCGCACTGGCCGTCCTCGGCTACGGCGGGGCCGCGCTCACCGGTGCCGTGGCGGCCGTCGTCACGGGCGCGGTCCTCGGCGGGTTCGGGTCGGGTACGGTCACCGCGGTCGCCGCCACCGGCATCGCCGCCCTCGGAGTGCCCCCTGCCCGAACGGAGTCGAGAGCTTGGGGGAGCGATCCGCACCGGGCCACCACCCTCGGCCTGCTCGGGGTCTCCGCCCTCGCGGGCGCCGTCTACCTGACGGTCCCGCACCTCGGCCCGGGCCACGGGCAGCCGCTGGCGGCGATCGCGCTCACCGCGCTCGCGGTGTGGCCGCTCACCGGCCGCCTGTCCGCCCGAACGGCCGCCGCCCGCGACCGCGTCGAGCGGGGCCGCCTCCCCCACCCGCGCTCCGGGCTGGTCCTCGCCGCCGTGATGCCCTGCTGGTCCCTCGCCCAGAACTCCCTCTGGGGCGTCAGCGGCCGGATCGGCCTGTCCCAGGCGCACCTCACCGAGGTGACCGTCGGCGCGGTGTTCGCGGTCGCGCTCGGCGCCGGGCTGCTGGGCGTCGTGGGGGCGGGCGCGCTCGGGCCGCGGCTCGGCCGGGCGCTGCCGATCGGGGCGGGTACGGCGCTCATCGCGGCCTGCATCGCGCTCAGCGCGTCCGCGACCGACCTGGCGACCTTCGCGACGGGCGAGATCGCCTGGAACACCCTCTACCCGATCGTCCTGTCCTACCTGATCGGCCTCGCCGCCTCCCTCGACCCGCGCGGCCGCTGGGCGGTCCTGGTCGGCTCCGCCGGCTCACTGGGCACGGCGGCGGGCCCGCTGGCCGGCAGCCTGCTGTCCGCGCGGGCCGGCTTCCCGGCCATGGGCACGGTGCTCGCCGCCGGCCTGCTGGTGATCGCGGTGCCGATGACAGCGGTCGCCCTGCGCACGGCCAGGCGCCCGGTGCCGGTGGCGGAGACGGTCGAGGTGGTGGAGATCCCCGTGGACAGCCCGGCCACCCCCGCCCGACAGGCCTACGACACCGCGTCCCCGAACTCGTACGCCTCGACCTCCGCGAGGTAACGGGCCCGGAGCTCCTCGTCGTCCTCCAGGAAGGAGGCGAGGAAGGAGTTGCGGGCCAGTTCGCGCAGGCGGTCGTCGGTCAGACCCAGCGCCTGGCGGACGGCACGGAAGTTGTCGCCGACGTAACCGCCGAAGTAGGCCGGGTCGTCGGAGTTCACCGTGCACAGCAGGCCCGCGTCGAGCAGGGCGGGCAGGGGGTGCTCGGCGAGGGCGCCGACCGCGCGGAGCCGGACGTTGGACAGGGGGCACAGGGTCAGCGGGATACGGTCGCGGACCAGGCGGGCGACCAGCGCCTCGTCCTCCACGCAGCGCAGGCCGTGGTCGACGCGCTCGACGCCGAGCACGTCGAGAGCCTCGGTGATGTACTCCGGCGGCCCCTCCTCACCGGCGTGCGCCACACGGCGCAGCCCGAGCGCGGCGGCGGCCTCGTACACCTCGCGGAACTTCGCCGGCGGGTGACCGACCTCGGCCGAGTCGAGGCCGACACCGGTGATCCGGTCGAGGTAGGGCTTGGCCGCCTCCAGCGTCTCCATGGCCGACTCGGCGGACTCGTCGCGCAGGAAGCACATGATCAGGCGGGTGGAGACGCCGTGCTGCCGCTCGCTGCGCCCCAGGGCCCGCCACAGTCCCTCCACGACCGTGCCCATGCCGAGGCCCCGCGCGAGGTGCGCCTGCGGGTCGAAGAAGATCTCCGCGTGCCGCACGCCCTGCGCGGCGGCGCGGGCGAGGTAGGCGTCGGCCAGGTCGGCGAAGTCCTGCTCGGTGCGCAGGACGGCCATGAGCTCGTAGTACAGGTTCAGGAAGGACTGGAGGTCCTCGAACCGGTACGCCCTGCGCAGCTCGTCGGTGTCCGCGTACGGGAGGGGCACGCCGTTGCGCCCGGCGAGCAGGAACGCCAGCTCCGGCTCGAGAGTGCCTTCGATGTGGAGGTGCAGTTCTGCTTTGGGGAGGGGCACCAAAGCATCGTACGGCCGTTTTTATCGACGTTTCGGAACCGGCACCCTCAGTAGGTCGTGCGCTACCGTCAGCTCCCCCTCGAACCCGGCCGCCCGCGCCTGCCGCTCGAACTCGTCCGGCTCCGAGTAACGCTGGCTGAAGTGGGTGAGGACCAGGTGCCGCACGCCGCCGTCCCGCGCCACGCGCGCGGCCTGGCCCGCCGTCAGGTGCCCGTGCTCGACGGCCAGTTCCTCGTCCTCGTCCAGGAACGTGGACTCGATGACCAGCATGTCGCACCCCTCGGCGAGCGCGTGCACCCCGTCGCACAGCCGGGTGTCCATGACGAACGCGAACCGCTGCCCGCGCCGCACCTCGCTGACGTCCTCCAGTGCGACGCCGTTGATCGCTCCCTCCCGCTGGATGCGGCCCACGTCCGGCCCCTTGATCCCGTGCGCGGCGAGCCGCTCGGGCAGCATGCGGCGCCCGTCGGGCTCGATCAGCCGGTAGCCGTAGGACTCGACGGGGTGGGACAGCTTGCGGGCCTGGAGGGTGTACGACGCGGTCACCGCGAGGTCGGCGTCGGCGTCGACGGGCGCCTCGGCCAGCTCGACCGTCTCCCGGTAGGCGGTCGCGTACCGCAGCCGGTCGAAGAAGCGCTGTCCGGAGCGGGGGTAGTGGGCGGTGACCGGGTGCGGGACCTTGTCGAGGTTCATGCGCTGGATGACCCCGGCGAGCCCCAGCGAGTGGTCACCGTGGAAGTGGGTGACGCAGATCCGGTTCAGGTCGTGTGCGGCGACCCCGGCGCGCAGCATCTGGCGCTGCGTGCCCTCGCCGGGGTCGAACAGGATGCCCTCGCCGTCCCAGCGCAGCAGGTAGCCGTTGTGGTTGCGGTGCCGGGTCGGGACCTGGCTGGCGGTGCCGAGGACGACCAACTCGCGTACGGACACGGCTGCTTACCCGGGCGGCCACTGCAGGCCACGGCCGCCGAGGACGTGGGCGTGCGCGTGCCAGACGGTCTGTCCGGCGCCGCTGCCGGTGTTGAAGACGGTGCGGTAGCTCTCCAGCTTCTCGTCGTCGGCGACCGCCTGGGTCTCGGCCAGGACGTCCGCCGCGAGCTGCGGCGCTGCGGCGGCGAGCGTGGCGGCGTCCCGGTAGTGCGCCTTGGGGATCACCAGGATGTGGGTCGGCGCCTGGGGGTTTATGTCCCGGAAGGCGACGGTCGTCTCGGTCTCACGGACGATCGTCGCCGGGACCTGCCCCGCGACGATCTTGCAGAACAGGCAGTCGTCCTGCGGCGCGCCGCCCTCTTGCCCTGCCATGCGTGTGCCTCCTCACGCCGGTGATCCAGTACGGGGGCATCGTATCGAGCCGGGCGTCAGTCCAGTTCCGGCAAGGGCGGCGGAGTCTTCGCCGGGTTCTCCTCCAGCGCCGCGAGCGCCATCCGCACCGCCTCGTCCAGCTGGACGTCCCGCCCGGCGGCCCAGTCCTGGGGGCTCTGGACCACCTCCACGTCGGGGTCGACGCCGTGGTTCTCCACGCCCCAGCCGTAACCCTCCAGCCAGGTCGCGTACTTGGGCTGGGTGATCAGCGTGCCGTCGACCAGGTGGTAGCGGCTGTCGATGCCGATGACGCCGCCCCAGGTGCGGGTGCCGACGACCGGTCCGATACCGAGCGCCTTGATGGCCGCGTTGACGATGTCGCCGTCGGAGCCGGAGAACTCGTTGGCGACCACGACGACCGGGCCCCGGGGCGCGTCCTGGGGATAGCTGTAGGGCCTCAGGCCGCGCGGCCGGTTCCAGCCGACGATCCGCCGGGCCAGCTTCTCCACGACCAGCTGGGAGGTGTGGCCGCCGCGGTTCTCCCGGACGTCGACGACGAGCCCCTCGCGGGCCACCTCCACGCGCAGGTCGCGGTGGATCTGGGCCCAGCCGGGGGCCTGCATGTCGGGGACGTGCAGATAGCCGAGCCGGCCGCCGGAGATCTCGTGCACGTGGGCGCGCCGGTCGGCGACCCAGGCGTGGTAGCGCAGTGGCTCCTCGTCGGCGACCGGGACCACGACCGCGTGCCGGGGCTCGCCGCCGCCGGCCGGTGAGATGGTCAGCTCGATCGCCTTGCCCGCCGTGCCGACGAGCAGCGGGCCGGGTCCGGTCACCGGGTCGACGGGGTGGCCGCCGACCGCGACGATGGCGTCCCCGGCGCGCACCGCGACGCCGGGCGCGGCGAGCGGGGCCCGGGCGTTCGGGTCGGAGGTCTCCGCGGGCAGGATGCGGTCGATGCGCCAACTGCCGTCCTGGTGCCGGGAGATGTCGGCGCCGAGCAGGCCCTGGCGGGCGCCGCCGCCGTGTCCGCCGTACGGCATGACGTAGGCGTGCGAGGTGCCGAGTTCGCCCTGCACCTCCCACAGCAGGTCGACGAGGTCGTCGTGGGTGGCGACGCGTTCCAGGACCGGGCGGTAGCGGTCGAGGACGCCGTCCCAGTCGACGCCTCCCAGGTCCGGCCGCCAGAAGTGGTCGCGCATGATGCGGCCGGTCTCGTCGTACATCTGCCGCCACTCGGCCGCCGGGTCGACGGTCTGCCGGACCCGGCCGAGGTCGACGGTGACGGACGTGTCGCCGTCGTCGTCGGTGGAGGCGCGCCGGTCGCTGGGGACGACCCGGAGCCGGCCGTCGGTCCACAGCAGGACACGTTTGCCGTCGCCGCTGACCTCGAAGTGGTCGGCGTCGGCGGCGAGGTGCTCGATGCGCTGCTGGGCGAGGTCGTAGCGCTCCAGTTCGGTCTTGGGGTCGGGGTCGTCGGGGGTGGCCCGGGAGGCGCCGAGGACACCGCGGACCGGGTGGCGCAGCCAGAGCACGCCGTCCTTGGCGGCGCGCAGGTTGGAGTAGCGGGCGGCCTCTACCGGGAAAGGCACGATCCGGTCGGCGAGCCCCTCCAGGTCGATCCGGGTGGTCGGAGTGCCCTCGCTGTCGGGGGTCTCGTCCTTGTCGGGCGCCTCGAAGGGACGGCCGTGCCGTTGCGGGCCGAAGGGCGAGGGGGTGGTGGCGGCGAGGGTGATCAGGTGGGGGCGGGAGCCGACCACGAAGGCCAGGTCGAAGACGTGCTCGTCGTAGACGGGGTCGAAGGAGCGGGTGGAGAGGAAGGCGAGGTGCTTGCCGTCGAGGGTGAAGGCGGGCGCGTAGTCCTGGAAGCGCAGCGGGGTCGCCTCGGTGACCGACAGGTCGGTGGTGTGGGCGAGCCGCAGCTGGCACAGGGGGCGCGGGCCGGGGTGGGACCAGGCGAGCCAGGCCGAGTCGGGCGAGAAGGCCAGCCCGGACACCTCGCCGTCCTCGCTGCGGTCGACCTCGCGGACCTCGCCGGTCTCCCGCTCGACGAGCAGCAGCCGCCCGTCGTGCGCGGCGACGGCGGCCCGGCTGCCGTCGGGGGCCATGGACATCTCCAGGACCCGGCCGAGTTGTCCGGCGGCCAGGCGCCGCGGGATGGCGCCGGGCGCGAGTCCGGTCGCCGGGGCGAACTCCAGGGCGTCCTCGCCCTCGGCGTCGGTCACCCACACCACCCATTCCTCGCCCTCCGCGCGGAATGTGCGGGGCAGCCGGGCCCGGACGCCCGGCTGGGCGGCGAGGGCGCGCGCGGGGCCGGAGCGGTGGGTGACCCAGTGGACGGCGCCGCGCACCTCGACCGCGCTGCCGCGCGCGGTGTGGTCGGGGGCGGCGCAGTCGAACCAGCGGCCGGCGTTCACCGGGTACGGCTGGAGGTCCACGCGCGGCCCGCCCAGCCGGATGTCGAGCTTCCGCGGCTCGGCGCCGTCCAGGTCGTCCAGCAGCCACAGCTCACCGGCGGCGGCGTAGACGACGCGGGTGCCGTCGGTGGCGGCGTGCCGGGCGTAGAAGCCGTCGAGGGGGGTGTGCCGCCGCAGGTCGGAGCCGTCGGCGAGGGAGGAGTACAGCGCGCCCGTGCCCTCATGGTCGGACAGAAAGGCGATCCGCTCGCCGGCCCACCCCGGGTACTCGATGTTCCCGTCCAGCTCCGCGTGCAGCCGTACGAACTCGCCGTCGCCCTCGCGGTCGATCCACAACTTGCCCGCCGTACCGCCCCGGTAGCGCTTCCACCAGGCGGCCTCGCGTCCCATCGGCGCGGACAGCAGCACCGTGCCCGGCCCGAACGCGACGTCACCGACGGGCCCGTGCGGCAGCGTGGTGGCCGGTCCGCCGTCGAGCGGGACGGCGTGCGCCCAGCTGCGGCGCAGGCTGGCCTGGCCCTGGGTGCTGATCGCCAGGACGTGCCCGTCCGGGGTCCAGCCGCGCACCTGCGTGCGCCAACTGCCCCAGTGCGTCAGGCGCTTGCCCGGGCCGCCGGACACCGGGGCGACGTGCACCTCGGGGGCGCCGTCGCGGGTGGAGGTCCAGGCGACCGTCGTGCCGTCGGGCGAGACCCGCGGATGGGTCACCGGTACGTTGTCGGCGCTGACCCGCCAGGCCCGCCCGCCGTCGAGCGGGGCGAGCCACACGTCGTCCTCGGCGGTGAAGGCGACCAGTTCGCCGTGCAGGTGCGGGAACCGGAGGTATGACGGTGCTGCCGGTGTCATGGTGGATGCGCCCTGGGTCACCCGATCACCCTACGCAGCGGACGGCGTCCGCGGACCCGGTTTCGATCACTCGTTCCCGGCTCACTTGCCCTCGACCGGCCAGCAGGTGGGGTCTCCCTTGCACCAGATGGTCTTGGTGACGGTGACGGTGGGTCCGGGCTGCTGCCCGCCCGAGGGCCGGTAGGTGACGGGCGGGGTGTACGTCGGACCGGGCGTGGCGTCGCAGTTGCCCAGCCCGTTGACGTGGAACCACTCCTTGCCGCCCACCTTGGCGGTGAGCTCTCCGCGCACGCACGCGCCGTCGACGGCCTTGGTGACCTTGCCGGTGACGGTGATCTTCCGTCCGTCGTCGGTCTGCCCCTGGCAGTCGACGGAGACGACGGTGGTCTCGCTGGGCGACGGCGCCTTCCCCGGCGTGTAGCCCTTGTTGCCGTAGTTGCCCGTGCAACTGAGCCAGCGCACGTTCACGTGCTGCTTCTCCAGCTCCGCGGTGGCGGTCCTGTCGGTCGTGTACGCGACCGACGCCGAGCTCAGACCACCCGGCTCGCACGCCACGACGCCGCCCACGGCCACGATCGCGAGCCCCGTCACGGCCACCGTCCGCGTCCCGCGGGGCCGATGCCGAATGTGCCTCAATGCCCCCATGCACGGCAGCGTGCCACCGTCGCGGGCTGGGCGGTAGGGCGCATATGGCCACTCGAGTGTTCGGGCGCCTCCCCATCGAGTGTCTCCCGGGTGCCTGATCCGAGCCCGTGCGCGGTGAACGCGGGATCGGGCGGCTCGTCGACGGGGAGGGGACCGTCCGCCGGTGGACCGTGCGGCACCGGCACGGGGACGGCGCGGGCCGCCGGGAGGTGCTTACGCTGTACCGGGACGGGGTCCGCACGCGGATCGTCTTCCGGGGCGGTGCGGGCCGGATCGTGCCGGACGGGCTGCTGCACCCGGGGTGCGTGGGCGACGGCAGCGGCGAGCCGCTGAACCTGCACCGGCCGGTGTCGTCCGCGCGTTCCTCGACGAGGCCCGGGAGCGTGAACTGCTCGCGGGCGCCGGGGATGCGGACGGCTGGGAGCTGTTCCGGGCGGTCGTCCTCAGGTGCGCAGCAGCAGCCACTCCTGGAGTTCCACCAGGTTGCCCTCCGGGTCCTTGAGGTGGGCGACGCGCATGCGCTCGGTCATGGCGGCCGGGCCGTGCAGGAGGGTGGCGCCGCGGTCGGTGATCTCCGCGCAGTAGGCGTCGAGGTCGTCGACGCGCAGGACCACCAGGGAGCGGTGGCCGGTCGCGCTGTCGCCCAGTTCGTCGAGCACCGCCGCCATCATGGAGCGGTCCTGCAGCGCGATCCCGGCGGAGCCGGTGGCGGGACTGAACTTCTCGTACGGTCCCTCGGTCGCCCCGGACTGCGGCTTCAGGCCGAGCACCTCGGCGTAGAAGCGGTAGCAGGCGGCGAAGTCGGTGACGAGCAGCCGGACTTGGGCGAGTTCCACGCTTTTCCCCAGCGGTCAGGACCAGCGTCCGGTACGGCCCAGGAGCAGGGCCACGGCCGCGGTTCCGGCGGTCGATGTACGCAGTACGGTACGCCCGAGCCGGTACGCCTTCGCGCCCGCCTCCTCGAACAGCGCCAGCTCCTCGGCTGCGACGCCCCCTTCGGGGCCGACGACCAGCACGATCTCGCCCTCGGTGGGGAGTTCGGCGGTGGCCAGCGGCTCGCTGGGGTAGTCGCGGTCCTCGTGCAGGACGGCGGCGAAGTCGGCTTTGGCGAGAAGCCGGGCAACCTGTCTGGTCGTCGCCGCGTCCGCGACGTCCGGGAAGCGGACCCGGCGGGACTGCTTGCCGGCCTCGCGGGCCGTCGACCGCCACTTCCCGAGGGCCTTCAGCCCCCGGTCGCCCCGCCACTGGGTGATGCAACGGGCGGCCGCCCACGGCACGATGGCGTCGACGCCGACCTCGGTCATGGTCTCGACGGCGAGCTCGCCGCGGTCGCCCTTGGGCAGGGCCTGGACGACGGTGATGCGGGGGGACTGCGCGGGCTCCTCCGAGACCGAGGGCATGTGGACGATCAGGCGGTCCTTGCCCTCGGTGCCGATCACTTCGCACACCGCGTAGTGCCCGGCGCCGTCGGTGAGGACGACCTCCTCACCGGGCTGCAGCCGCTTCACGGAGACCGCGTGGCGGCCTTCGGGGCCGTCCAGGACGTACCGGTGGCTCTCCGAGCGGAAGTGCTCGACGACGAAGACCGGCGCGGTCACTCGCCCCGACCCCCGCCCGACAACGCTGTCCGGGCCTCGGCGAGTTCGGCCGCGAGGACCTCCACCAGCCGCCCGGCCGGCAGGTCCCGCGCCATCCGGTGCCCCTGTCCGGCCCACAGCGCCATGCCCTGCGCGTCCCCGGCCTTGGCGGCGGCCTTGCGCAGCGGCGAGGTCAGGTGGTGGACCTCCGGATAGGCGGCGGGGGCGTACGGGCCGTGCTCGCGCATGAAGCGGTTGACCAGGCCGCGGGCCGGGCGGCCGGAGAACGCGCGGGTCAGCTCCGTACGGGCGAACAGCGGGTTGGTCAGCGCCTGCTTGTGCAGCGCGTTCGCGCCGGACTCGGGGGTGGCGAGGAACGCGGTGCCGAGCTGGGCCGCGCTCGCGCCCGCCGCCATGGCCGCGGCGATCTGGCTGCCGCGCATGATGCCGCCGGCGGCGACGATCGGGACGCCGACGGTCTCGCGGACCTGGGCGATCAGGGAGAGGAGGCCGATGCCGCTGCCGTCCGTCTCCGGGATGTCCCGGTGGGTGCCCTGGTGGCCGCCGGCCTCCACGCCCTGCGCGATGACCGCGTCGGCCCCGGCCCGCTCCACCGCGAGGGCCTCCTCGGCGGTGGTCGCGGTGACCAGGGTGAAGGTTCCGGCACGGCGCAGGGAGTCCAGCACGTCCCGGCTCGGCACGCCGAAGTGGAAGGAGACCACCGGCACCGGGTTGTCGAGCAGCACGGCGAGCTTGGCGTCGTAGCCGTCGTCCCGGCCGCTGTCCGGGTCGCCGAGCTCGGTCTCGTACCAGGCGGCCTCGCCGGACAGCTGGTGGGCGTAGACCTCGACCGCGCCGGACTCGGCGTACTCGGGCTGCGGCATGAACAGGTTCACGCCGAAAGGGCGGGCGGTCAGGCCCCGCAGCTGCTTGATCTCCTGGTACATGCCGTCGGCGGTCTTGTACCCGGCGGCGAGGAACCCGAGGCCGCCGGCCTCGGAGACGGCGGCGGCGAGCTGGGGGACGGAGACACCGCCCGCCATGGGAGCCTGCACGATCGGCTGAGGGAAGAGATCGGTCAGTGCGGAGGACATGACCGCATGTTGTCACGTCCTCCGAACAAGTCCGAATCCGGCCTTCCACCGGCATAGGCCAGGTGCATGGTCGGTGGTCAGGGACCGTCCCGCGTGGCCTCAACGCCCGTTGAACGCATCCTTCAACCGCGAGAAAAGACCCTGCTGCCCGGGCTGGAACTGTCCCTGCGGCCGCTCCTCGCCGCGCAGCTTGGCCAGCTCGCGCAGGAGGCGTTCCTGCTCGGGGTCGAGCTTGGTCGGGGTGGTGACCTCGACGTGGACGACGAGGTCGCCCCGGCCGCCGCCGCGCAGGTGGGTGACGCCCCGGTTGTGCAGGGGGATCGACTGGCCGGACTGGGTGCCCGGGCGGATGTCGACCTCCTCCATGCCGTCCAGCGTCTCCAGCGGCACCTTGGTGCCGAGGGCCGCCGCGGTCATCGGGAGGGTGACCGTGCAGTGCAGGTCGTCGCCGCGCCGCTGGAAGGTGGGGTGCGGCAGCTCGTGGATCTCGACGTAGAGGTCACCGGCCGGACCGCCGCCGGGGCCGACCTCGCCCTCGCCGGCGAGCTGGATGCGGGTGCCGTTGTCGACACCGGCCGGGATCTTCACGGTCAGGGTCCGCCGGGAGCGGACGCGGCCGTCGCCGGCGCACTCCGGGCAGGGGGTCGGCACGACCGTACCGAAGCCCTGGCACTGCGGGCACGGGCGCGAGGTCATGACCTGGCCCAGGAAGGACCGGGTGACCTGCGAGACCTCACCGCGGCCGCGGCACATGTCACACGTCTGGGCACTCGTGCCCGGCGCGGCGCCCTCACCGTTGCAGGTGTTGCAGACGATCGCCGTGTCAACCTGGATGTCCTTGGTCGTGCCGAAGGCCGCCTCGTCCAGCTCTACCTCGATGCGGATCATCGCGTCCTGGCCGCGCCGGGTGCGCGAGCGCGGGCCGCGCTGGGACGCCGTACCGAAGAAGGCGTCCATGATGTCGGAGAAGTTGCCGAATCCACCGGCCCCGAAGCCGCCCGCGCCGGCGCCGCCGGCCTGCGAGAGCGGGTCGCCGCCGAGGTCGTAGACCTGCTTCTTCTGCGGGTCCGACAGCACCTCGTAAGCGGCGTTGATCTCCTTGAACCGCTCCTGGGTCTTCGGATCCGGGTTGACGTCCGGGTGCAGCTCGCGCGCGAGCCGCCGGAAGGCCTTCTTGATCTCTTCCTGCGACGCGTCGCGGCGCACGCCGAGAACGGCGTAGTAGTCCGTGGCCACTTACGACTCCGCCAGGATCTGTCCGACGTACCGTGCCACTGCGCGTACCGCTCCCATCGTTCCCGGGTAGTCCATGCGGGTCGGTCCGACCACGCCGAGCTTGGCAACCGCCTCGCCGCCCGAACCGTAGCCGACCGACACCACCGACGTGGAGTTGAGCCCCTCATGGGCGTTCTCGTGACCGATCCGCACGGTCACGCCCGAATCCTTCGCCTCGCCCAGCAACTTGAGGAGCACGACCTGCTCCTCCAGCGCCTCGAGCACCGGCCGGATACTGAGGGGAAAGTCATGTCCGAAGCGGGTGAGATTGGCGGTGCCTCCGATCATCAACCGCTCCTCGTTCTCCTCGACGAGTGTCTCCAGCAGAGTGGAGAGCACGGTCGAGACCGTACCGCGATCCTCTGTGTCGAAGCCCTCCGGGAGGTCCTCGACCAGCCGCGGCACGTCCGTGAAGCGGCGGCCCGCGACCCGGCTGTTGAGCCGCGCGCGCAGGTCCGCCAGAGACGCTTCCCCGAAGGGAGCCGGGCAGTCGATCACCCGCTGCTCGACCCGGCCGGTGTCCGTGATCAGCACGAGCATCACGCGCGCGGGGGCGAGCGCGAGCAGCTCCACGTGCCGCACGGTCGAGCGGGTCAGCGAGGGGTACTGCACGACCGCGACCTGCCGGGTCAGCTGCGCGAGCAGCCGCACCGTACGGGCCACGACGTCGTCGAGGTCGACGGCGCCCTCCAGGAAGTTCTGGATCGCCCGCCGCTCGGGGGCGGTCATCGGCTTGACGCCCGCGAGCTTGTCGACGAACAGCCGGTAGCCCTTGTCGGTGGGGATGCGCCCCGCGCTGGTGTGCGGCTGGGCGATGTACCCCTCGTCCTCCAGAGCCGCCATGTCGTTGCGGACGGTGGCCGGGGAGACGCCGAGGTTGTGCCGCTCCGTGAGCGCCTTGGAGCCGACCGGCTCCTCGGTGCCCACGTAGTCCTGGACGATGGCGCGCAGCACCTGAAGCCTGCGTTCACTCAGCATCCGCGCACACCTCCAGAAAACTCGTCCCCACGGCCCTTCGGTCCTTCGCCTGGCACTCTGCGCGTGCGAGTGCCAGCATTCCCCGGCCCAGTGTACGGCTGTGGGGTACACCCCGGGCAAGGTCGGTACGTCCGCCGTGCCCCGGTGCGGTCGTCCCCGCTAGCGTCGCGGTATGACGGTGACTTGGGAAGAGCTGGGGTGGGAGCGGCTGGCCGCCGGGGTCGGGCGGTGCCGGCTGCCGGGCTGGGACTGCACGGCGGGACTGGTCCTGGGGGAGGGCACGGCGCTCGTGGTGGACGCCGGGTCGAGCCTCGCCGAGGGCGCCCGCCTGCGTGCGCGGGCGCAGGAACTGGCCGGCCGCCGTGTGACCCATCTCGCGCTCACCCACCCCCACTTCGACCACGTCTTCGGCGCGGCCGCCTTCGCGGGGGCGGAGGTCTTCGCGGCGGTGGGCATGGACGCGGTGCTCGCGTACGAGCGTGCGGAACTCCGCCTGGACGCCGTCCGCAACGGCCTGCCGGTGGCGGATGCGGACGAGGCGGTGGACGCCCTGCCCCTCCCCCGCCACCTGGTCTCCGGCGAGTGGACCCTCGACCTGGGCGGCGGCCGCCAGGCGCTGCTGGCGAACGTGGGCCCGGGTCACACCGCCCACGATCTCGCGGTCCTGGTCCCCGGCGAGCCCGAGGTGGTCTTCTGCGGCGACCTGGTCGAGGAGTCCGGCGAACCGCAGGCCGGCCCCGACGCCGTACCGTCCCACTGGCCCGCCGCCCTCGACCGGCTCCTCGACCTCGGCGGCGCGGACGCACTGTACGTGCCCGGTCACGGAGCGGTGGTCGACGCGGCCTTCGTCCGGGCGCAGCGGGACGCGCTGGCGGCGCGTTTCGGCGTGTCGCCCTGATGGCGGTGCGGCTTCTCCTATCGTCATCCGAATGCGCCAGTACTCCGCCGACCTGACCCCTCCCTGGAAGAAGCCGAAGCCCGTCCCTGAGGTCCCGGCGGAGCCCGGCCTGGTGGTGGAGGAGTCCGGCTCCGGCTTCTGCGGCGCGGTGATCCGCTGCGAGGCGGGCACGGTGACACTGGAGGACCGGTTCGGCAAGCACCGGGTGTTTCCGCTGGAGCCGCGCGGGTTCCTGCTGGAGGGCCGGGTGGTCACGCTCGTACGGCCGACCGGAAAGGCTGCTGCCCGCCCCGCCCGCACCGCCTCCGGCTCGGTCGCCGTCCCCGGCGCACGCGCGCGCGTGGCCCGCGCCGGGCGCATCTACGTCGAGGGCCGGCACGACGCGGAACTGGTCGAGAAGGTGTGGGGCGACGATCTGCGCATCGAGGGCGTGGTCGTGGAGTACCTGGAGGGCGTGGACGACCTGCCGTCGATCGTCGCGGAGTTCGGGCCGGGTCCGGACGCCCGCCTGGGGGTGCTCGTGGACCACCTGGTGCCGGGCACCAAGGAGTGGCGGATCGCGGAGTCGGTGACCAGCGAACACGCCCTCGTGGTCGGCCACCCGTACATCGACATCTGGGAGGCGGTGAAGCCGTCCTCGCTGGGGATCGAGGCGTGGCCCCGGATTCCGCGCGGTCAGGACTGGAAGACGGGGGTGTGCCGGGCGCTGGGATGGCCGGAGAACACGGGGGCGGCCTGGCAGGGGATTCTGGGGCGGGTGCGGTCGTACAAGGACCTGGAGCCGGAGTTGCTGGGGCGGGTGGAGGAGTTGATCGACTTCGTTACGGCGCATCCGTAAGAGGCGGCAGCGTGCCGAACGTGCTCGTGTCCAAGTCGATACCCACGAACGGCAGCGGCACCGGGTCGCCGAACTTCCGCGTCCGCTTCGACTGATAGTCCGCTGACCTACCGCTACCGACCGGCTCCGTGAGCACCAGACATCTGGCGTCGAAGGGATCGATGATCAGATACACGGGCACCCCGCCCGCGGCATAGATCGACCGCTTCTCCACGTAGTCCCGATGGACGCTGGTCCTGGACACGACCTCGACCAGCATGGTCACGGCTGGGGCAGGTACGAGGCGCCCCGGGCTGTCGTCGGCTCCGCTCTCCATGACGACGAGATCCGGCTGGGGCTCACTGTTCTCACCGGGAAAGGCCACGTCCTGGGTCTGCAGCCGCTCCCATCGGTGGGCGGGGATCTGGTCCTGCACGGACTGCACGATGCGGTTGTGGACCTTGTCAGGGCCGGCCATCATCACGATTTCCCCCCGGATGAGCTCAGCCTTGAAGCCCTCGGGAACCTCGAGGTTCTCGAAGGCGTCGTGCACCCGGCGATCATCCACAGCGGTCATCTCCGTGGCCCTCCGCTCTCCGCCGCCGCGCGTACGGCGGCAGCCTACGAATCAGGTTAGGGACCGAACCGACGTTCCGCACCGATTCACCCGCCGGAGTGATCAGTCCACAAGGCCCCGCACCACCGCATCCGCCAGCAGCCGCCCCCGCAGCGTCAGCACGGCCCGCCCCTCCTCGTACGGCCCTGCCTCCAACAGGCCGTCCCCCAGCGCCCGCCGCGAAGCCGTCAGCCCCTCCTCCCTCAGCAGGGACAGCGGTACCCCCTCCCGCAGCCGCAGCTCCAGCAGGATCCGCTCCACCCGGCGGTCCTCGTCCGACAGCAGCTCCCGCCCGGCACCCGGCGAGCGACCCGACGCCAGCGCCGCCGCGTACGCCCCCGGATGCTTGACGTTCCACCAGCGCACCCCGCCCACGTGCGAGTGGGCCCCCGGGCCCGCCCCCCACCAGTCGGCGCCCCGCCAGTACAGCTCGTTGTGCAGGCAGCGGCCGGACTCCGAGGTGGCCCAGTTCGACACCTCGTACCAGTCGAAGCCGCCCGCGGACAGCCGCTCCTCGGCGATCAGGTAGCGGTCGGCGTGCACGTCGTCGTCCGTCATCGGCACCTCGCCCCGCCGGATGCGCCGCGCCAGCTGCGTGCCCTCCTCGACGATCAGTGCGTACGCGGAGATGTGGTTCGGGCCCGCCCCCAGGGCCGCGTCCAGCGAGGCCCGCCAGTCGTCGTCCGACTCGCCCGGCGTGCCGTAGATCAGGTCCAGGTTCACGTGGTCGAAGCCGGCCGCCCGGGCCTCCGCCACGCACGCCTCGGGACGCCCCGGCGTATGCGTCCGGTCCAGCACGCGCAGCACGTGCTGCCGTGCGCTCTGCATCCCGAAGGACACCCGGTTGAAGCCGCCCTCCCGCAGCCGCGCGAGGTAGGCCGGGTCGACCGACTCCGGGTTCGCCTCGGTCGTGACCTCCGCGTCCGCCGCGAGGCCGAACTCGTCGCGGATGGCCCCCAGCATCCGTACGAGATCGCCGGCGGCCAGCAGCGTGGGCGTACCGCCTCCGACGAACACCGTGCGGACCTCGCGCGGGTCGTCGCCGAGCACCTTGCGGGCCAGGCGGATCTCGTCGACCAGCGTGTCCGCGTAGTTCTCCCGGGAGGCCAGCACACCGCCGGTGCCGCGCAGCTCGGTGGCGGTGTAGGTGTTGAAGTCGCAGTAGCCGCAGCGGGTCGCGCAGTACGGAACGTGCAGGTAGAACCCGAGGGGTCGGTCGGCGGCCCCGGCGAGCGCGGACGCGGGCAGCGCGCCGTCGGCGGGGACGGGCTCGCCGTCGGGGAGTGCGGAAGGCATGTCCTCCATTGTCCCGTACCGGGACGGTTACTCCGCCCGCAGCACCAGCAGCGCCAGATCGTCCTCCGGCAGCCCGCCGCCGAACTCGTGCACCAGCCGTCTGATCCGCTCCGCGGTCAGCTCGGCGCTCAGCCCCGCGCACCCCGCCAGGGCCCGCGCGAGCCCGTCGCCGTCGTCGAACTGGCGGGAGCCGGAGCGCCGCTCGGTCACCCCGTCCGTGACGCACAGCAGGGTGTCGCCGGAGCGCAGCTCGAACGTCTCGCTGGTGTACGTCTCGTCCTCGATGACCCCGACGAGCGTTTGCGGCTTCGCGACCGTACGGACCTCGCCGTCGGGTCCGAGGAGCAGCGGCAGGGGGTGTCCGGCGGAGGCGAGGGTGCAGCGGACGCCGCCGTCGAAGGGGACCAGTTCGCCGTAGAGAAGGGAGAGGAAGCGGGTCTGCGGCCCGTCGCCGGCGGCGACCGGGCGGCCGCCCGCGGCGACCAGGGCGCGGGCGGCGGCGTCGGCGGCCTCGGTGGCGTCGTCGAGGAGGAGCTGGTTGAGGCGGTCCAGGACGTCGGCGACGCGGTAGCCCTCGCGGGCGAGGAGTCGCAGCCAGGGGCGGGCGAGCCCGATCACCACGGCTGCCTCCGGCCCCTTGCCCTGCACGTCGCCCACCGCGAAGCACCAGCGGCCGTCGCCCGCCGGGAACAGGTCGTAGAAGTCGCCGCTCGGACCGCCCTTGTCGCACGGCTCGTAGACCAGCGCACTGCTCACGCCGGGGATCTCGGCGACCGCGCCGGGCAGCAGCCCGCGCTGGAGGACGGCGCTGATGGTGGCCTGGCGGGCGTACTGGCGGGCCGCGCCGATGGCGAGCGCCACCCGGCGGCCGAGGTCCTCCACCAGCCCGGTGATCTCGTCCGGGAAGCGCACCGGCCCGCACCGCCCGATGACCAGCGTGCCCAGCGGACGGCCGCCCGCGATCAGCCGGTAGGCCAGCGCGGAGCCGTCCGTGCCGTGCGGGCCGAGCGCCTCGCCGGGCCAGGGGTAGGGCTCGGGGCCGGACCGTGAGCCGTCCCGGGGGCAGGGCGGGTCCTTCTCCAGGGCCCGGCGCAGCTCCTCGATGCGGTTCTCGCTGAAGTGCCAGACCCGGGCCAGCCGGGGCCCCGGCGCCCCGGCCCCGTCGGCCCAGCCGCTCTCGGCCCCGCTCGTGCGGGCGGACGCCCACCGGACGGTCGACTCGTCCTCCAGCCACACCGCGCACCAGTCGGCGAGCCGGGGCACGATCAGCTGCCCGGTGAGCGCGGCGACCAGGTTCTCGTCGAGCTGTCCGGCGAGCAGGTCGGAGGCCTCGGCGAGGAAGGAAAGGGCGCCGCGGCCGAGCCATTCCCGGTCGCGTTCGGCGCGATGGGGGTCTCCCCGCTCGAGCGCGGTCGAGTGCGGGGGAGGGTCGGGGGCGAGGATCCCGGCGACCTCCAGCCCGCGCTCCCCGGCGTACGTCTCGGGCTCCTCGGCGGCCGGGCTGCCCTTGGCGGGCAGGCGCGCCCACACCGTCTTGGCGCCGGTGCGGTAGGTGACGCCCCAGGACTCGGCGAGGTTGGCGACCAGGCGCAGGCCGCGCCCGTACTCCGGTGTCTCGTACGGCGTTTCGGTGCCGTCCTGGCGGGGGGCGCGGGAGGGGTGGTGGTCGCCGGCCTCGACGACGAGCGCGCCGGTCTCCTCCAGGCGGCAGGTCAGCTCCACGTCGGTGCCCGCGTGCACGACAGCGTTGGTGACGAGTTCGCTGACGACCACCATGGCGTCCTCGGCGAGCCGGTCGGAGGGCGCGAGGCCCAGGCCGGACCACTTGGCCAGCGCGGCGCGCACCAGCGCGCGGGCGGATCCGGGCGCGAGGGGGCCTCCGGACAGGGTCGCGCGTACCTCCGTGCGCTCCCCCGCGCCCCAGTGCGCAGGCACATCGGAAGCACGGGAAAGGATCTCCCGTTGCGTCGGTATGGTGCCCATGGCCGGCTCCCCGAGCAGATCGGACGAAGTTCAGACGAATGTGTCTCGGTCGATGGGGACAGAGTGACAGACTGGCTGCGCCCATAAGCGCCGAGTTACCGAAGTGGGCCGCCATGAGTGAGAACAGTGCCACGCGTGTGCTCGAAGACGGACAGAAAGCGGAACAAGTCCGAGCATCCGGACCGCGTGCGCCGGAACCGCGCGCTTCCGAACCGCATGCTCGCGAACTGCGCGATTCCGACCTTCGCCCGCTGCTCGCCGCGATGACCGCCGCCCGGGACGGCGACTTCACTAAGGCCCCGGAGACAGGGGACGGCATCGTCGCCGAACTCACCGCGGTCTTCAACCAGATCATGGACCGCAGCACGCACTTCAACTCGGAAGTGCAGCGGGTGAAGCGGGAGCTGGTGCGGCACGGGCGGCTCGACGAGCGGGTCTCGGCGAGTCCGGGGCAGGGCGCCTGGACGTCCCGGGTCAACGACGTGAACCAGGTCCTGGACGCCCTGGTGGCCCCGGCGGCCAACGCCACGCGCGTGCTGGACGCGGTGGCGGGGGGCGACCTGACCCAGCGAGTCGACCTGCACGACGGCAGCCGCCAGTTGCGCGGCGACCTGCGGCGGCTCGGCCGGGCGGTGAACACGATGGTCGACCAGTTGTCCCTTTTCACCGGCGAGGTGACCCGGGTGGCGCGCGAGGTCGGCACCGAGGGGCGGCTCGGCGGGCGGGCCAATGTGCGGGGGCTGTCGGGCAGTTGGCGGGACGTGACCGAGGCGGTCAACACGATGGCGGCCCGGCTGACCGCGCAGGTCCGGGACATCGCGCTGGTGACGACGGCGGTGGCGCGAGGTGACCTGACCCGTACGGTGACGGTGGAGGCGACCGGCGAACTGCTGGAGCTGAAGCTCACCGTGAACACGATGGTGGACCAGCTGTCGGCCTTCGCGGACGAGGTGACACGGGTGGCCCGCGAGGTGGGCACGGAGGGCCAGTTGGGCGGACGGGCGCAGGTGCGGGGCGTGTCCGGGGTGTGGAAGGACCTCACCGACAACGTCAACTTCATGGCCTCGAACCTGACCTCGCAGGTCCGCAACATCGCCCAGGTGACCACGGCGGTGGCGAACGGCGACCTCAGTCAGAAGATCACGGTCGACGCGCAGGGCGAGATCCTGGAACTGAAGTCGACGATCAACACGATGGTGGACCAGCTCTCCGCCTTCGCCGACGAGGTCACCCGGGTCGCCCGCGAGGTCGGCACCGAGGGCAACCTCGGCGGGCGGGCGCAGGTGCGCGGGGTGTCCGGGGTCTGGAAGGACCTGACGGAGAACGTCAACTTCATGGCGGACAACCTCACCTCGCAGGTCCGCAACATCGCGCTGGTGTCGACCGCCGTCGCGCAGGGCGACCTCGGCAAGAAGATCACGGTGGAGGCGAAGGGGGAGATCCTGGAGCTGAAGTCCACGATCAACACGATGGTGGACCAGCTCTCCGCCTTCGCCGACGAGGTCACCCGGGTCGCCCGCGAGGTCGGCACCGAGGGCAACCTCGGCGGTCAGGCCCAGGTCCGGGGCGTCTCGGGCGTCTGGAAGGACCTCACCGACAACGTCAACTTCATGGCGCTAAACCTGACCTCCCAGGTCCGCAACATCGCCCAGGTGACCACGGCCGTCGCCAACGGCGACCTGTCGAAGAAGATCACCGTCGACGCGCGCGGCGAGATCCTGGAACTCAAGGACACCGTCAACACGATGGTGGAGCAGCTGCGCGCCTTCGCCGACGAGGTGACCCGCGTGGCCCGCGAGGTCGGCACCGACGGCCGGCTGGGCGGCCGGGCCCAGGTGCTGGGCGTCTCCGGGGTCTGGCGGGACCTGACGGACAACGTCAACTACATGGCGGACAACCTCACCTCGCAGGTCCGCAACATCGCCCAGGTCGCCACCGCCGTCGCCCAGGGCGACCTGTCGAAGAAGATCGACGTGGACGCGCGGGGCGAGATCCTGGAGCTGAAGACCACCATCAACACCATGGTCGACACGCTGTCCTCCTTCTCCTCGGAGGTCACGCGCGTGGCCCGCGAGGTGGGCAGCGAGGGCCAGCTCGGCGGCCAGGCCCGGGTGGAGGGCGTGTACGGCACCTGGAAGCGCCTGACGACGAACGTCAACGAGCTCGCCCTGAACCTGACCACCCAGGTCCGCGCGATCGCCGAGGTCGCCTCCGCGGTGGCCCAGGGCGACATGTCCCGCTCGATCTCCGTGGAGACGCGCGGCGAGGTGTCGGAGCTGAAGGACAACATCAACCTGATGGTGGCCAACCTGCGCGAGACCACCCGGGCCAAGGACTGGCTGGAGTCCAACCTGGCCCGCCTGGCCGCGCTGATGCAGGGCCACCGGGACCTGATGGAGGTCGCCGACCTGATCCTGCGCGAGCTGACCCCGCTGGTGAACGCCCAGTACGGCGCGTTCTACCTGGCCGACCCCGACGAGAACAGCGCGTCCCTGCGGACGGCCGTGCCCGCGAAGGGGCTGGCCTTCATCGCCGGATACGGCGCGGCCCAGGGCGCGACCGTGGAGACCGGCGGTCTGCCGGTGCACGGCCTGGTCCGGCAGGCGGCCCGGGAGAAGAAGCGGATCCTGGTGGAGGAGGCCCCACCGGACTACATCAAGATCAACAGCGGGCTGGGGGAAGCCGCCCCCACCACCATCGTCATCATCCCTATCCTCTTCGAGGACAAACTCCTCGGCGTGATCGAACTCGCCTCCTTCTCCCGCTTCTCCGACGTCCACCTGGCCTTCTTCGACCAGTTCGTGAACACCATCGGCGTCGCCATCAACACGATCATCGCCAACTCCCGTACGGAGTCCCTGCTCGGCGAGTCCCAGCGCCTCGCGATGCAGCTCCAGGAGCGCTCGGACGAACTGCAGAAGCAGCAGGCGGAGTTGCAGCGCTCCAACGCGGAACTGGAGGAGAAGGCCGCCCTGCTGGCCACCTCGTCGCAGTACAAATCGGAGTTCCTGGCGAACATGTCGCACGAGCTGCGCACACCGCTCAACTCCCTGCTGATCCTGGCGAGGCTGCTGTCGGACAACCCGGACGGCCATCTGTCGGACCAGGAGGTGCAGTTCGCGACGACGATCCACCGCTCCGGCTCGGACCTCCTCCAGCTGATCAACGACATCCTGGACCTGTCGAAGATCGAGGCCGGCCGCATGGACGTCCGCCCGAAGCGGCTTCCGCTGATCAAGCTGCTGGACTACGTCCACGCCACCTTCCGGCCGCTCACCCTGGACCGGGGGCTCGCGTTCGACGTGGCGGTCGGCGAGGACGTACCGCGCGAGATGTACTCGGACGAGCAGCGCCTGCAGCAGATCGTGCGCAACCTCCTGTCCAACGCGATCAAGTTCACCGCGTCGGGCCGGGTCGAGCTGCGCGTGAACCGGGTGAAGGACCCCGAGCGCCGCTACGTCCGCGACAGCGACGACGTGATCGCCTTCGCGGTCTCCGACACCGGCATCGGCATCGCCGCCGAGAAGCTCCCGGTGATCTTCGAGGCGTTCCAGCAGGCCGACGGCACGACGAACCGCAAGTACGGCGGTACGGGGCTGGGGTTGTCCATCAGCCGGGAGATCGCCGGGCTGCTCGGCGGCCGGATCGTCGCGGAGAGCGAACCCGGCAAGGGCTCCACCTTCACCCTGTACGTCCCCGTCGTCAGCCCAGGCCACCCGGTGACCGGCCCGGCGGTGGACGCCCGGGTGCGCGAGCAGCCCTCGGCGGAGCCCCTGACGGCCGACGACTCCTGGCCCGCGCCTCCCAAGCTGGAGGCGTGGCAGACGGGCCGCGCGGGCCAGGTGCTGCCCGGCCGCAGAGTGCTGATCGTCGACGACGACATCCGCAACGTCTTCGCCCTCACCCATGTCCTCGGCCGGGTCGGCATGCCGGTGCTGTACGCGGAGAACGGCCGGGAGGGCATCGAGACGCTGGAGCGCAATCCGGACGTCGAGCTGGTCCTGATGGACATCATGATGCCGGAGATGGACGGCTACGAGACGATCGCCGCCATCCGCCGCACCCCGCGCTGGGCCGGCCTGCCCATCGTCGCCCTGACCGCGAAGGCGATGCCGGGCGACCGGGAGAAGTCCATCGCGCGCGGCGCCAATGACTACGTACCGAAGCCGGTCGACGTCGACCGGCTGCTCACGGTCGTCTGCGCGCTCCTGGACCCGGAGGGGAGCGCCGACGCCGAGGAGACGACGGGTGAGTGAGGCGACCGGTGAGTGAGCCGAGGAACGACGAGCCCGCCGGGATCCTCCTGGTGGACGACATGGAGGACAACCTGATTGCCCTGGAGGCCGTCCTCGGCTCCCTCAACGAGCCGCTGGTGCGCGCCCGTTCGGGCGAGGAGGCGATGAAGGCGCTGCTGCGGCAACGGTTCGCACTCGTCCTGCTGGACGTGCGGATGCCGGGCATGGACGGTTTCGAGACGGCCACCAACATCAAGCGGCTCGACCAGACCAAGGACGTCCCGATCATCTTCCTGACCGGCGCGGACGACGACTCCGGTTACGCGTTCCGCGGCTACGCGACGGGCGCGGCGGACTATCTGACGAAGCCCTTCGACCCCTGGGTCCTGCGCGCGAAGGTCAAGGTGTTTCTGGACCTGCACCGCAAGACCCTCGAGGTGGAACGCCTGCGCGCAGAGGTCCGGGAACTGCGCCGACTGGTGGCCGGGGGCGGGTGAACCCGCCCCCGGCCACCGGGGTGGTCACGCCTCGCGCGTGCCCGCGTACATCTCGTCGATCAGGTGCTTGTACTCCCGCTCCACCACCGGCCGCTTCAGCTTGAGGCTGGGCGTGATCTCCCCGTGCTCGACGTCGAGGTCACGCGGCAGGAGCCGGAACTTCTTGATGGTCTGCCAGCGCTGGAGACCGGCGTTGAGTTCCGAGACGTACCCCTCGACCATCGCGACCGTGGCCGGCGCGGCCACCACCTCCGCGTACGACTTGCCCCCCAGCCCGTTCTCCTTCGCCCACTCCAGGATCGACGGCTCGTCGAGGGCGATGAGGGCGGTGCAGAAGTTCCGGTCGGCGCCGTGGACGAGGATGTTGGACACGTACGGGCACACGGCCTTGAATTGGCCCTCGACCTCGGCGGGCGCGATGTACTTGCCGCCGGAGGTCTTGATCAGGTCCTTCTTGCGGTCGGTGATGCGCAGGTAGCCGTCGGGCGACAGCTCGCCGATGTCGCCGGTGTGGAACCAGCCGTCGCTCTCCAGCACCTCGGCGGTCTTCTCGGGCAGCCCGTGGTAGCCCTCCATGATTCCCGGACCGCGCAGCAGGATCTCCCCGTCGTCCGCGATGCGCACCTCGGTGCCGGGCAGCGGCTTGCCGACCGTGCCGGTGCGGTAGGCCTCGCCGGGGTTGACGAAGGAGGCGGCCGAGGACTCGGTGAGGCCGTAGCCCTCCAGGATGTGGATGCCGGCGCCGGCGAAGAAGTAGCCGATGTCGGGGGCGAGGGCCGCGCTGCCCGAGACGCAGGCGCGCAGCCGGCCGCCGAAGGCCTCGCGGATCTTGGCGAAGACGAGCGCGTCGGCGACCTTGTGCCTGGCGCCGAGGCCGAAGGGCACGGAGTGCGTACCGGTGCGGCGGAAGTTGTCCTGCGAGACCTTGGCGTACTCGCGGGCCACCTCGGCGGCCCACTGGAAAATCTTGTACTTGGCCGGTCCGCCCGCGCGGGCCTTGGCGGCGACGCCGTTGTAGACCTTCTCGAAGATGCGCGGGACGGCCGCCATGTAGGTCGGTTCCACCACCGGCAGATTTTCGATGATCTTGTCGACGCGGCCGTCGACGGCGGTGACGTGCCCGACCTCGATCTGCCCGGAGGTGAGCACCTTGCCGAAAACGTGCGCGAGCGGCAGCCACAGGTACTGCACGTCCTCGGCGCTGATCAGACCGGTCGCGGCGGTCGCCTTGGCCATGTACGACCAGTTGTCGTGCGGCAGGCGCACGCCCTTGGGGCGGCCGGTGGTGCCGGAGGTGTAGATCAGCGTCGCGAGCTGGTCCCTGGTGATCGCACCGACCCGCTCCTCGATCAGCTCGGGGTGCTTCTCCAGGTACGCGGCGCCGCGCTGCTCCAGTTCGGCGAGGGTGAGCACCCAGTCGCCGGTCTCGACGCCCGCCGGGTCGATGACGACCACGTGGTGCAGCTCGGGCAGCTCGGCGCGCTTCTCGACCGCCTTGGCGAGCTGGGCCGCGTCCTCCGCGATCAGCACCCGGCTCTCGGAGTCGGCGAGAATGAACGCCGACTCCTCGGCGTTGGTCTGCGGGTAGACGGTGGTCGTGGCCGCGCCGGCGCACAGGATGCCGAGGTCGGCGAGGATCCACTCGACCCGGGTCGAGGAGGCCAGTGCCACCCGCTGCTCGGGCCGCACCCCCAGCTCGATGAGGCCGGCCGCGATCGCGTAGACCCGCTCGGCCGCCTGGGCCCAGCTCAGCGACTTCCAGTCGTCGGGGCCCTGCCCGGAGGCCGGCGGTACGGGGTAGCGGTATGCCTCGGCGTCCGGTGTGGCGTTGACGCGCTCCAGGAAGAGGGCCGCGACGGACGGCGGACGGTTCTCGATCAGTGTCTGTGTGTCGCTCACGACATCCTCCGGGGCCCGCGACGGTGCGGCTGGCTCAGTGCGGCTGGGGTACTCACGGGCGGTGTTTCGGGCTGTTGTTTAACTCGCGAGTAACTATCGAGCAGGGATCAGAGTAAAGCGCTCCGGGCCGACGCGTAAGGGGCGGCGGCCTGTCACTTCCTACAGAGAGCGACGCTACGCACGCGTAGGGGCCCGCCGTGCTTTGGCACGACGGGCCCCTGTTGCACCTGGTTTGCGGACGCCACCGGCCCTTACCGGCGGTTACTTCCTGCCCTTGGCCGACCCCGCGCTGTCATCGCTGGAGAGGACCGCGATGAAGGCCTCCTGCGGAACCTCCACGGAACCCACCATCTTCATCCGCTTCTTGCCTTCCTTCTGCTTCTCCAGCAGCTTCCGCTTTCGGGAGATGTCACCGCCGTAGCACTTGGCGAGGACGTCCTTGCGGATGGCGCGGATGGTCTCGCGGGCGATGACCCGGGAGCCGATGGCGGCCTGGACGGGCACCTCGAAGGCCTGCCGCGGGATCAGCTCCTTGAGCTTGGCCACGAGCCGCACGCCGTACGCGTACGCCTGGTCACGGTGGGTGATCGCGGAGAAGGCGTCCACCTTGTCGCCGTGCAAAAGGATGTCGACCTTGACGAGCTGGGAGGTCTGCTCGCCCGTGGGCTCGTAGTCGAGCGAGGCGTAGCCGCGCGTCTTGGACTTCAGCTGGTCGAAGAAGTCGAAGACGATCTCGGCGAGCGGGAGCGTGTACCGGATCTCGACCCGGTCCTCGGACAGGTAGTCCATGCCGAGGAGGGTGCCGCGCCGGGTCTGGCACAGCTCCATGATCGAGCCGATGAACTCGCTCGGCGCCAGGATGGTGGCACGCACGACCGGCTCGTACACCTCGTCGATCTTCCCCTCGGGGAACTCGCTCGGGTTGGTGACGGTGTGCTCGCTGCCGTCCTCCATGACCACGCGGTAGACGACGTTCGGCGCGGTGGCGATGAGGTCGAGCCCGAACTCGCGCTCGAGCCGCTCGCGGATCACGTCGAGGTGCAGCAGGCCCAGGAAGCCGACGCGGAAGCCGAAGCCGAGGGCGGCGGAGGTCTCCGGCTCGTACACCAGCGCGGCGTCGTTGAGCTGGAGCTTGTCCAGGGCCTCGCGCAGCTCGGGGTAGTCCGAGCCGTCCAGTGGATACAGGCCCGAGAAGACCATGGGCTTGGGGTCCTTGTAGCCGCCGAGCGGCTCCGTGGCGCCCTTGGCCTGGCTGGTGACGGTGTCACCGACCTTGGACTGGCGGACGTCCTTCACACCCGTGATCAGGTAGCCCACCTCACCGACGCCGAGGCCGTCCGCCGGGAGCATCTCGGGCGAGTTGGTGCCGATCTCCAGCAGCTCGTGGGTGGCGTTCGTGGACATCATCCTGATGCGCTCGCGCTTGTTGAGCTGCCCGTCGATGACACGGACGTACGTCACGACACCCCGGTAGGAGTCGTAGACCGAGTCGAAGATCATGGCACGCGCGGGGGCGTCCTTGACGCCGACCGGGGCGGGGACCTCGGCGACGACCTTGTCGAGCAGCGCCTCCACGCCGAGGCCGGTCTTGGCGGAGACCTTGAGCACGTCGTCGGGGTCGCACCCGACGAGGTTGGCGAGCTCCTCGGCGAACTTCTCCGGCTGGGCGGCCGGGAGGTCGATCTTGTTGAGCACCGGGATGATGGTGAGGTCGTTCTCCATCGCCAGGTACAGGTTGGCGAGGGTCTGCGCCTCGATGCCCTGGGCGGCGTCCACGAGGAGGATGGTCCCCTCGCAGGCGGCGAGCGACCGCGAGACCTCGTAGGTGAAGTCGACGTGCCCCGGGGTGTCGATCATGTTGAGGATGTGCGTGTTGCCCGGATCGTGGGTGGGCGCCCAGGGCAGACGCACGGCCTGGGACTTGATCGTGATACCGCGCTCACGCTCGATGTCCATCCGGTCGAGGTACTGAGCACGCATCTGCCGCTGCTCGACCACACCGGTCAGCTGGAGCATCCGGTCGGCGAGCGTGGACTTGCCGTGGTCGATGTGCGCGATGATGCAGAAATTGCGGATCAGAGCCGGGTCGGTACGGCTCGGCTCGGGCACATGGTTAGGGGTCGCGGGCACGCAGGGTCCTGTCTCTTGAGGCGCCTTATGCCTCGGGTCGGATCGATACGTAGTCTCCATGGTCCCACGGGCGGGGACCGGCGACCGGTTTGGGCCACTCGCTGGGCCGCTGGTAGGCTGAGTGGCTGTGTCTCATGCCCTCTCTGCGCGAGGCACGACCCAAGAAAATCATCGGTACGGGACCTTCGTGGCCCCGTGCCAGAACCTGAAAAGGCTCATTCGTGGCGAACATCAAGTCCCAGATCAAGCGGATCAAGACCAACGAGAAGGCCCGGCTGCGCAACAAGGCCGTCAAGTCCTCCCTGAAGACCGCGATCCGCAAGGCCCGCGAGGCCGCTGCCGCGGGTGACGTCGAGAAGGCCACCGAGTACCAGCGCGCTGCCGCGCGTCAGCTCGACAAGGCCGTCTCGAAGGGCGTCATCCACAAGAACCAGGCCGCCAACAAGAAGTCGGCGCTGGCTGCCAAGGTCGCGTCCCTCAAGGGCTGAACCCTTCTCTGATCTGACCGCCGGAAGGACCCAGAGCGGGCCCTCTCTCATCCGCTCCCGACCGGCACCCCGAGCTCGTACGCGGCCTGCGTTCGCCACGCGGGTACGGGCTCACCGTTCTTGAACCGAAAGACCCCGTCTCCCCTCCCTTCCCAGGAGGAGCGGCGGGGTCTTCGGCCTGTCCTGTGCTGGTGGGTACTGCCGAGCTGCCGCCGAGTGCTGCCCTGTACTGCCGTCACGACCAGAAGTCGTCGCTCTTGCCGATGTCCCCCACGCACTCGTCGAGATCGGTGATCTTGTCTCCGACGATCCGGAAGACGATGCACCCGGTGTCGTCCAGGCGCTTGCCCTGGCGCTCGGCGGTGAAGCGGTGCACACCGACCGCGTGGCCCCGGCCGTCGACGCAGACGGCGCGCAGCTCGACGCTCATCGAGTCCGTCTCCTCGGCGAGCCGCCGGTACATGCCGATGATCGCGTCCTGCCCCTTGAAGTCGCCCGAGAGCGGGTGACTGCCGGGCACGTGATGCGTGGCGTCCGCCGCCATCAGTTCCCGCATGGTGTCCATGTCCCCACGGGAGAAGGCCCCGTAGCCCCTTCGGACCAGCGCGGCGTGCGGGTGTTCAGCCATGTCGATCGCCACCTTTCTCCGTGTCCGGCGATGCGTCGGCTGGTGCCCACGATTCTCCTCCGTACGGCGGCCGGGGCGACTGGATCACTGCCCGCGGCCCCTGGACCGCGCCGCCCGCGCGACCGTCACGACCGCCTTCTCCAGGGCGTACCCGGGATCGTCCCCGCCGCCCTTCACCCCCGCGTCAGCCTCCGCGACCGCCCGCATGGCGACCGCCACCCCGTCCGGCGTCCACCCCCGCATCTGCTGGCGCACCCGGTCGATCTTCCACGGCGGCATCCCCAGCTCCCGCGCGAGATCGGCGGGACGACCGCCCCGCGCCGACGACAGCTTGCCGATCGCCCGCACGCCCTGCGCCAGCGCGCTGGTGATCATCACCGGCGCCACCCCGGTCGCCAGCGACCACCTGAGCGCCTCCAGCGCCTCCGCCGTCCGGCCCTCGACCGCCCGGTCCGCGACCGTGAAGCTGGAGGCCTCGGCCCGCCCGGTGTAGTACCGTCCGACGACGGCCTCGTCGATCGTCCCCTCGATGTCGGCGACCAGCTGCGCCGCCGCCGACGCCAGCTCCCGCAGATCACTCCCGAGCGCGTCCACCAGCGCCTGGCACGCCTCGGGCGTGGCCGACCGCCCGAAGGAGCGGAACTCCCCCCGCACGAACGCCAGCCGGTCCGCCGGCTTGGTCATCTTCGGGCACGCCACCTCCCGCGCCCCCGCCTTGCGCGCGGCGTCGAGCAGCCCCTTGCCCTTCGCCCCGCCCGCGTGCAGCAGCACAAGGGTGATCTCCTCGGCGGGCGCCCCGAGATACGCCTTCACGTCCTTGACCGTGTCGGCCGACAGATCCTGCGCATTGCGTACGACCACGACCTTGCGCTCGGCGAAGAGCGACGGGCTGGTCAGCTCGGCGAGCGTCCCGGGCTGCAACTGCTCAGGGGTCAGGTCCCGGACGTCCGTGTCGGCGTCGGCGGCCTTGGCGGCGGCCACCACCTCCTGCACGGCACGGTCGAGCAGGAGGTCCTCCTGGCCCACGGCAACGGTCACCGGGGCGAGAGGGTCGTCATTCGCAGTCTTCCTGGCCATCGCGACAAGCATCCCACGCGCCACTGACAACGCCCTCCGCCAAGACCAGGGGACCGGGCGGGCCTACGGCTCCTCCCGCCATCCGTCCCACTCCCCCGCCAGCGCGTCCAGCTCCCGCGGATCCAGCCGTCCCGCCTCGTCCCGCAGGACGACGAGCCACTGGGCGTCCTCGGCGTCGTCCTCGCCCGCCAGGGCGTCCCGCACCAGCTGCGGCTCCTCCGCGATCCCGAACCGCTCCCCGAGCGCGTCCGCCACCTCTTCGGCGGCATCACGGTCGGGCAGCACCAGCACATGTCTCACATCACTCACGGAGCCATTCTCCGCGCCCTCGCGACGGGCACTCCGACGGCCGGCACCCCCACGGCCGGCACGATCCCGAACCGGTCCCGGTACACCGCGAGCACCTCCTCGTCCGACTCCAGCTCGCGCACCTCACGCGTTCCGTCGGCGGCCGTCACCGTCCAGCCGCGGCCGCTCAGGGTGATCCTCCCTCCGTCCTCCGTGACCCGCGAGCAGACCAGCGACCGCGTGAAGTGAGACTTCGGCGAGGTGCTGTGCCACCACGCCCCCGCGGCGAAGTCCCCGAGCGCCCGGGGCCGTGTCTCCAGGCGGTACTGGGGCGTGCCGTCCCGCACGACGTCCAGGTCCAGGGCGTCGCTCAGGCCGGCGACACCGCGCACCCCGGCCTCGTCCGGCGCGGCCGCCATGATCCGGAACGTCCCGCCCGGGTCCGGCTGGTCGCCCCGCTCCCGCAACGCGAGCGGGTAGTGGCTGTGCGCCCCGAACCCGACGTCGGCGAGCCATTCACCGCCGTCCACCGTCCGCACCCGCAGCGCGAGATGGTCGTACGGGATCCCGAGCCGGCCCTCGTCCCCGTACACCCGCGCCGCGAGCAGGGCGACGTCGAAGCCCAGCGCGGTGAGCAACGCCCCGAAGGCGCCGTTCAGTTCGTAGCAGAACCCGCCCCGCCGCGCACCCACCACCTTGTCCACGAGCCGTTCCTCCTCCAGCACGATCTCCTCTCCGAGGTGCACCGACAGGTTCTCGAAGGGCACGGCCCGCAGATGGCTGAGATGCAGTGCGCGGAGCGCTTCGGCGGTGGGCCGCGCCGGGTGCGCGGCCCCGAGGCGGCGGAGATAGGCGTCGACCTGTGCGGAGTTCATGCGCTCAGTCTCTCGCCACCCGCACCTCCCCGTCCGCCCCACCGCTCCCCCCGACCGCCAGCGCCCCGTCCCGGTCCGTACGCAGCACCACCGCGCCCCCCTCCCGCAGCGCCTGCACGGTGCCGGGCGCCGGGTGGCCGTACGGGTTGTCCGCACCGCAGCTGATGAGCGCGACCCGCGGAGCGACCAGGCGTATCAGGTCGGGGTCCTGGTAGGCGGAACCGTGATGGGCGACCTTGAGCACGTCGACACGGACCAGCCCGGCCGCCGCCGGCGATCTCAACAGCGCCTGCTGGGCCGGGGGTTCGAGATCCCCGAGCAACAGCAACCGCAGTCCGGCCGACCGGACGAGCAGCGCGACGCTGGCCTCGTTGGGTCCGTCCGGCTCCGGTGCCGGGCGGGGCGGTGGCCACAGCACCTGCCAGGACAGCGGTCCGGTACTCCGCCGCTCCCCGGCTACCGCGCGGGTGAGGGGGATGTTGCGTTCGGCCGCCTCCTTCCGTACGAACCCGGCCTGGTCCGGGGGCTCTTCATAGCCCGTCGTCTCGATCTCGCCCACCGACCGCCCGCGCAGCACACCGGGCAGTCCCGCCACGTGGTCGGCGTGGAAGTGGGTCAGTACGACCAGCGGGATCCGGGTGATGCCCAGCTCGCGCAGACAGTGGTCGGCCAGCGCCGGATCGGGTCCCGCGTCCACCACCACCCCGGTGCCACCGCCCGCCGCGAGCACCGTGGCGTCGCCCTGTCCCACGTCGCACATCGCAAGCCGCCAGCCGGGCGGCGGCCAGCCGGTGATCACCCGGGTCAGCGGCGCGGGCCGCACCACGGCGAGCAGGAGCAGCAGCCCGCAGACACCGCACCACCACGGGTGCCGCACCAGCCGGCGCCCGAGGAGTACGACGACCACCGTGACGGCGGCGAGCAGCAGCGCCCCCGCCCAGCTGCCCGGCCAGTCGACTCCCCCGCCGGGGAGTTCGGCCCCGCCCCGGGCCACGCCCGCGATCCATCCGGCCGGCCAGCTCGCGAGCCAGGCCAGCGCCTTCGCCACGGGCATCGCCACCGGCGCGGTCGCCAGCGCCGCGAAGCCCAGCACCGTGGCCGGGGCGACCGCGGTCTCCGCGAGCAGATTGCACGGCACCGCCACCAGACTCACCCGGGCCGACAGCACGGCGACCACCGGCGCGCACACCACCTGCGCGGCGGCAGCGGCGGCCAGCGCCTCCGCGAGCCGCGCGGGCACCCGGCGCCGCCGCAGCGCCGCGCCGAAGCGGGGCGCGAGCGTGAGCAGGGCGCCGGTGGCCAGCACGGAGAGCAGGAAGCCGTAACTACGGGCCAGCCACGGGTCGTACAGGACCAGCAGCAGAACGGCCGTCGCCAGCGCCGGAATCAACGATCTGCGGCGTCCCGTCGCCAGCGCGAGCAGAGCGACGCCTCCGCAGGCCGCGGCCCGCAGCACACTGGGGTCCGGCCGGCACACGACCACGAACGCGAGCGTGAGCGCGGCCGCGAGCAACGCGGCCGCCCGCAGGGAAAGGCCGAGGAAGGGCGCCAGACCCCGGCGCTCGGCCCGCTGGGCCAGTCCGGGCGGCCCGATGAGCAGGACGAGCAGGATGGTCAGGTTGCTGCCGGAGACGGCGAGGGTGTGGGCCAGATCCGTCTCCTTGAAGGCGTCGTCCAACTCGGGCGTGATCCGAGAGGTGTCCCCGACGACCAGCCCGGGCAGCAGCGCCCGCGCGTCCGCCGGCAGCCCGTCGGTCGCCTCGCGCAGCCCGGCCCGCAACCGCCCCGCCAGCCGCTGCGGCCCGCTCGGCCTCCCCACGACCTCCGGCGCCTGCCGGCCCCGCACCCGCAGCACGGCCGCGATGCGGTCGCCGTCAGCCGGCCCGGGCGCCAGCCGCCCGCTCACCCTGAGCCGTGTCGAGGGCAACAGCCCGAGCCAGGCCGCCCGCGCGCCCGTCGCGCTCTCCTCGGCAGTCCCGCGCGGCCCCGGTGTGCCCGCGTCGACGATCATCAGCACCGGTGTCCGTGTCACCGCGACCGTCCCGTCGGCCTCCTCGACGCGCCGCGCCTCCGCACGGACCAGCACGGCGACCGGTGCCGCGTGATCACCGGTGACCCCGGGTCTGCTGAGCCAGGGATCGGAGCCGACCTCGACCTCGGCGGTCACCGTGGCGTACTCGCGGGCCAGCGCGGGCACCGGCCCACGGCGCAGATCCGCCCCGTGCAGCCCGGCGGAAGCGGCGGCCGCGGCGACGCACAGGAGCACGGCGGCGACCGTGACGCGCGACCAGGCGACGGACAGGGGCGCGGCTTGCGTCCACCGCCCGCACAGCAGGACCGCCGCCGTGATCACGCAACCGATCACGAGGCCGGCGGTCCAGCCCGGCTGGCTGTCCAGCGCGAGCGCCGCCGTCCCCCAGGCCGCGAGCGCGGGCGGTACCAGGCGCAGGTCCGTCGGTCCCGCCTGCCGGGGGTGTGCGGCGCCCAGCCGCTTCCCGGAGGCGGCGTGGACGGCCCGGCGGGTGGCAGGGCGCTCCTCGTGGCCGCCGTCGGACAGCGCGGCGCCGCTCGGCTGGTCGGGCGCCCGGCTCATGGCCGTACCAGGTTCCGCAGGTCGGCGAACCGCCGGTCGCCGATGCCGTTGACCTGGCGCAACTCGTCGACCGAACGGAAGCCGCCGTGCCGGGTGCGGTAGTCGATGATGTGCTGGGCCAGCACGGGGCCGACGCCGGGCAGAGTGTCGAACTGCTCCGCGGTGCCCGTGTTCAGGGAGACCGGCGCCGAGGGTCCGGCTCCCGCTGTCGTGCCTGCCGCAACGGATCCCGGCACGGCACCCGGAGCGGAGCCCTGCGCCGGTGCGTGGCCTGAGACGACGACCTGTTCGCCGTCCACGAGGAAGCGGGCCCGGTTGAGGCCCTCCGTGCTGGTGCCCGGACGCACCCCGCCCGCCGCACGCAGCGCGTCGGCGACCCGTGAACCGGCCGGCAGGCGATGGATCCCGGGGTCACGGACCTTGCCGCTGACGTCCACCACGATCTCGGTCCCGGAAGCCGTGGCAGTCCCGGCAGTGGCCCCGGGGCCGGTCAGCCCGGTCTGCCGGTGCCCGCCGCTCTTCCCTGGTTCCGCCTCCTTCTCGTACGGAGCTTCCGCCCGCACCGCCTGCGGTGCGCTGACCGACTGGGTGCGGGCCGCCCAGAAGTGCTGCACGGCGAACACCGCGGCGACCGCCAGCAGCACCGTGAGCGCGACCGCGCCCCGCCGCTCCAGAGCACACCGCGCCTGCAACCACACCGGCATCCGCTCCCGCAGGGCAAGCGTGGCCCGCTCCCGCCAGTCGGGGACCACCGACTCGTCGTCCGTACCGCCCTCTACGACGTCCTCGGGCCCAGCAGACGACGCCGTGCTCGTCGCCGGCGCGGCGACACGAGGGACGACGACCGTGCCAGGTCCGGTGGCCGTCCCCGGCCCGAGGCCCATCCCGGGCGCCGCGCCCACCCCGCTCGCCGTGTCCGCTCGCGGCTGTGCCGGTGGGGGCCCGTGCCCCGACTCGCTTGGCTGCCGGGCGTTCTCAGCGAAGAGCAGTTCGGCGCGGCGGCGCAGTTCCTCCGCCGGAGCGTGGCGGTGGCGGGCGGGGCGTCGGGTGGGTGGACGGCGGTGTCGGATGCGGCCGTCGGAAGCGGGGGCGCGGCCGGGGCCGCTGGTCGCGGTCGCTGTGCGTGAACGTGATCGAAGTGCCATGCGACGAGGATCGGGCATCCCGCCGCTTCGCGATGATCTTGCTCAATTTCCGTGGACGATGAGCCGGTTGTGGATAATTCCGCCACCCGTACGAGTGCGGCGCCCGACGCGTAGACACCTGCGTCCTGTTGCTGTCACCGCGGCGAGACCACGGCCCCCAGCAGCCCGGGTCCCGTGTGCGCCCCGATCACCGCGCCGACCTCGCTCACGTGCAGGTCGGCCAAGCCGGGCACGCGGGCCCGGAGCCGGTCCGCCAGGGCCGAGGCGCGGTCGGGGGCGGCGAGGTGATGGACGGCGATGTCGACCTCGGCGCTGCCCGCCCGATCGGCCGCGATCTCCTCCAGGCGGGCGATCGCCTTGGACGCCGTCCGTACCTTCTCGAGGAGTTCGATGCGGCCGCCGTCCAGTTGCAGCAGGGGCTTGACGGCGAGCGCGGAGCCCAACAGGGCCTGCGCGGCGCCGATACGGCCGCCGCGGCGCAGGTACTCGAGGGTGTCGACGTAGAAGTAGGCGGACGTACCCGCGGCCCGCTTCTCGGCCGCGGCGACGGCCTCGTCCGCGGTACCGCCTGCCTCCGCCGCCTCGGCCGCGGCGAGGGCGCAGAAGCCCAGGGCCATCGCGACCATGCCGGTGTCCACCACTCGCACCGGCACCGGCGCCCCGCACGCCGCGACGACCGCGGCGTCGTACGTGCCCGACAGTTCGGCGGAGAGGTGGAGGGAGACGATGTCGGTCGCACCGGACTCGGCGACCTTGCGGTAGGTCTCCGCGAACACCTGGGGGCTGGGGCGCGAGGTGGTGACGGCACGCCGCTTCTGGAGGGCTTGGGCCAGGGAGCGGGTGGAGATGTCGGTGCCCTCGTCGAGCGCCCGGTCACCGAGGACCACGGTCAGCGGCACCGCGGTGATGCCGTGGCGCTCCATCGTCCGCGGCGGCAGGTAGGCCGTTGAATCGGTGACGATAGCGACATGGCGGGACATGAGCTGGAGGTTACCTGGCGTAGCGCCGGGGCGGCAGCCCGGCCCCGGTGACCTGGGCCGGAGTCGGCCGGATCAAGTGGTGCTCTCGGGGCGGGCCTTCTTCTGCCAGGGGTATGCCTGGCGTCGGCCGGGCGGGGTGAGGGACGGCCGCGCCGGCTGCTCGGCGCTGCCGGGCCGAGGCGGCTCCGGCCAGGTCTGCTGTGCGGTCCGGCCGTCGTCGGCCGGGGCGTCGGGCCACGGCGGCGGCGCGGGCTGGGCATCCGAGCGCGTCCAGTGCCGCAGCGCGCCGGCCTCGACGTCGATCTGGGCGCTCAGTGTGTCCAGGTCGTCGTCGGCGAAGCGGTGGGCCCGGTCGCGGGCGGCCCAGCGCAGCGAGTCCGCGGACTGGGTGACGCGCTCGGTGCGGCGGCGCAGCTCGGGCAGGCGCGCGGCGAGCGTCGTCCGGTCCGGCTCGGACTCCAGGCGCTTGAGCTCGTCGTCCAGTTCGTGCCCGTGCACGCTGAGCCGCTGGAAGAGGCTGAGGGACTCCCTCAGCGACTCGTCTTCGGCGACGCCCGTCTGCAACGCCTCCTGGGTGGCGCGCATCGAGGTGCGCAGGGTGAGCCGGAGTTGCGCCATCTCGCCGGCCGGCCCGGGCTGGACGATGGACTTGGCGCGCAGCGTGTGGTCCTCGACCGTGCGGCGGGCCTGTGTGATCGTCCGGTCGACACCGCGCTTGGCGGCGCCGATCACCTTGACCGTGGCGTAGGCGCCGAGGACGACGAACAGCAGGAAGAGCAGGGCGAAGACTGCGATCACTGCTTCCACGAAGCTCCTCCTCCGGTCCTGGCGGCGCGGGCCGCTCCCCTCTCAACGGTAAACGCAACGGGCAGGTACGGAGTTCCAGAAGAACCCCGAACCTGCCCGTAGGGGACTACCCCGAGCCCTCAGGTACCGCTCACCAAGCGTTACGCCGGAACGATGTTCACCAGCTTCGGCGCCCGCACGATCACCTTGCGGATCCCGGCACCGCCCAGCGCTGCGACGACCTTCTCGTCGGCCAGCGCCGCCTTTTCCAGTTCCTCCTCGGAGATGGACGGCGGCACCTCCAGGCGTGCCTTGACCTTGCCCTTGATCTGCACGACGCAGGTCACGGTCTCGTCCACGACGTACTGCGGGTCGGCGACCGGGAAGTCCTGGTGGACGACCGAGTCGGGGTGGCCCAGCCTGCGCCACAGCTCCTCGGCGATGTGCGGGGCCAGCGGGGCGATCATCAGCACCAGCGGCTCGGCGACCGAGCGCGGCACCGCCCGGCCCGCCTTGGTCAGGTGGTTGTTCAGCTCCGTGACCTTGGCGATCGCGGTGTTGAACCGCAGGCCCTCCAGGTCCTGGCGCACGCCGTCGATCGCCTTGTGCAGGGCGCGCAGCGTGTCCTCGTCGGGCTCGGCGTCGGTGACGGTGACCTCACCGGTGGCCTCGTCGACGATGTTGCGCCACAGCCGCTGCAGCAGCCGGAACTGGCCCACCACCGCGCGTGTGTCCCACGGCCGCGACACGTCCAGCGGGCCCATGGCCATCTCGTACAGGCGCAGCGTGTCCGCGCCGTACTCGGCGGCGATCTCGTCCGGAGTCACCGCGTTCTTCAGGGACTTGCCCATCTTGCCCAGCAGGCGGGAGACCTTCTCGCCCTGGTAGTAGTAAGCGCCGTCGCGCTCCTCCACCTCGGCGGCCGGCACCGCGATGCCACGGCTGTCGCGGTAGACGTAGGCCTGGATCATGCCCTGGTTGAACAGCTTGTGGAACGGCTCCGCGGAGGAGACGTGCCCCAGGTCGTACAGGACCTTGGACCAGAAGCGCGCGTACAGCAGGTGCAGCACGGCGTGCTCGGCGCCGCCGACGTACAGGTCGACGCCGCCGTGCGGCCGGCCCTCGCGCGGGCCCATCCAGTACTGCTCGATCTCCGGGTCGACCAGCTTCTGGTCGTTGTGCGGGTCCAGGTAGCGCAGCTCGTACCAGCAGGAACCGGCCCAGTTGGGCATGGTGTTGGTCTCGCGGCGGTACTTCTTCGGCCCGTCGCCCAGGTCCAGGGTGACGTTGACCCACTCCTCGTTCCGCGACAGCGGCGTCTCGGGCTGGGTGTCGGCGTCGTCCGGGTCGAAGGTGCGCGGCGAGTAGTCCTCGACCTCCGGCAGTTCCAGCGGCAGCATCGACTCGGGCAGGGCGTGGGCGACGCCGTCCTCGTCGTAGACGATCGGGAAGGGCTCGCCCCAGTAGCGCTGGCGGCTGAACAGCCAGTCGCGCAGGCGGAAGTTGACGGTGCCCTCGCCGATGCCCTTGCGCTCCAGCCACTCGGTGATGCGGGCCTTGGCCTCGACGACACCCGCGCCGTCCAGGGAGACCTCGTCGTTGACGGAGTTGACGATCTTCGCGTCGTACGAGGCGAAGGCGTCCTCCCACGTCGAGGTGTCCGTGCCTCGGCCGTCGGCCGGCTCGACCACGCAGCGGATGGGCAGCTCGAAGGCGCGCGCGAACTCGAAGTCGCGGGCGTCGTGGGCCGGGACGGCCATGATCGCGCCGGTGCCGTAGCCCATCAGGACGTAGTCGGCGACGAAGACCGGGACCCGCTCGCCGTTGACCGGGTTGGTCGCGTACGCGCCGATGAAGACGCCGGTCTTGTCCTTGGCCTCGGCCTGCCGCTCGACGTCGGACTTCGAGGCGGCCTGCGCGCGGTAGGCGGCGACGGCCTCGGCCGGGGTCGCGTGACCGCCGGTCCACACCTCGTGGGTGCCCTCCGGCCAGGCTTGAGGGGTGAACTTCTCGACCAGCGGGTGCTCGGGCGCCAGCACCATATAGGTCGCGCCGAACAGGGTGTCCGGGCGCGTGGTGAAGACCGTGATGCGCTCGCCGTCGATCGGGAAGTCGACGCGGGCGCCCTCGGAGCGGCCGATCCAGTTGCGCTGCTGCAGCTTGATGGCCTCGGGCCAGTCCAGCTCCTCCAGGTCCTCCAGCAGCCGGTCGGCGTAGGCGGTGATCCGCATGTTCCACTGGCGCAGCTTGGCCTTGAAGACCGGGAAGTTGCCGCGCTCGGAGCGGCCGTCGGCGGTGACCTCCTCGTTGGCCAGCACGGTGCCCAGGCCCGGGCACCAGTTGACGGGGGCGTCGGAGGCGTAGGCCAGGCGGAACCCGCCCAGGACGTCGGCGCGCTCGGCGGCGCTCAGCTCGCCCCACGCGCGCGCGTGCCCGGGTACGGCACGCTCACCGGACTCGAACTGCGCGATCAGCTCGGAGATGGGGCGGGCCTTGTTCGCGTCGTCGTCGTACCAGGAGTTGAAGATCTGCAGGAAGATCCACTGGGTCCACTTGTAGTAGTCCGGGTCGATCGTGGCGAACGACCGGCGCTTGTCGTGGCCCAGGCCCAGCCGGCGCAGCTGGATCTTCATGTTCTCGATGTTGGCCTCGGTGGACACGCGCGGGTGCGTGCCGGTCTGCACGGCGTACTGCTCGGCGGGCAGGCCGAAGGCGTCGAAGCCCAGGGTGTGCAGGACGTTGTGGCCGGTCATTCGCTGGAACCGGGCATATACATCGGTGGCGATGTATCCCAGGGGGTGGCCGACGTGCAGGCCCGCACCGGAGGGGTACGGGAACATGTCCATGATGAACTTCTTGGGCCGGGCGACCACCTCGGGGTCGCCGGCCAGGTCACCCTTCGGGTTCGGCGCCGCGTACGTGCCCTCGGCGTCCCAGAAGTCCTGCCAGCGTGCCTCGATCTCGGCCGCCAGGGCGGCCGTGTAGCGGTGCGGCGCTGCCTCCGCCGACACGGCAGCGGCGGCAGCGGGGTTCGTCTCGCTCATGATCCTCAAAGCTCCATCGATCGTCTCTGCCTGCGGAAACGAAAAATCCCCTCGCACAGGAGGGGACGCCGCGCCGATGCCGACCACTCGGCACTCACCGACGGTCGGGACTGATCAGCGCGGCCCGCTAAGCAGAAGGCGTACGGCACGCATGGCGTTAGGGTACCGCAGGCCTTGAGCAAGCCGCGACGCGCTTCCGTATGCCTGGGTGACAGCGACAGCAACTGAACCAAGGTCAAGGATTACTTCGCGTAACACCCACTAAGGGACATCGCAACGAGGAGATTGTCATTTGATAACAGCGCAATAACTCAAACCTCGTACTGATCGGTATGGCGCCATTTAAAGTTCGGCAGCGGGACCGCTTTCCCGAACCGCTCGGAGTTGCCCCCATGAACGCTCGTCTTAGTAACAGTTCGCTCCCCAAACCGGGCCGGTCGGCCTACGGGGTGGCGACGGCTGTCGCCCTGCTGCTCATACCCGTGGTGGTGCTGAACGGAGGCGGCTGGCTCCAGGACTTCCTGAACTTCGGCGCAGGCGTCCTGTCACTCGTCAGTCTCACCAGTTCGGTGATCTGGGGCCTGGTGGCACAGGACCGGATCTTCCTGAACACGCGCCAGCGGATCATCGCCCAGGGCATCCACCGGGTGCTCGCTGTCGCCTCCATCGCGTTCCTCCTGGTGCACATCACCATCAAGCTGGCGCTCGAGCACACCGTCCTGATCGCCGCGCTGATCCCCTTCAGCCTGGGCGTCGAGGGCAGCGCGGGACTCATCGGCCTCGGATCCCTGGCGGGCCTGCTCATGATCTTCGTGGGCGTCACCGGCGCGCTGCGCAACCAGTTCGCCACCCCCGCGCCGGTCGCGGCACGCTGGCGCGCGATGCACATGCTGGCCTACCCGGCCCTGTGCGCGGCACTGATCCACGGCCTGTTCGCGGGTCGCGCGGCGAAGCCGTTCTTCATGGTTTCGTACGAACTGTGCCTGCTCGGAATCATCGCGGCCCTGGCGCTGCGCGCCGCGCCGCGCCCGTTCAAGCGCAAGGTCGCCGACCGGCTCCTCGCGATCCTGGGCGCCGAGGAGCGGCGGGACCTCGAGGACCTGGACGCCAGCCGCGCCAGGGTGACGGACGCGGGGTCCCTCGGTTCTGCCGCGTCCGCGCTGCCGGGCTACGAGAACCAGGCGGCGTTCGCCGAGACCGCCGCCTCCCTGCACACGGCGGCGCCCTCGACCCCGCGCTACGACGCCATGGGCCGCCCCGTGACCGCGGAGCCCGCGTCCGGCTTCGCGGCCGCCTACCGGGCCGTCTCGACACCCGCACAGCCCCAGCAGCCCTTCGCGGCCGGCCAGACCGCGCGCATGGACCTGCCGCTGGACATGCAGGCCACGGAGGCGATCCCGCGCGTGGACGGCCCCACCAGCACCTCGGGCAGCTGGCCGATCCCGTCCCCGCCGCCGGTCGGCGAGGCGCCCCCGTCGGCGTACGACCCGCTCGCCGACACCGGGCACAACATCCCGGTCTACAACAATTCGGGCGTCGGCGGGTACGGCGGAAGTGATGTGTACGACACCGGTGAGTCGAACCCCCTCTACGGCACGTACAACTCGAGTGACACGTACAACAGCGGTCCCGCCAATGAACCATCCCCCGGTGCGTCCTTCGACTCACCGGGATCGGGCGAACCTTGGAACACGCCTTCCGGAGGCTATAGGTGAACGAGGCCCTGCCCGACGTACCAGAAGTCCGCGTGGTCGGTCTTCCTCAGCTCACGTCGGGCTTCGACCTTGTCGAGAGACTCGATTTGCCCATGCACCTGAAGGTGCACGGGCCGCTCGAACCGTTGGCCGGCGAGCAGCTCGCGCAGCTCGCCGAGGCCATCAACCTGAAGGGCCGCGGCGGCGCGGGCTTCCCCTTCCACAAGAAGCTGCGCTCGGTCGCCGAATCGGCGATCAAGCGCGGCGTCCGGCCGGTCGTCGTCGTCAACGGCAGCGAGGACGAGCCGGCCTGCCGCAAGGACACGGTCCTCATCAACCGTGCCCCGCACCTGATCCTGGACGGCGCACTGCTGGTCGCGGAGGCGCTGGGAGCCCGCACGCTCGTGGTGGGCGTCACCCGTGAGTCCACGCAGCGCTCCATGGAGGCCGCGCTCGCCGAACGAGGCCTGAGCAACGGCCGCCGCTCGGCCCTGAAGGCGTCCGTCCAGCGCAACCCGATCCGCATGGTCACCGGTGCCGCCGCGTCGCTGATCCGCTCCATCGACGGCGGTCCGGCGATCCCGCCCGGCCGCAAGATCAGCGCCTCGAAGAGCGGTGTCGGCGGCGCGCCCACGCTGCTGTCGAACGCCGAGACCTTCGCCCAGCTGGCGATCGCCGCCCGCATCGGCCCGGAGCGGTACGGCAACACGGGCCTGTACGACGAGCCGGGCACCGTGATGCTGACGGTCTCCGGGGCGGTCGCCCGCCCCATGGTGATCGAGGCCCCCACGGGCGTGCCGCTGCGCTACGTGCTGCAGCTGGCCGGCGCCCCGCCGGTCCCGCAGGGCGTGCTGACCGGTGGCTACCACGGCAAGTGGATCGACGCGGCGACGGTCAGCGAGGCGATCATCTCCCGCAACTCCCTGGACGCGGTGGGCGGTACGCTCGGCGCCGGAGCGATCCTGCCGATCAGTCAGGAGACCTGCCCGCTGGGCGAGTCGCTGCGGGTGGCGCAGTGGCTGGCGGAGGAGAGCGCGGGACAGTGCGGTCCCTGCTACCTCGGTCTGCCGGCCGCCGCGCGCGGCATGGAGGACATCCTCAACGGCGGCGGCCCGGCCGCCCTGGAGGCCCTCAAGCAGGTCGCCAAGAACGTCAAGCGGCGCGGTGCGTGCTCCCACCCGGACGGCTCCGCGATGTTCCTGGAGTCGACGATCAAGGCGTTCACCGACGACCTCGCCGCGCACGTCCTCGGAAACGGGTGCGGACGGCCCGTGGAGGGTGTTCTGCCGCTCTTCGAGGACGGCAAGATGCCGACGGGCATCCCGGGCGGCGAGCCCGCGGAGACCGGCGACAGCCGTCAGAAGATCTACGTCGACTGGACGCTGTGCCGGGGGCACGGACTGTGCGCGGACATCCTCCCGGAGGTCTTCGAACTCGGCGCGGACGGCTTCCCGACGGTGGCGCAGGCGAAGGTGCCGCGCTACGCCGAGGCCAAGGCTCTACGCGCGGTGCGCCGCTGCCCGGCGCTCGCCCTGCGCATCGAGGAGGACACCCGCCCGCAGGCCCCGGCCCGCAATCTGCCGGTCCTCTCCCAGGGCCGCGGCCGCCGCGCCCTGGGCCGCTGAACACACGTACGCGGGCCACCCGGATCACGGGTGGCCCACCGTTTTCACGCCGTCACTTTCCGCAGCCGCTTTCTCGCCGTCCCGCCGGACTCGAAAACACCGAAGGCGGACCACTCGATCGAGTGGTCCGCCTTCGACTTCTGTGGAGCTAAGGAGAATTGAACTCCTGACCTCCTGCATGCCATGCAGGCGCTCTACCAACTGAGCTATAGCCCCTCGCGGCCATGCGGCGAAGCCGCGTATTGACCGTGCCGCCCGGTTTCCCCGGCGGCGACGCCAACATTACACGGTCAACGGGGTGCAGCACCAAATCGTTTCCGTTCTGGGCAGATACAGACCTCGATGTCGGCTTTTGTGACCGTGATCGGGTTCTCCGGAGCCCACCGTCGTGCGCCGGCCTCCCCGGGGGCCACCCTCGTCTTTTTGCACGGCGTGGCTGTCGCTGCCACTGGTGGGGCACGCGCGCGTGGCGGCACCGCCCTGGCGGCCTGCCGGGGCCGCCCGTGGCGGTCACGGCGGCGAGTGGGTGCCGCACGGGCCGGGCGGCACGGATTTGCACCAGGGCTGCGTCGAGTCGGCGCTGTCAACCCTCAACGGAGGTGCCGGCCTGTTCCTGCCGACGCGCGCCGGACATCGTCGCCGAGGTCCGGCGGGGATCAGGCCGTGACGAACGAGTAGAACCGCTTGAGCGTGCAGTGCTCCTCGAGGAGCCGCCCGTAGATCGGCTCGCCCTCCAGTTCGCGGTACGTCTCGATCGGGTCGCCCTTTATGATCAGCGCCCGCGCGCACTCCTCGCACCAGTACTGGTAGTCGGGATTGATCGGCTCCATGTCACGGACGATGGGCGTACCGCTCCCACACCAGTCGCACTTTCGCCTGTGTGCACCCATCGATCAGCTCCAGCTGTGGCCGCAGGCCGTGCACACGTAGGAGATCCCTCCGTTGTCGCCGAGGACCTGGGCGACATGGCCGGAACCGCAGGAAGGGCAGCTGAGGCGGGTGGCCGTGTCCCGTATCAACGCCGCATCGAGGAGGTGGTCGACCTCCTCGAGGATGCTCGCAGGCATCGCTACTCCCTCCCGTCGGGCCGCGCCCCCTTCCGGCCGTTTGATTCTGCCACGGCCGGACCAATACGGTCAGCGACGCCTCAGTACCAGTCCGGACACGGCACCCACCGCCGCCGTTCCGGCCAGCGCCCACGCGCACACTGACAGCGCCTCCGCAGAGGTATACGCCTGCGGGCCCCCAAGTGACTCAAGGCGGATCAGGAACAGTGTGCCGAACGCGGCCACGCCGATCAGCTGGCCGAGCTGGGCGACCGTCGCGAGCAGTCCGCTGGCGTCCGCCGCGTCCTCGGGCCGCACGGTGGCCAGCGCCCTCGTCAGCGTCGGGCTGAAACCGAGCGCGAGGCCCACGCCCACGCCCGCGTACGCGGCATGGAGCAGGGGCCCGCCGGCGCCGCCGCCGTGGAAGGCCAGTCCGACACCGGTCACGGACATCGCGAGGAGCGCGAATCCGGCCGCGGTCAGCCACCGCTGCCAGGAGGCGGGCCACTTCCGCCAGGTCAGGCCGACCGCACCGAAGGCGGCCGCGGTCGGCGCGAAGCTGAGGCCCGCCCGCAGCGCGCTGTAGCCGAGGCCGCCCTGGACGTGCAGGGTGACCGCGAACAGGAATCCGCCGTTGACGGCCATGACGGCGAGGATGCGGAACACCGACAGGCCCATACCGGGGTGGCGCAGCACCCGGGGCGCGATCAGCGGGGCGCCGCCGCGCCGGGCGAGCCGGGACTCGTACCGGCAGAAGAGTCCGAACAGCACCGCGGCCGCCGCCAGCGACAGCCAGGACCACAGCGGCCAGTCCTCCTCCTGCCCGAGCACCAGCGGCACCGTCAGCAGCGCGACGGCCCCGCCGAGCAGCACCAGACCGGGCACGTCGAGTCCGCGTGCACCCTCCCGCTCGGCGCCACCTCGCGGCAGGACACGCCTGCCCACGGCGAGGAGCACGGCGCCCACCGGGACGTTGACGAGGAACACCGGCCGCCAGCCGGTGCCGAACAGGTCGGCGCTGACCAGCACGCCGCCGACCGTCTGCCCGGCCGCCGCGCCGACGGCGATGACCGCCGAGTACGCGCCGAGGGCCCGCACCCGGGCCTCGCCGGTGAAGGTGCGCTGGATCAGGCTCAGCACCTGCGGGATCATCACCGCCGAGCCGGCGCCCTGGACCAGCCGGAAGACGATCAGCTCGGTGGCGCCCTGCGCCAGGCCGCACGCGAGCGACGCGGCGGTGAAGAGGGCGAGCCCCGCGAGGTGGACCCGGCCGTGCCCCAGCCGGTCGCCGAGACGTGCACCGGTGATCAGCAGAACCGAGTACGTGATGGCGTACCCGGCGATCACCAGCTGCAAGTCGGCGCCGGACGCGTGGAGTTCGGAACCGATGGTGGGGGCGGCGACGTTGACGATGAACACGTCGAGCAGGGCCATGAACTGGGCCGCGAGCACGACCGCGAGCAGCGACCGGGACCCGTTGTCAGTGCCGGGCGCTTTACTGGTCGCAGGACTTGGAAGCGGGTTCGCGGGTGTGCGACCCGGTCCCGTCTGGGGTGTTGTCGTCATGCCGTCGAGCCTGGCGGGGCCCCGATACGGGTGCCGAGTGCCCGGTGATGCTGGTACTGACAGCACCTGGCAGCGGACAAGTCGGGCACCGACCATGGGGACGTGACGATGGGGGACGTGACGATGACGGGGACGACACAGCGCCGCCGGCACGAGCTGGCCGCCTTTCTGCGCAGCCGACGCGCGCGGGTGACACCGGCCGACGTGGGCATGCCGCCCGGCCTGCGCCGCCGCACACCGGGGCTGCGCCGCGAGGAGGTCGCCCAGCTCTCGGGCGTGGGCGTCACCTGGTACACCTGGCTCGAGCAGGGCCGGCCGATCAACGCCTCGCCGCAGGTGCTCGACGCGGTGGCCCGCACGCTGCGGCTGGACCCGCCGGAGCGGGAGCATCTGTACCGGTTGGCGGAGGTGCCCTTCGACCCGAGCCCGGAGCAGTCGGCGCGGACGGTCGGGCCGGAGATCCAGGGCCTCATCGACGCCCTCGATCCGTATCCGGCGGCGGTCTACAACTCGCGGTACGACATCCTCGCCACCAATCCGGCCTACCGCGACCTCTTCGTTGTGCCGGAGACGCTCAGGACGGGCGTGCCGAACGTGCTGTGGACGCTGTTCACCCTGTCCGAGGACGCCTGTCCCGTGGTCAACCGCGAGCGGGAGCTGCCGATGATGGTGGCGACGCTGCGTTCCTCGTACGGCAGACACGTCGGCGAACCCTCCTGGGAGAACTTCATACGCAGGCTCTCGGCGGCCAGCCCGCGCTTCGCCGAGTTGTGGGCGAACGGCGAGGTGATACCACCGGGGCCGCGGGTGAAGACGTTCCGTCACCAGGCGGTGGGCGAGCTGAGGATGACGTCGCTGTCGCTGTCGATCGACGGAATGCCGGAGTGCCGGATCGTGACGTACACCCCGGAGAGCGAGGAGGCGCGGACGAAAGTCGCTCTGCTCAGGGAACGGAGGGAGCGGCTGTGGCCGTCGTCGGACGAGGCGGCCGCGGAGGTCATCCGCATGTGGAGCACAGAAAATCCCGCCCCCTGAAGGGACGGGATCCTCATCACCGATCTTTGACAACTCAACAGAGTGCCGATCCGTGGAGCTAAGGAGAATTGAACTCCTGACCTCCTGCATGCCATGCAGGCGCTCTACCAACTGAGCTATAGCCCCTTGTGCCACGCGGCGGAGCCGCATGGTGTTTCGCCCCGCTCGGCGGGGCGAACAAGAAGAACTTTAGCCTGCGACCTGCCGGAAAGTGAAATCCGGGCCCCGGCAGGCACTCAGTCGTCGTCGCCGAGGACGGGCTCCGGAAGGGTGCCCGCGTTGTGCTCCAGCAGCCGCCAGCCGCGCGCGCCCTCGCCGAGGACGGACCAGCAGCAGTTGGAGAGGCCGCCCAGGCTCTCCCAGAGGTGGGCATCCAGGCCGAGGAGGCGGCCGATGGTGGTGCGGATGGTGCCGCCGTGGCTGACCACCACGAGGGTGCCGTCCTCGGGCAGCTTGTCGGCGTGCCGCAGCACGACGGGGGCGGCGCGGTCGGCGACCTCGGTCTCCAGTTCGCCGCCGCCGCGGCGGACCGGCTCGCCGCGCTTCCACGCCGCGTACTCCTCGCCGTAGCGGGCGATGATCTCCTCGTGCGTCAGCCCCTGCCACGCGCCCGCGTAGGTCTCGCGCAGGCCCTCTTCGCGGGTGATCTCCAGGCCGGTGAGGGCGGCGAGCTCGGCCGCGGTGAGCGCGGCCCGCTGCAGGTCCGAGGAGACGATCGCGTCGGGCCCCAGCGAGGCGAGCAGCCGCGCCGCGCGCCGGGCCTGGCCGAGGCCGGTCTCGGTCAGCTCGACGTCCGTGGTGCCCTGGAAGCGGCGCTCCACGTTCCACGCGGTCTGGCCGTGCCGCCACAGGATGATGCGGCGGCCTCGGCCCTTCTTGTCGGTCACCTCACCGGTGGCGCTCATTCCCACTCCCCGCCCAGCTCGTCGGCGGCGTCGGCGGCCTGCAGCCTGGCGTGCTCCTCGGCCTTGCCGCGGGTGGCCCTGGCGTCGGCGGGCAGCTCGATCTCGGGGCAGTCCTTCCACAGCCGCTCCAGCGCGTAGAAGACACGCTCCTCGCTGTGCTGGACGTGGACGACGATGTCGACGTAGTCGAGCAGGACCCAGCGGGCCTCGCGGTCGCCCTCACGGCGCACCGGCTTGGCGCCGAGTTCCTTCAGCAGACGCTCCTCGATCTCGTCGACGATCGACTTGACCTGGCGGTCGTTGGGTGCGGACGCCAGCAGGAAGGCGTCGGTGATCGACAGCACATCGCTGACGTCATAGGCGATGACGTCGTGGGCGAGCTTGTCGGCGGCCGCCTGGGCGGCGGTGTTGATGAGCTCGAGAGAACGGTCGGTTGCGGTCACTACATGGCTTTCCGTCGGCGGTCACTTGACACCAAGGGTCTCACGAGCCGCCCGTGGTACCCCACGTGTTTAGCGGGTCACGTGGGGTACCGCTGCCGGGCACGCCATTCCTGGCGTGCCCGGCGCCCTAGTAGATTGTCGCGGCTAATTTTTGGGATAGAGGTGGCGCAGTTTGATGCGTGCGTCGTGGGTGGTGAACTGCCAGTTCACCTGACGTCGGTC
>NZ_JBITDA010000025.1:0-136737 GCF_044453765.1 Streptomyces sp. NPDC051636 | reverse complement strand
GTATCAGCCCTTCGCTGAGCGACTACTCAACGCGAGCAGATGGGGTGCCGTCGACGGAATACGCGACACTTGAACATGCGACCTCACCAGTCCCGAGGCCGGGGTTGACGCGCCCCGGGAGCTATATCGAGATGGGCTTCCGGTTCACGGCGCCGCTGTTGCTGCTGCTAGCCGTGCTTGCGCTACGTGGGCGGGTCAAACGTTGACCGAACAGGGCATCGATACCTACACCATGGAGGGCCGCACCAAGCTCGGCAGGCTGTCGGTAGTGGCGGAGCTCCAGCAAGAACTGATCGTGGCAAACACCAACGACGGTCTCGCCTCAGCGCGGGCGCGGGGACGCGTCGGCGGGCGCCGGCCCGAACTCCCCGCCGACCAGGCCACGCTCGCCCAGCAGCTCTACGACGCCCGAGAGAAGACCATCCAGTAGATCGCCGATCTCTGCGGCGTACCGCGGAGCGCGGTGTACGGACACCTCGACCGATAGAACACCGTGCCCCAACCAGCCGAAGAACACGACCACCACCAGACCCTGAAGACCATCGGTTGCGGCTGATGCCACCGTTCTTACCGGCACCTCAGGTCGGCCTGGAGAAGCTGCCGGGCCGAGTCCGCGTAGCGGATGGCTGTCTTCTCGTCGATGCCGAAGAGGAGGGTGAGGTGGAGCGGGTCGGCGCCGTGGGCGAGGGCTTCTTCGAGCTGGCGGTCGACGCGGAGCCGTTCCAGGGTGGCGGTGAGGTTGCGGGTGGCCCGGGTGGTCCAGAGCTTGCCGGCCGGGCCGAGTTCGACGGCGGTCTTCTGGGTGATCAGCAGGTGGGGGTTGGCCGTGTTCGGCCAGCGGCTGCGGCGGTGGTCGAGCCAGTCCAGGACCGCACGCCGGGTGAGGTCATCGAGCGGGCGGACGTGGCCGCCGACGGTGATGCGCCGGTTGCCCAGGTCGACGTCGTCCAGCTGCATCGTCCGGATCATCTTCGGCCGTGCCGCGTGGACGGCGGCCAGGGCGACGATGAGCCGGATGTCTGGGGTGCTGGCCGCGGCGATGGCCTCGTCGATGTCCGCCTGGACAAGGGTTTGGAGGACGCCGCCGGTCTGCCGGGCGACACGGATACGGATCGTGGGATTGCGGAAGATCTGGCCGTTCTTCTTCGCGTGCCGGAACAGCGACCGCAGCGCGACGATCCGGCTCTCGCGCTGTTTGCCGGTGACAGCGTCCCGGGCCGCGATGATGTCCTCTCGGGTGACCTCTCGCAGGTGGTCGTAGCGGCTGGACCACTCCAGCAGCACCGGCTGGATCTCACCCAGGTAGGCCCATGCCGTGTGCCGGGAGCGAGGCTCGGACCGCGGGCCACCGTCGAGGAGAGTGCGAACCCAGGCTTCGACGGCGCGATGGATGCCCGGGGGCATTCCGTCGAGTTTTCGCTCCACCCACCGGTCGACGGCGGGGGCCCGGTCGTCGGCGAACAGGCCGAGACGGTCGAGGACTTCGGCGGTCCGCACGACGGGAAGCCCACGGACGCGCAGGGCCGGGAAGAGCTCGGAGTACCGGATCGATTCACCTTCGCGGAAGCCGGACAGCACGATGACCAGGGCTCGGTTCACGTCGCTGGTGATCCAGCGGCTCCAGCCGCGGGCCTCTCCCAGGGACCGAGCGGCCTGCCGGGCCCGGACCAGCCAGGGGTTGGCCAGGTCAGCGTGGAGTTCTCGGTCGAACCGGCGGAAGTCCCGAGTGGCAGTGAACAGCGTCATTTGCGTCGACGTCGTGATCACGCGATGCGGTTCGGGGAGGGGCGGCGGCTTCAGCACGCACCGCCCGGCCTTGCCGACCTGGGGCCCGCCGTTCTTGGGCCGCTGGAGGTTCGCGAAGAACAGCTGCTGGCAGGTCACCTGCCGCAGGTACGGCTCGATCAGCGAAGCCTTGCCGCTGGCCTTGATCGCCCAGGTTGCCTGAGCCCGGCAGAGGCGGCAGCAGCCGTGCTTGTCGTCGACCGGGACCTGCCGCCGGCATCCGACGCACTCGCCGACGGCGTGTTGCTGGCCGTAGGTATAGCAGCCGCGGCAGAAACGGCCGGGCAACTGCCCCCCAGGCGAAACAGCCTGACCAGGAGGCCGCCGGCTTGTTCTCGCTGATCTTCCCCATGGTGATGGTGACCAGGTCACATAGGCGGCAGGGAACGGCCGTCGCGGCGCTTGGGCACGACAGCCGGGGCCACCACCGAGCCGGTCGTGGCTTCCTGGGCTCCAGCCTGCTGACCTGGGCGGCTGACCGTCCCGGGCTCGGGAATCAGCAGATCACCGATCTCACAGCCGAGCACGACACAGATCACGTCCAGGTCCTCCAGCTTGAGGGAGACCGGCTGGCCGGACCACAGACCGGACATCTTCCCGGCCGAGATCACCAAGCCGTGCTCAGCCAGGCTCCGCTGGAGCTCGGACGCCTTCCAGATCCCCTTGTTCGCGGCGGTCAGCCGCAGGTTCCACTTCATCCCATCAGTCCTTCCAGCCGCTTCGCGGCCCGCTGCTGCCCGGACACCCAGGCGTCCTCGACCCGGGTCTGCTGGACGTGGATGTACCGCATCGTGGTGGCGATCCAGGAGTGACCGAGGACCTCTTGGATCCCGAGCAGATCAAGCCCTCCGAGGTAGAGCTCGGACGCGCAGAAGTGCCGCAGGACGTGCGGCGTCAGTCTGTCGGCCCAGCCTGGCAGATGGGCTTCCGCCGCAACGGCCAGACCGTTGCGCAAGGCGTCGTCGCCGACACGGCGCGAGGAGCCGTCGGCGTTCTTGCGCTCGGAGGGAAACAGCGGGGCACCGGGGCGGGTGTGGTCGTCGTCAAACTGGCCCCAGACGTCCTCGATGAACCACCGCAGCGTGCGGTCTGCACCGTTGATCAGCGGCACCATCCGCTCACGCGGACCCGATCCACGGGCGCCCTTGCCGTGACGCACATGGAGCTTGCCGAAGCGGCCAAGGTCCCACTTGATGTCGGCCAGGTCGAGCTTGCATGCCTCGCTCACCCTGAGTCCGACCTGCGACATCAGTTTCGACGCGGTGTAGTTCCGCGCGGTCGGGGCGAACTTGCGGCAGGTCGCCAGCTCGCCGCCCCAGCCGGTGAACAACGTCTTGATCTCCGGCTCGGTCGGCGGAATCCGCAAAGCGGCGTCCTTGGATCCCCGCGGGCGGTTCATCTCATCGATCGGACACTCGACGACCCGCCCGGTCATCCGGTGGATCTCGACCTTGTGCCGCAGCTCCAGGAACAGGAAGTACGTGGTCAGCGCCTGCGCGCGGGCCAGCCGGGTACCGCTCGGCGAGCCCCGCAGCACCTTCCCGAAGTACCCGTCGGCGTCAGCCGGCTCCATATCCCACAGCGGCCGCCCGAACCAGGCCCGCATCTGGTCCAGGTGCCCGACGTCCCCGCGGATGGTGCCGTCCGCCAGCCCCGCCGAAGCTCGCGCGAGCACGAACCCGGCGAGCACGTCGGTCTCGAGCTGTTCCAGTTCCTCCGCCGAGACCGGATCGCGGAACTCACGCAGGTCGCGTACGGCTGCCAGCGCCAACCCGAGCCTCCTCGCCTTCACCCCGATCACAGATTGATCGGACGAAGTGAGAACGCCTCACGAATCCTGAAGTTACGTCACCGGCTCGAAGCGCACCCCAAGGAGACAGAACACCCTGGCCACAGGGACAAGGAGTCAGCAGGGCTCAGAGGAACTCACGGGATGTCGCACACTATGCGGTCTTCGGTACCCTGCGGACCGCGCAGTAACCGGCAGCAACCTGCGCGGATCAGGCGTACTGGGTCTGAGGCTTGCAAGGTTTCGTGCTGAGGGGTCTTTCTCCCACGTCGGCAGGTGGACGAAGGTGTCGGGCCAGGGCACCGCCGAAGTCGTCGGCAATGCCCCGCCGCCCCCATCGGCAACTCCATCCATCCGCCGGAGGAACGCACCATGACCGCAAGATCCACCCGTCGTCCGACCGCCGTACATCCCCGGCTAGAAGCGGTCGGTGCGATCGCGGTCGCCGGCGCCCTGCTTCTGACCGGCTGCGGCGACCAGACCGACAAGAGCGGCAACACGAACTCCGGCTCGGCTCCCTCGGCGTCGGCTCCGTTGGCCGACAAGCTGCCCGCGGACATCAAGAAGGCCGGTGTCATCAAGGTGGGCTCCGACATCGCCTACGCGCCGGTCGAGTTCATGCAGAACGGCAAGGCCGTCGGAATTGACCCCGACATTGCGGCCGCCCTCGGCAAGCAGCTGGGAGTGAAGTTCGAGTTCCAGAACGGCAAGTTCGACAACCTAATCGTGGGCCTGCAGGCCAACCGCTTCCAGGTGCTCATGTCGGCGATGAACGACACCAAGGACCGACAGAACGGCATCGACTCCGACACCGGCAAGAAGGTCGGCAACGGCGTCGACTTCGTCGACTACTTCACCGCCGGCACCTCCATCCAGGTCCAGAAGGGCAACCCGAAGGACATCAATTCGCTCGACGACCTGTGCGGCAAGGTCGTGACCATGGTGAAGGGCACCACGTCCGAGGGCATCGCCAAGGCACAGAGCAAGAAGTGCACGACGGACGGCAAGAAGGCCATCGACCTCCAGACCTTCGGCACCAACACCGAGCCGCTGCTCCGTCTGAAGCAGGGCGCGGCGGTCGCCGTCCTGAACGACTTCCCGGTGGCGGCGTACAACGCGAAGACCGCCGGCAAGGACTTCGCGGTCGTCGGCGGCCAGATCGAGGCGGGTCCGTACGGCATCGCCGTCAGCAAGGACAACAGTCAGCTGCGCGACGCCCTCCAGGCCGCGGTGAGCGCGATCATCCAGAACGGCGACTACACCAAGATCCTGCAGAAGTGGAACGTCACGGACGGCGCCGTGACCGAGGCGAAGATCAACGGCGGCTCCTGAGCCTCACGCAACACTGAAAGGCAGTCACCGTGACTGACACTGTCGACACGGCTCAGGCACAGTCCATGCCCCCGGAGCAGATCAAGGCCATTCGCGTGCGCCACTACGGCCGCTGGGTGGCTGGCGCCGTGGTCATCGCCATCCTGGCGCTGATCGGCGTCGCCTTCTCCAACGCGAACATCAACTACAGCATCATCCCCGACTATCTCTTCGACCCGGGCATCGCGAAGGGCGCCTGGACGACGCTGTACATCTCGGTGCTCGCCATGGTGCTCGGCGTCGCGCTCGGCATCATCCTCGCCGTGATGCGGCTGTCGTCGAACCCCGTCACCAGTACCGTGGCCTGGTTCTACATCTGGTTCTTCCGGGGCACCCCGGTCCTGGTCCAGCTGCTGCTCTGGTACAACATCTCGCTCATCTTCCCCATCCTGAACCTGGGGTTCTACAAGGACGAGATGAACCAGGTGATGACACCGGTCCTGACGGCCCTGCTCGGCCTCGGACTGAACGAGGCCGCGTACATGTCGGAGATCGTCCGCTCCGGCATCCAGTCGGTCGACGAGGGCCAGACGGAGGCATCCCACGCCCTGGGCATGACCCAGGGCAAGACGCTGCGCCGGGTGATCCTGCCGCAGGCCATGCGGGTCATCGTCCCGCCGACCGGCAACGAGTTCATCAACATGCTGAAGACCTCGTCCCTGGCCTACGCGGTCCAGCTCCCCGAGCTGATCAAGAAGGCCACGGACATCTCCAGCACCTCACTGGCGGTCGTCGAAATGTACTTCGTGGCCTCAATCTGGTACCTGCTCCTGACCACGATCTTCAGCATCGGCCAGTACTACGTCGAGCGCCGTTACGCCCGGGGTTCGTCGCGCAATCTGCCGCCGACCCCACTACAGCGGATGAGGAAGAACCTCCGTATGTTCGGTTCGATCCGCCGCCCGGAGGTGGCCCGATGAGCGATCTCATCAAGAACATGGTCAAAGGCACGAGCGGCCACCCAATGGTCAGGGCTGAGGGCGTGCACAAGTCGTTCGGGCTGTCGCACATCCTCAAGGGCATCGACCTGGAGGTGCATCCGCGAGAGGTGTTCTGCCTGATCGGCCCGTCCGGCTCCGGCAAGTCCACGTTCCTGCGGTGCATCAACCACCTGGAGAAGATCAGCGCTGGCCAGCTGTACGTCGACGGCCAACTGGTCGGCTACCGGCAGAGCGGCGACAAGCTCTACGAGCTCAAGAAAAAGGAAGTGGCGGCGCAACGGCGGGACATCGGCATGGTGTTCCAGCGCTTCAACCTCTTCCCGCACATGACGGCGCTGGAGAACGTCATCGAGGCGCCGGTCCAAGTCAAGCGCGAGTCCAAGGCCGCCGCCCGGGAGCGCGCGCGGCTGCTGCTGGACCGCGTCGGCCTCGGTGACAAGACCGGCCACTACCCGGCCCAGCTCTCCGGCGGTCAGCAGCAACGTGTCGCCATCGCCCGTGCGCTGGCGATGGAACCCAAGCTGATGCTCTTCGACGAGCCGACCTCCGCCCTCGACCCGGAGCTGGTCGGCGACGTCCTCGACGTCATGCGCGACCTCGCCGAGTCCGGCATGACCATGGTCGTCGTCACCCACGAGATGGGCTTCGCCCGCGAGGTCGGCGACAACCTGGTCTTCATGGACGACGGCGTCGTGGTCGAATCCGGTCACCCGCGGGAGGTACTGGCGAACCCACAGCACGAGCGGACGAAGTCTTTCCTGTCCAAGGTGCTCTGACAGTGCACACGGCGAGAGGCGGTAAGGCAACTCCGTACCGCCCCTTTCACTGCCTTTCCTCGATAGCGATCCGGCTGTGCACTCCACGATGGGCGCCGGAGCCGTGCAGGCGGTTCTGGCGGTCTCCGGGGAGACCAAGCAGGTCATATGAGCCAGCGGCTAGCTGGTGCTGCTCGCGGGGTGGAGGTGGTCCTCGGCCTCGGGCACCGCGTTGCGCAGGGCCGACAGCGTGGTGCCGAGCAGCGGATTGCTGTTCTCGGTGCGGTGCAGCGCCAGCACGGTGCGATGAGCGAAGCGTTCGGTGAGCCGGGTGGCGTCGATGCCTGCGGTGGCCGCGTGGCCGAGCGCGGGGACGACCGCCACCCCGAGGCGGGCGGAGACCAGTTCGCGTACCACGTCGTAGTCGTTGCTGCGGAAGGCGATGTCGGCGTCGAACCCGGCGGCCGCGCACAGCCGGATGAGAGCCTGTGCTCCGCCAGTGCCCTCGCGGCTGGTAATCCACCGGGCCCGGGACAGCCCGGGCAGGCCGACGTTCAGGCGGTTGCCGCTGGGGCTCAGGAGGAGGAGATCCTCGCGCAGCAGCGTATGGCGGGTCAGTTCGTCCGGCCAATGGCGCGGGCTCAGTGCGTACTCGTACACCAGGGCGAGGTCCAGCTCTCCCTGGCCGAGCGCGGTGACGAGTTCACCGGGCTCGCCCTCCGTCAGCTGGATCTGCGCCTTTGGATGGGTGGCGACCAGCGCGGCGAGGGCTGCGGGCACCAGGCGGACGCTCGCGGTGGGAAAGCTGCCGAGCCGCAGCCGTCCCGTGGCGCCGGTGGCGAGCTGCTGCACCTGGTAGTCCAGGTCGTCTAGGGCCGCCAGCACCGGGGTGCCGAGCTCGACCAGGCGGTGGGCGGCGGCGGTGGCGCGGATGCTGTGGGCCTCGCGCTCGAAGAGGACCAGTCCGGTCTCCTTCTCCAGCGCGGCGATCTGCTGGGAGACCGCGGAAGCGGTGTAGCGGAGGTCGCGGGCCGCGACGGCGAACGAACCGCTGCGGACGGCGGCCTTCAGGGTGAGCAGATGCAGAGGTCTCAGCAACGCGGGCTCCTTGGCGGGACGGGGCTTTGAGGATAAGCATTTGTGGCCCTGCCGCGTCAAACCTTTCGTGCTGCTGTGTCTTGTCGTGCGCCCGGTCCCCGGACATCGTGGACGGGGCCCGGTCGAAAGCGGTCGGTGCATGAAGGAGGAAGCGCGGTGACCACGACACCACAGGGCGTTGGCGGCCTCGACACGGCGGCCGTGCTTGAGGCCCTCAGGCGAGGGAACTGCGGCGAGGTCGCCGGCGACGCGGGGCGACGGGCCCAGTACTCGGCCGACGCCTCGAATTACCGTCAAGTCCCGCTGGCCGTGGTCTTCCCGCGCGAGCGGCAGCATGTCCTCAACGCCGTCGAGGTCTGCCGTCGGATCGGGGTGCCGATCACCTCGCGCGGGGCGGGCACCAGTACCTCGGGGCAGGCGGTGGGCCGCGGGGTGGTCCTCGATTTCTCCCGTCACTACAACCGGCTGATCGCCCTGGACCCACAGGAGCGGACCGCGACCGTGCAGCCGGGCATCGTCCTGGACGAACTGCAGCGGGCCGCTGCCGAACACGGCCTGCTGTTCGGTGCGGACCCATCGACGCACAGCCGCTGCACGCTGGGCGGCATGATCGGCAACAACGCCTGCGGAACGCACTCCGTGGCCTGGGGCCGCACGGCCGACAACGTCGTGGAACTGGAGGTCTTGACCTATCAAGGCACGATGCTGCGGATCGGCGAGATGACCGAGTCTGAGATCAGTACGGCCGTGGCCGCCGGCGGCGAACGCGGGGAGCTGATCGGCGCACTGCACCGGCTGGCCCGGAACAACCTGGCCGTGCTGCGCACCCGGCTGGGTCAGTTCCCCCGGCAGGTGTCGGGCTACGCGCTGGAGCACCTGCTGCCCGAGCGCCGCTTCAATCTCGCAAGAGCCCTGGTCGGCAGCGAAGGCACGCTGGCCGTGATTCTCTCGGCCAAGGTGCGCCTCATCTCCCCACCGCCCGCGCGCGCCCTGGTGGTGCTGGGCTTTTGTGACGCGGTCGCCGCGGCGGAGGCCGTACCCGCCCTGCTGGACCACCAGCCGCTGGCGCTGGAAGGGCTCGACCGTGCCCTGACCGACATCATCACCAGGGCCGAGACTCGCACGGCCATAGACACCCTGCCCGCCGGCCAGGCCTGGCTGTTCACCGAGATCGGAGGCACGGCCGACGAACTTTCCGACCGGGCACGGGCGATTGCCGCACAGGCGCAACGAATCGCCGGCTGCACCGGCAGCGAGGTCGTCACTGACCCGGCCCGGGCTCGTCGGCTGTGGCGTATCCGTGAGGACGGCGCAGGCTTGGCCACCCGCCTGCCCGGGGGAGCCGAAGCATGGCCCGGGTGGGAGGACGCGGCGGTCCCGCCCGACCAACTCGGCTCCTACCTGACGCAGTTCACGGCGCTGCTGGAGCAGCACGGGCTGCACGGCGCCGTCTACGGGCACTTCGGTGAAGGCTGCCTGCATGTGCGCATCGACTTCGACTTCACCACCGAGCAGGGCACCGCGGTCTTCCGCGCCTTCCTCACCGACGCGGCCAAACTGGTAGCCGCGCACGGCGGTTCGCTTTCCGGCGAGCACGGTGACGGGCAGGCCCGCTCCGAACTCCTACCGCTGATGTACGGGCCTGAAGTCATCGCCCTGTTCGAGGAGTTCAAGAACGTTTGGGACCCCGACAACGGCCTGAACCCGGGCATCATCGTGCAGCCTCGGGCCTTGGACGCCGACCTGCGCGTCAGCCCACAGCGCACGCCCCTGCCGCTGGCCACAGTCTTGCCGTTCCACGCCGACGACGGCGACTTCGCCAAGGCCACCCGCCGCTGCGTCGGCGTCGGCAAGTGCCGCTCTCACACGCCCCGCGGCAGCTTCATGTGCCCCAGCTACCGGGTCACCCGGGACGAGAAGGACTCCACCCGGGGCCGCGCTCGCCTGCTGTACGAGATGACCCAGGGCGATGTGATCACCGACGGCTGGCGCTCCACCGAGGTCCGCGACGCCCTCGACCTGTGCCTGTCCTGCAAGGGCTGCAGCGTCGACTGCCCGGTCGGCGTGGATGTGGCCGCCTACAAGTCCGAGTTCCTGCACCACCACTACCAGGGGCGCATCAGGCCCGCCTCGCACTACACCATGGGCTGGCTGCCCCTGCTCTCCCGCCCGGCGGCCCGCATGCCGCGGCTGGTCAACGCCCTCACCTCCTCCCCGGCGGCCCCGCTGATCAAACGGCTCGGAGGGATCGCCGCCGAGCGCGACATCCCCCGCTTCGCCGAGCAGACCTTCCTGTCCTGGTTCCGCCGCCGCGCGCCCCGGGGCGAGGGCCGGCGCGGCCCGGTCCTGCTGTGGGTCGACTCCTTCAACAACCACTTCACCCCCGAGGTCCTCATGGCCGGGGTGACTGTGCTGGAGAACGCCGGCTTCCAAGTCCAGGTCCCCAATGGCACCCAATGCTGCGGGCTGACCTGGATCACCACCGGCCAGCTCGGCATCGCCCGCCGCATCGCCGGGCGCACCACTAACGCCCTGGCGCCTGCTGTCCGCGCCGGTACCCCTGTCGTCGGCCTGGAACCAAGCTGCACCGCAGCGCTGAAAAGCGATCTGCCCGAGCTTCTCGACGGCGACGAGGACGCCCGTCTCGTCGCCCGCTCCACCCTTACTCTCGCCGAACTCCTCGTCCAGCACGCGCCCGACTGGCAGGCCCCGCAACTGCGGGCTCACTCGATCAGCCAGACCCACTGCCATCAGCACGCCACCTCCGGCTTCGGCACCGACGGCATACTGCTGCGCCGCATGGGCGTCGACAACACCATCCTGGACTCGGGCTGCTGCGGCCTGGCCGGCAACTTCGGCTTCGAACGCGGCCACTACGAGGTGTCCGTCGCCGCAGGGGAACAGGTCCTGCTGCCCGCCGTGCGGGCGGCCGCCCCGGACACGGTCGTCCTCGCCGACGGCTTCAGCTGCCGCACCCAGATCAGACAGCAGACCGACCGCACCGGCACCCACCTCGCCGAGCTCATCGCCGACGCACTGCCCTCTGACTCCGACAAAGGAAAAAGGAAGAATTCGTGACTGACGCACTCTCCCTCATCGACGACTGGGGCCCCGAGAAAATCGTCGTCGTCTCTCATCGCCGCACCGGCATGAAGGGCGTCCTGGTCATCGACAACACCGCCCGCGGCATCGGTAAGGGCGGCACCCGCATGAGCCCCGGCGTGACCGTCGACGAGGTGGCCCGCCTGGCCCGCGTCATGACATGGAAGTGGGCCGGTGTCGACCTCTTCTACGGCGGCGCCAAAGCCGGCATCGTCGCCGACCCCGCCTCCCCCGACAAAGAAGGCATCCTGCGTGCATTCGCCCGGGCACTGTCGAACGAAGTGCCGCGCGAGTACGTGATGGGCCTGGACATGGGACTGACGGAAAGCGACGCTGCCATCATCCAGGACGAGCTCGGCGACCGCGGCGCCGCCGTAGGCACGCCCGAGCACCTGGGCGGCGTGGCCTACGACAGACTCGGCGTCACCGGCTATGGCGTCGCAGAGACCACGGACGCCGCCGCGCAGGTCCTGGACCTGCCCCTGGCTGGGTCCCGCGTGGCCATCCAGGGCTTCGGCGCTGTCGGCGCCGCGGCCGCCCGACGATTCGCCGAACTGGGGGCCACCATCGTCGCGGTGTCCACCGCTCACGGCGCAGTGCACAACCCCAGCGGTCTCAACGTCGAGCGTCTCCTGGCCGCCCGTGAAGAGCACGGCGACCACTTCGTCACCCGCTCCGACCAGGGCACCGCGCTCACCACCCCCGGCGCGGAGCTCACCGTCGACTGCGACATCCTCGTGCCGGCGGCGCTGCAGGACGTCATCACCAGCAGCACGGCGCACCAAATCAAAGCCAAACTCGTCGTGGAAGGCGCCAATCTGCCCACCACCCCCGACGCCCAGGTCATCCTTGCCGAACGCGGCATCACCGTGCTCCCCGACTTCGTCGCTAACGCCGGCGGCGTCGTCGCGGCCGCCTTCGCGATGGACGCCCGCTACTCCGGCTTCCGGCCCGACACGTCCGAGATCTTCGCGACGATCTCGACGAAGCTGCGAGCCAACACCACAACCGTCATCACAGAGGCCCAGCGGCGGGAGACCACTACGCACGCCGCCGGGCGCGCGCTGGCCGAGGAACGCGTCCGTACCGCCATGCGCAGCAAGGGGCGCATCCCCCTCAGCTGAACACCGGCGGCTGGTGGCGGCCTGGGGCCGGGGGCTTCGGCCGTACTGCCCGCAGCGGACCACCACTGCGCGGAGTCCAGCGTGAACCGCAAACTCGCCGCGCTGTCGTCGTTCTGCGAGTTCCACGCCCGCCACGGAGCGCCGCTCGGCGACCGGATGGTGGCGATGCTGTGGGCGGACGACTCACTGCACATCCTCGCTGCCGCCCTTTTTCGGGCCGCTGCAACCAGAACGGGCCCATCGCCGCGCTGCGGCGCGTGGACGCTGCCGGGCAGCCCGTCTCCTTCGACGCCGGCGCCTGTGAGGCCGGCGTCTCGCGATCGCTCTTGTCCATGCTGGGTGAGCCGGACACGCTGGGCGCGGCTCCGGGTGGTCGGCGCATCCTGAAGGCGATGCGCCACCCGCCCGCGCTGTCGCGGCGCCGGGTGAAGGACCGGCCGCTACTGCCCCGCGAGGTCGATGCCGAGCTGGTGCCGGCGATGTGGAAGCGGGCGGCGTTCCCCAGCGCCAAGCTGCCGCAGGGTGCGGTCGGCCGGGATGTGTACGTGGTGCACGTGCTGGAGCAGCTGCACCGTGCCCTCCGCGACGTGTTCGCCGCCCCGTCGAACCGGTGGGCGGACCCGCGTGCCCGGCTGCTGGACGGCCCGCAGTGGGAGGCGATGCGCGCGGACGTGCTGGCGGGGCTGTCCCTGACCGAAGACGGCGGCGACCATCTGGCCCAGCTCGCCCGGGGCCGGATGCGGCATGGCGGCAGATGGCCGACCGGCTTCAGGAGGCCGGCGACGACGCGAAAGTGGAGATCGTCGTCCCCGGACGGTGGCCGTGCCCGCCTGTCGGTGGACAAGCTCGGCGCGGTGGGCGAGCCGGAGTCGCTGACCTGGCTGAAGACCACCGCGGAGGCCATACTCCCCCGGATGGACGTTCGATATCGCGTTCTTTGCGGGGCGCTCCGGGCTTGCTTCAGCGTGGTGCTGGCCTCCATCGACGGCATGCCCGCACCGCCTTACTGCCAGCGGTCGCCGTCGGTCGTCGGTGCGGGTCCGCCGGTCGCGGCCCATGCTCCCAGAGGCTGGTCCGGCACGTTCTCGTCGGCGTCCTCCGTCTTGTAGATGGCCAGGCCGCGGGACTGGTAGTTGGTCAGTGCGGCGGGGCCGTCGAGGGTGCAGGTGTGCACCCATACGCGCGCGACGGGCGGGAGGCCGGTGCGGTCGGGGAGGGTCCAGGCGGCGGCGATGCCGTGTTCAAGGAAGCAGCCGCCGAGGCGGCGACCGAGCGCCTGCTCGGCGAGCCCGAAGTAGAGGATCTCGACGTGCGTGCCGTCCGCTTCGACGACGGGGTGGAGTTGCACGTAGCCCATCGGGACGCCCTCGCTGTAGAGGATCCAGAACTCAACGCCGGGCACGTCCAGCTCGTCAGCCCACTGCTGTCGCGTCCAGCCGAGCCGGTCGGTCCAGTTCCAGTTCCCGCCGACCAGCGCGTAGAGGAAACGGGCGTACTCCGGAGTGATCCCGGTGGCCCGGTCAAGGCGCACACCCTCGGGGAAGGGGCGGGGAGACCGCGCGCTGGGCTCGAGCATCTGCAGGGACCAGGTCGTAACGTTCATCGGCGTTCTTCCGTACGGGGTCGGAGGGCGGGCGCGACCGGATGACGACGCGGACGAAGCGGGCCGTCGTGGTTCCGGTGTTGCGGTAGGAGTAGCGCTGCGCGGTGGAGTAGAGGCTGTGCTGGCCGGCCACGAGATCAACGCGGGCGTCGTCGCGGTCCAGGCGGATCTGTCCCTCGGTGACGAGCACCATCTCGTGCCAGCCCTGCGGGTCGGGCAGCGCTTCATACGCCTCACCAGAGGCGAGTGACCACGACCACAGCTGCGCCTCGCGGCTTGCCGGCGCGGAACCGAGGAGGGCCGCCATGCTCTCGGGTGCCTGTCCCCGCCAGGCGACCGCGTTGATGTCTGTCTGAGACAGCTCTGCCGCGAGGACCCTCACGCCGAGGGCCTCCGCGTTCATCACGGCCCTCTACGTGCCCCTCGTACCCATCCTGCAGTGGCTCCTCCTTCACAAACGGCCTGGCGGGACAACCCTCGCGGGCGTCGCGGTCGCGTTCCTGGGGAGCGGTGCATCACCTCCCGTCACCCGCCACGGCTACAGCGGCAACTGAGCGGCGAAGTTCGCGAAGCCCGGCACTCGACAGACAAGTACTCCCCGTGCGCCAGCGGCGCGGAGGAAGGGACCAGTGGTAGTAGCGCCACTGGTCCCTTCCTCCGCGCCGGCTCAACATGCCTTCCGGGTGGCCGACGCTACGAAGCTGCGGGCGGTGCCTTGCCCCTTCCTGTCGCGGTATCCCCAGCTAGCTTGCGGTTTCAGAGGAAGCTGACGTTCTGTGCCAGAGCAAGCCGGCCGGAGTAGTTGATGGTGTTGGTGGCCGGCCGCATGTACGCGCGCCAGGCGTCGGAGCCCGACTCGCGGCCGCCGCCAGTCTCCTTCTCCCCGCCGAAGGCGCCGCCGATCTCTGCGCCGGAGGTGCCGATGTTGACGTTGGCGATGCCGCAGTCGGAGCCCTCGGCGGAGAGGAAGAGCTCGGCTTCCTGCTGGTCGCGGGTGAAGATGCTGGAGGACAGGCCCTGGGGGACGTCGTTGTGCAGGGCGATGGCCTCTTCCAGCGTGTCGTAGGTCAGGACGTAGAGGATCGGCGCGAAGGTCTCCTCACGTACGACGTCGCTCTGGTCGTCGACGCGGACGATGACCGGTTCGACGTAGGCGGCGCGCGGCGCGGCCTCGGCCAGCCGGCGCTCTCCGCCGACCAGGATCTTGCCGCCCTGTGCCCGGGCCCGGGTGATGGCGTCCTGCATGCCGTCGAGGGCCTTGGCGGAGATGAGCGGTCCGACGAGGGTGTTCTCGTCGAAGGGGTCGCCGATGGGGAGCTTGGCGTACGCGGCCGTGAGCCGTGCGACGAGTGTGTCGGCGATGTCGCGGTGGACGATCAGACGGCGCAGGGTGGTACAGCGCTGGCCCGCGGTGCCGGCCGCGGCGAAGACGATGCCCTGCACGGCGAGGTCGAGGTCAGCCGAGGGGGCGACGACGGCGGCGTTGTTGCCGCCGAGCTCCAGCAGGCTGCGGCCGAAGCGGGCGGCGACGCGGGGGCCGACCTCGCGGCCCATGCGGGTGGAGCCGGTGGCGCTGATGAGAGCGACGCGGGGATCGTCCACGAGCTTCTCGCCGATCGTGCGGTCGCCGAGCAGGAGACGGTGTACGTCCCGGGGTGCTCCGGTCTCCTCGGCGGCCTGTGCCAGCAGCCGGTCGCAGGCGAGGGAGATGAGCGGGGTGAGTTCGGACGGTTTCCAGATCACCGTGTCGCCGCAAGCCAGGGCCACGGCAGTGTTCCAGGACCACACGGCGGCCGGGAAGTTGAATGCGGAGATGACGCCGACGACACCGAGCGGGTGCCAGGTCTCGGCCAGGCGGTGACCGGGGCGCTCCGAGGCGATGGTGCGGCCGTAGAGCTGGCGGGACAGGCCGACCGCGAAGTCACAGATGTCGATCATCTCCTGGATCTCGCCCAGCGCCTCCGAGCGGATCTTGCCCGCTTCGATGGTGATGAGGTCGGCCAGCTCGCTCTTGTGCTCACGCAGCAACTCGCCCAGGCGGCGCACGAGTTCGCCGCGGCGCGGGGCCGGGGTGGTGCGCCAGGTGAGGAAGGCCTCGCGAGTGGCCTCGATGGCTTCCTCGGTGTCGGCTGCGGTCGCGGCCGTCAGACCGAAGAGGTCCTCGCCGGTGATCGGCGTACGTGCCTGGAAGTCGGCGCCTTCGGAGACGGTGACGCCGATACGTTCCAGGCTCGTACGGGCGCGGGCGCGCAGGTCGTCTGTGGCGGGCAAGGTGGTGCTGGCGGTCATGTGGCGTCCTTAAGGAGTGGGAAGGGCGGCGCGTCAGCGGAGCGGGGTCTGCAGCCCCAGTTCCCCGGCGACCTCGTCCAGGGAAAGGTTCTGCTGCTGCTCATAAAGAGCGAAGGGGTCGAGGACCTGGCGGTCGATGGCGCCGGAGAGCCAGGCGGCGTCGTAGGCCGTGCCTTCCTGGTCGTTGTCCCGTGAGCCCTCGCCGCTGAGGTTGGACTGGAAGATGCCGGCGGCGGAGCGGGGCAGGAAGTCCTCGTAGACGATGGGCTCGGCCCGGATCCAGCCCTGGTCCAGCAGGTCGCCGAGGGCGGCGGGCGGGCGGCTGCCGTCGCGCGGCCGGTCGGGGGCGATGTGGTAGGTGAAGTACGCCAACCTTTGTGCGGCGAGCTCGCGTTCGGTGCCGGGGACGTGTTCGGCCCAGACGGCGCCGGCGAGTTCGGGCCGTTCCGCGGTGGGATGCTGGGCCGCCTGCTGGTCCACGAGGGTGAGCAGGTGGTCGTAGAGCGCACGGCCCTCGCGGGTCACGGCGATGCCGCGGGCCTCGACCTCGCCGAACCTCACCCGCAGCGCCCCGCTCACCACACTGCCGTCCGCGTCGCGCAGGGCACGCGGTTCGGCCATGGCGCGGAAGGACGTCTGGCGCAGCAGGATGTCGGGGCCCTTCCAGCGGGGCGGTCCCTGGATGGTGTCGATCATCTCGATACCGCGCTCGGTCATCCGGCGGTAGAGCTCATCGATGTCCAGGACACGGGGGGTGAGATGGTTGATGTGGGTGCTGCGGACACCGCCGATGTCCGCAGCGACGGCGGAGATCCGCTCCAGGGTCTCGTACCACGCCTTGTCGATCGGCTCGGTCGACAACTCGAAGACGGCTACGGCGAGTTGAAGGAACCGTTCGGCGTCCTCGTCGGGCAGTTCACGCTCGGCCTCCGCGCGGTCGGCCAGGGCGAGCAGCTCCGGCGGGAAGAGCTCGCGGGCGGCGAGGAAGGTCTCCAGGCGGCCGCGCAGTTCGTCGTCGAAGAAGCGGGGGTCGGCCGGGGTGAGCATGGAGGTGAATACGCGGAAGGGGTTGCGGGCCAGCTCCTCGCCGTCGACCGGCCGGAACGCGGTCGACACGACAGGCACCGAGCTGGCGGCGGCCTCGCGCAGGTCGTAAAAACCCACCGGGTGCATGCCCAGCGCGCCGAAGACGCGGGCGACCTGACTCAGTTCGGCGGGGGTGCCGACGCGGATGGCGCCGTGGCGTTCCGCGGTCACGCGGCCGATGGAGCCCAGCCGTTCGGCATCCGCGCCCTGCGCGCGCAGGACGTCCTCATTGACCTCGCGTGAGACCTCCACGAGCGTGGTGTAGGCGGGGACCTCCCTTCCGTACATCTCGGAGAGCCGGGCGGCGAAGGCGGCGCGCAGCTGCCACTGGCTGATCATCGAGCTTTCTGCCTTTCCATGAGAGGGGAGTCACATCAGGGATTGCCGGACGTAAGCCCTCGGCGGGGAGCGGAGATCCCGGTGAGTGTCTCCGTCCGGACAGAGGTCTCGACGCGTTCTCGCCAACCGGCCCGCAGCGCGCGGGAGGCGGCTTGGCGAAGGCCGATACCACAGGCGAGGAGAGAGCCTCCGGTGCGTGGGCGCTGAGTGCTGTCTTGCCCCACACTGCCTTTCACTCATCGATCATGGTCAAGAGGGCTCCTTTTCACTATGGGCGTGGGCCACACGACGAGCAAGGACCAGCAGCACGAGAGGTTTGACGCGGCAGGCCCACAAATTCTTACGCTCGCCCGGCGTGCTGAAGTTGGTGAGCGGATGCGGCGGCAGAGGGCGCGGCTGCTGCGGGCCTCAGGCAGGCGACCTGATGACCACCGCGCCGAAGAGGCGCAGTGGTATCTCGACGTGCTCCACTATCCGGTACCTCACGAGCGACGGCTCCTGTGCGCGGTGAGGCTTACCGTGCGGTCACCGCCTGGGCCAGCGCGCGGTCGAGGACATCGGCGGCGCGGCGGGCCTGCTCCATCCCCAGCACCAGGGGCGGCTTGATCTTCAGCACGTTGTCGCCCGGGCCGTCGGTGGACAGCAGCACGCCGTCTCGTTTTGCGGCCTCTACCACGTGCTTCGCCAGTGCACGGTCGGGCTCCTTGCTGGCGCGGTCGACGACGAGGTCCACGCCGAGGAACAGGCCCCGCCCGCGGACGTCACCGATCGCCGGGTGGTGCTCGGCCATCGCGGACAGCCGCTGCTGCAGGTAGCCGCCGACCCGCGCGGCGTTGGCCATCAGCCGCTCGTTCTCCACCACGTCCAGCACGGCCAGCGCGGCCGCGCACGACACCGGGTTGCCGCCGAAGGTGTTGAAGTACTCCATCCCGGTCCGGAACCGGCGTGCGACCTCGGGGGTGGTCACCACCGCGGCGATGGGGTGGCCGTTACCGATCGGCTTGCCCAGAGTGACGATGTCGGGCACCACGCCGTGCCGCTCGAAGGCCCACATGTGCTCACCGACCCGGCCGAAGCCGCACTGCACCTCGTCGGCGATACACAGGGCACCGACTGCGCGCGCCGCGGCGTAAGCAGCCGGCAGGTAGCCGTCGGCGAGCTCGATCTGCCCGGCGCAGCTGAGAACCGACTCATGGATGAAGGCAGCCGGCGCAGCGCCCGCAGCGGACAGATCGGCGCACTGTGCCTGGACGTGCTCGGCGTAGCGCGGACCGTCCGATCCGAACGCGCCGCGGTAGGGGTCGGGCACATCGCAGACCCGCACTCGTTCCCCCGGCCCGGTCCCGCCAGGACGGTTGAACTTGTAGGGGCTGATCTCGACCAGCGAGCTCAGGTTGCCGTGATAGGCCCAGTCCAGCGACAGCACGTGCTCCCGGCCGGTCGCGGTGCGGGCCAGACGCAGAGCGAGGTCGTTCGCCTCACTGCCCGAGTTCGTCAGCATCACCACGTTCAGCGGGTCAGGGAAAGTGGCGGCGAGCCGACGCGCGTACTCGGCGATGTTCGCGTGCAGGTAGCGGGTGTTCGTGTTCAGCCGTCCCGCCTGCTCCCTGATCGCAGAGACCACCTGCGGGTGGCAGTGGCCCACATGGCAGACGTTGTTCACCAGATCCAGATACCGCCTGCCGTACGCGTCGATCAGCTCCGCGCCCTCCCCTCCCGTGATGTGCAGCGGCTCGGCGTAGCTCAGCGACAGGGAGGGAGAGAGGTTCGCGGCACGCCGCGCGGCGATCTGCTCGGCGTCGCGGTCCGGGACGACGGCCGTGTTCCCCGGTGCGCGCAGCACGAGGTTCGGGTTGGGACAGATGCTCTCCCATACGTCGGCCTCGCTCGGACGGACCGCCCCGGGCAGATCTGTGGAACGGCCGAGCAACGTGGTGAACAGCTGGACGTGGATGTGCGGGGGCCACCCCCCGTTCTCCGCCGCCCGGCCGATCCATCCGATCGTCTCGCCCCGGCGCACCGGGTCACCGGCGCGCAGCCGCTCGACGCTGCGCCGGTCGAGATGGCCGACCAGCAGCCAGAACGGTGTGCCGCTGCCGGTGCGGTGTTCGAGCAGCACGACACCGCCGTAGTCGTAGTCCGCGTCGCGGAACTCGACGGCCTCTACCTTGCCGTCGAACGGGGCGAACACCGGCGCACCTGCGGCGTCGAACAGGTCGATCGCCACATGCACGCTGCGCCGCTCGCCGCCGGGTCCGCCTGCGAAGGCGTCCGAGCGGTAGACCACGCGGTCCTCGCGGTAGCGGCCGAGAGTGAGCGTGCCCCCGCGCGCGGCGCGGTCCGCGGCGATGGCCGCGTCCACCGCCTCGGCACCGCGCCCGATGTGCAGCTCGGCGGGGCCGTGCGCGCTCCAGTCGATGGTGTGGATCCGCGCTGTGGCCGGGTCGGTGCGGAGCATGGGGGCGGGGTCGCAGGCCGCGGAGCGCAGCCAGGAGACGATCTCCCGCTCCGCGGGTATCGGGCGGTACCCGCAGGCGTCGCGGAATCGGGCGACGAGCAGCTCGCGTGGCTCGGCGGAGAGCACCTTCACCAGCTCGCGGATCTGCGGTTGGCTGCTGTCCAGATACTCGTTGTCCGGGTCGGCGGCACGCTGCTCGACGTTGTTGGCGATACTCATCGCCAGCCGGGCGTTGATCAGATCTGGCAGCAGCCGCAGCTCCGTGGCCGACAGCGGGGCCTCGGTGTGGTACCCGGCGATCACTGCGCACGCTGCTGCGACCGGATCGGGCTGCCCGAGCTGGGCGTAGGCCACGGCCACGGCGAGCCCGCACACCCGCGGGGCGCGTACCACGTCGCCGAAGTCGATGATGGTGATCCGCCCGTCGGCGTCCAAGAGAATGTTGTTCTCGTTGGCGTCGTTGTGGATCGCCTGCTGCGGCAGCGTGCGCAGCTCCGGCATCAGCTCGCCGAGCCGGGCGAGGGCGCTCGCGGTGAACTCCCGCTCGCTCTCGGCGACGCGCGGCACCGCGCGTTCGAGTTCGACCGCACGCAGCGGGTGCCAGCGGAAGTCACGGTCCAGCTCGGAGTGCTCGAATCCAGCGAGCGTCCTGTCCAGTGCCGCCACTGCGGAGCCCAGGGCCCGCAACCTGCGCCCGTCCGCCGGACCGGCCTGCGACCACAGGACCCCCGGAACCCACTCCAGCAGGTGCACGGTCCGCTTCTCCCCGGAGACGGTCGCCGTTGTCGCCGCGACCAGCGCGGCCGAGGGCACGGCTGATCGGCAACCTGCCAGGTGCCCCAACAGCGCCTCCTGGAACTCGATCTCCGCAGGGCTCGCCTCGGCCGAGTAGATCTTGAGCAAGTACCGCGGCCGCCTCCCGACGTCCAGCCGCGTGTTGCTGTCACGTTCGCCGGGCAGCGGCGCGGCCTCGGCGTGGATGTCGAACAGTTCCGCGGCAAACGCGGCAAGTGCAGTGGTGTCCATAAGCTGGAAGCTAGGTCTCGGGTGTTCCACATGTCGATGGGAACCTGCGCCACACCACCAAAGAATGCAAGAATCCATCATATGGATGAGACTGACCGCAGAATCTTGCATGAACTGGTGAGAGACGCCAGAGCCTCCCTTGAGCATCTTGGGCGAGTGTCCGGGCTTGCCCCGTCCTCCGTCAAACGACGCATCGCCCGGCTGGAGGACTCCGGTGTGATCCGCGGGTACACCGTGCAACTCAACCACCGAGCCCTTGGGGTGGGCGTTAAGGCGCTGCTCGCGGTCTACGTCGCGCCCGGCACCTCGCGCGAGTCGTTGATCGCCTCACTCAGCAAGGAAGAGGAGATCGTGCGGGCCTGGACGACGGCCGGCCAATCCGACGCACTGGCCCTGGTGCACGTGCGCGACACCGACCACCTCGAGGAGGTGATTCTCCGTTTGCAGCGGATGCCGGGATTCGCACATACACGCACCCAGATTCTGCTCACCGACCTGGTGAACCGGGGCGGCTGAGCAGATCATCTGCAAAGCACCGGGACCGCACAGCTACGGCGAGCGCTCCTGCGAGGCCATGGAGCCCGCACTCTGCTTCAACAGGGCTGGTATGAACCGCGCCTTCTACGTAGGTGTCGAAGGCGGTCGACGCAACGTGTCGCTGGACAGGATGTTTGCTCCCGCTGACGCACTGGGCGTCGGATGTGGGAGAACTCTTCTCCGATCTAGACAGCTTGCTCAGTGCTCCAGACCGCACACCAGGTGACGGGACGGCCTACCGAGGTAGCTTGGCTGTTCGCTCGGGGTGGGCGGCAGTGACGTAGCGCACGGCGGTCTGTTCGGTGATGCCGAACAGCCGTATCAGCTTGAGGGGGTCGGCGCTCTCGAACGCTCGGAGTTGGTGGCTACCGCTCGCCCTCATCGGGGTAGCTTCGCGGTGCGTTCCGGGTGGGCCGCGGTGATGTACCGCATGGCGGTCTGCGAGGAGATGCCGAACAGGCGCATCAGGTGGAGCGGGTCGTGGACCTCGAATGCCTCGTCGCGGATCCGGTCCTGCCGCAGCGTCGGCATCGTGAGTCCGGTGGGCCGGAAGATGGCGGTGAACGTGGTGCCGATGGGCGAGTGGGTGGTGTCTACCGCAGTCCATCGGTTGATGAGCAGGTGCGGGTTGGTGGTCACCGGCCAGCGGCGGTGACGTTCACGGAGCCACGCGGAGGCGCAGCGGTAGGTGAGTTCGTCCAGGTAGACGACGTGCCGCTTGCCAGGGCGCCGGACGATGAGCCGTTCACGGGACAGGTCGAGGTCGGTGAGCAGCAGGTGGCGCATGTCGGTGCCGCTGAGCGCGTGGACGCAGACCAGCACCATCACGAAGCGTTGGAAGTCGTTCTGCGCGTGGCTGAAGACGCCGGCCAGTCGGTCCGAGGGCACGGAAGGCGGGGTCTTGTTGATCCCCGCGAAGACGAGGCCGCGGGTGGGATCGCGGAAGATCACGCCTTCCTGCCGAAGGGCCCGGAAGACGTTCCGCAGGACGATATGGATCGAGCGGGCCGGCGTCCCCTTGCGGGTGGCGATGGCCCGCTTGACGTCGTCCTGGGTGATCTCGCGCAGGCTCTCGATGCCGTCCGCGAGCCACCCCTTGAGGATCGGGTCCAGGACATGCCAGTAGCGGGCGATGCTCCGGTAGGTGCGGCCAGCGTGCTCCCACTTGCCCTCTCCGCGCACGGCCTTGATCCAGACCGAGAGTTCCTGTGCGATCGTCGCGGGAAGTGCGGCGAGCTCGGCCTCCAAGCGCCTCTGATGCGCGTCCCGGCGAAACTCGGCATCTGGGATCAGCAGCCCGCGGGTTTCCAGGAACTGCGTGACCCGCCGCCCGCTGAACTTCAGGGGACGGTTGTCGACGAGCGACCGGATGTCGGACTCCAGCAGCGGGGCATCGGCACCGAGCCAGGACACCAGGATGGTCAGCGTGTTTCGGGTCTTGGTGGCGGGGACCTGGGACCACATCTCCTGCTTCATCACGCTGCCGAGGTCGTCGAGCAGCCGCTCGGCCGAGTCCGTGAGCGTCGGTAGATTGTGCCGCGTCAAGTTGACCACCGGGCGCCAGTCTCGCCAGAGCTCGAACAGCCTCTCCTGCCCAGGGGCCATCAAGTGCTCAGACACAGGGCGGCGCGGAGTAGGCGGGGCCACGCTCGAGTGACGCAGGCTTGTGGGTGCCGGGACCGGTGAACCGAGCCACAACTGCGTCCCGAATCGGGCGATGTCCCCTGGGCCGTAGTTGGCTACGTGCCATCGGCATCCGCGGCAGTGTCCGTCGGCGAGCGGCAGGTCAACACGGCGGCAGCGGTCGCACGCTCCCGCGGAGGCCGGGCTGTTCCCTCTCTCGAGGGTGGCGAAGGATGAGCAGGGCTCGCAGGTGACCTTCGTCGTCGCTGTGAACCAGGAGCCGCACTGCTGGCAGGACCTCGGTGTCATCGCCCGGGGCGCCCAGACGCGGCGCGTGGTCCGTGACGTCCGTGACCGTCGGGGACGGTCGGGTTCGCGCGGCTCTGGCAGGAGCCTGAGCATTTCCGCCCGCAGAAGGATCGCCCGGACGGACCGGCCGTAGTTGGGGATGTCGTCGAGGACCAGCTCATCGACGAGGCCGTCGCCGTCCGCGTCGCGCACAGCGAGCGCGAGGCGCAGCATCTCGTGCAGCTTGCGCTGCATGGGTTTGCTGATGCCGGTGTCCGCCGCAAACGCCGCGGTGTGCTCGACGACATCGCTATAGCCAGCGAGCGGCCTTTGCAGAATGCGTCGGCAGACGTCGATGGACAGCATCCGGCGGACCGGGAAGAGCGGTAGCTGACCCGGGACGGCGGGTGGGAGGACCGCAGGGTCGTCTCGGGTCGGGGCCGCGGCCGCGCGCAGGTGTTCCACCCAGTGCAGCCGCTCGCGCTGATCGGTGCCGGTGCGGCCGGTGCGCCTGCCGTACTTCCGCAGCGGTTGGGCGTGGGTGGGGGCGAGGCCGTAGTAGAGGAACATCAGCTGGCGGCTCCGAGGGCTGGCGCCTTCCGGGTCGGTGACCCACGCGGCGTCGGCGTCGAGCCGGACCGCGTGCAGGCATGCCCGGCACAGACGGTCGGAGTTGAGGTATCCCGTGTGACGGCAGCGCAGACAGACGCCCTGCTTAGGATGCTTCTTCCGCCACTCCGTGCACCCCTGGCACGCGGCCAGCCCGAGAACCCCCCAGCCCTTGCAGTCCGGGCACTGAGCAGGATGAGATCGTGCCGCCATTCGTCAGTTCGGCGGCAGCGAGCGACGGCTGCCCTGCCGACCGGGGGTTGGCCGTACAGGCCCCCCGTTGAAGCCTTCAGCGCCCACCGCCTTCGGCAGTGCTTCGGTCCCTCCCGCAGCGGCCTCCAGGGGCTCGGCCTGGAGCAGATCGCCAACCGTGCAGTTCAGCACCGCACAGATCTTGTCCAGGTCGTCGAGCCGCACCGTGACCGGCGTGCCGCTCCACATCGCGGCGACCTTACTCAGCGACGGCGTGAACCCGACCGTCTTGAACGCCTCCAACAACTCGGTGGGACGCCACAGATCCCGCTGAGCGGCCACCATCCTCAGATTCCACTTCACCGAAGGTTCCCCTTGTCCATCACCAGGCGCTGGGCCGCCCGCGAGCTCGCTGCAACATTGGCATGCTCGGGGTCGGCCTGTGCAGTCGCCATGTACCGAAGAGTCGTGGTGGCCCAGTGGTGGCCCAAAACGCGCTGGACCTCCCACAGCGTCATGCCGCGCTCGTAGTTGTGGGTCGCGCAGGCGTGCCGAAGGAGGTGCGGGAAGAGGTCGGTGACCGGGCCGGTCAGGTAGCTCGCGGCCGCCGCGTGGAGCTGGCGGCGGAATGTCGAGGGTGTGATCGCCGGCGCGATCGGCAGGTTCAGCGCCGCTATCGCCTTGGGCTTGCGCTCGGACGGCCACAGGGGCGCCGACGGGTGATCGGCGTCGTCGCCGAACTCCGCCCGGACCTCCTCGATGTACCACCAGAGCAGCTCGCGCCCCTCTCGGAACATGTACGCCTCGCGAGGCCGCGGTCCCGAGCCGCGAGCGCCCTTGCCCTGGACGACGAACCGGCCCCACTGGCCGTGTTCCCAGTGGACGTCGCCGATCGTCACCGGGCACAGCTCGGCAGCCCGCACACCGGAGACGTATGCGATCTTCGTCATGACGTAGTCGCGGCAGGCCACGGCGTACTTCCGGGCGTACGGCAACTGCTCCCTCCAGCGGGCGAAGAACTCCTTCATCGCCGTCTGCGACGGTGGGACCCGCAGCCCGAAGTCCCCACGGTGAACGGGCCTGTTGAACGGGTCCACCGGTGACTCCACCGTCGCCCCGAACCTCATCATGATCTCGTGGGCGTAGCGCTGTTCAAGAAAGGCGAAGAACGCGTCGATGTGGTTGAGCTTCTGCCGGTGCGTGTTGTGCGCCCGCTTCCCCGGACCGGCGAAGTACTTGTCGACCTCGCGCGGGGTCAGATGCCACGGCACGGTGCCGTAGAAGTCGCAGACCTCGATGACCGGCTTGATCAGCTGGTCGATCGTCGACGGGGCCAGTCCGGCCGAGTCCCGCGCCCACTGGTACTCGGTGAGCGCATCGACGAAGAAGCTCTCCTCGTCCTGGGCGGACATCCGTGCCTGGCTGCGCCGCTGGAGGGTGACGACATCCGCCAAACCGGTCTCGATCGGACCTGAGCCCTCCTCCGCAGCATGTGGCGGCGGCACGAGAATGAGGGTGCGACCTTCGAAATCTGACACAAGCACAGAGATTACTGGAGTTCCAGCGGACTTCTCCTAGTTACTCGCAAATTCCTGGAGATCACGGAACGGGCGCCACGCGCACCGCTGACCTGCTGACGAGCACCTTCTCCGCTCTCAGAAGCCCTCGGGGAACCTGCACGTCATCCACTAACGATGACGATCACGCGCCCTGCTGGCTCGTTGCTGAAGGTCGACGACACGGCTTCCTGCCGGAGTTGGAGCGTGGGTGCGCCGTGGGCGTGCTGCGTCGCCCCGGGATGAGGGCCGCCCTCCCAGGGACCGTGCCGCGTGGCCAGCGGCCCCTGGGACGGGCGGTCAGGTGAAGGTGGTCAGGCAGCCAGCGCCACACGGGCCAGGTAGTCGTCGGCTGCGCCGGCGCCGAGGTGCTGCCGGACGGCGTCGCCGCGGTTCCAGACCAGCGGGCCTTCCTCTCGCTCGAGGCGCTCAGCCTCGGCGTAGACCTCCGCGAGGCTGTGGCTCTGCTTGAAGCGGTGGCCGATCTTCGCTTCCAGGTCGCGGTAGCGGGCGGGCAGCGGCAGGCCGAGGGCCCAGCACAGACGGGCGGCGCGCACGAGGACGTCGAAGGGGGCCAGGACGCAGAACACGCAGGACAGGCGGGGGATCAGGGCGTCGTAGACCAGGTGGTACTCCAGCCCATGTGTGGCGATCTCCTGCCAGACCTCGCGGTCGGTCACCTCGAAGATGGGGTGCCAGGTGAGCACCATGCGGCTGTTCGCGCTGGTGCGCATGTCGATGGCCAGGCGCTGCTGCTGGCGGCGAGCAATACTCCACAAGGACGAATGAGTCCCCCAAACGCCACGCAGCGTCACGGCAGCGGATCCGCTCGCCGCCGTCATAGTGGTGGCGGCGGGCGCTACTTGGGACGCCGAAGGATTGTCCGGCAATTTCGCAGTCTGACCTGCGTTCAGGCTAGCAGCCGTGGGCGGTTCACATAATTGCGCGCCAGGAGGTCGAGATTACCCATCGTCCGAGATAATCCAGCATCCGAATGGAATAAACTTGAAAGTTGTCGCCGAATGAATTTCCGCCGACGCTCGCGACGACCCGTATCGCCCCATTCTACGAGCGCCCAGTCCATCCGGCGGCGCAAACTCTGGGCACGAGTCGTGGAGGGAGTAATTGTAGCCGTTGTAGCGACGCTCATCGTGGCATTCTTGGGCGATATTCGCAGGATCCTGTTCCGATCCAACCCCTCAAGCGGACCCGCCCTAAGAGTGGATTATTCCCATGCCATTGAAAGGGATGGAGTATTCCTTGCCCTCCCGTCACCGATCCAACTTAAGGTCGATTCATTCAAGCAGGACAAACCCAATATTCTAGACTGGACGCGAGACCACGGCGGTGCAGAGGCTCCAGACTCTTTGATTAAACTCGTCCTTGAGGGGAGAAGGAAAGATCCAGTAAAAGTCATCGAAATGGAAGCCGTCAAACAGCAATGCAGGGCGCCACTTCAGGGGACCGCCATCGTTGGTTACACTGCGGGTGGCGAGGAGAACGTCGGGCTTCTTTTCGACCTCGACTCGCCGAGACCAGTCGCCAAGGAGCCGCCGGCGGTGGCAATGGAGACGGAGAAGATCGATTCATCCAAGTTGGGCAACTACTTCGACAATCATTCGGTGGCCTTGGACTATGGCGAAAAGCAGACATTTACCATCAAGGCATATTCGCTAAAGTCATTTTGTGATTTTGTGATCGAAATTACTGTCATCGACGGAAATTCCACCGCGATGCAGAAGGCGGACGACGCAGGCCAGACTTTCCGTGTCACCGCGCGGCGCCCATACAGAGAATACGCCGCCCTGTATGTGGGCGGAGCCAAGACTGCACAGTGTGATTTGCCTGGCGCTGGCTGGCTACGCCAGGATCCCTCAACGTATAATGACCTGACTGAGATTCATTGCTGAGCATCTGTCAGGATGTCGATGAAAGAGTCGGAGTGTCCAGCGCCTCTCCCGGTGTGCTGCCGCAACATTAGCGACGCGGCGACCCCTGCCCGCACACCACCGCACACCTCCACCCGAACGAACAATGCCGACCACATCAGCAAGATCCGCCGCTGTAGTACTGGCGTACCTCAGTATCAATAGTCGGCTTACTCGGGTCCCGTGGGTGCTTGTGCTGCTCGGAGGCGGCTGGCGACGTAGCTGGCGCGGTCGCCTCCGTTCCATTTGTGCCAGTGGTGGGCGGTGCCGTCGGCGGCGCCCAGGAGGTCGGCGAGCATCTTCCAGTGGACCGCGCCGACGAGTGCCAGCCAGGCGCCGTTGCGCGCCTTGTTGGCGCTGGGGATGCCGAGGCGCTGGAGACGGCGTTGCAGGGTGTTCGAGCTGAGGGGGCTGGAGGGGCGAAGGCCGGGGAAGAGATACGGGGTCTCCTGGTCTTTGAGCGCTGCCGCCAGTGGGCGGCGTTCGTGGGTGAGTTGTTGGAGGAGAGCAGACAGGCGTGGCCGGAGCCAGAGTGGTTCTCGGCCGAGTTGGAGGCCGAGGACTCCTGGTTCGTCGGGATGGATGTGGATCTGGGCGAGGGTGAGCTTGACGATGCGGTCGGTGCTCTGGCCGTATTGCAGGACGAGGCAGCCGGCGACGCGGTCCGCGAGCGGAAGGCTGTGGTCAGTCTCCAGCTTGAGCGCGGTGAGTACCCGGTCGGTGTCGTTCATGATGGAGCGTTCGCCGTTCCTGCTTGAGGTGGCGATGGCGACGTCCGCGGGTGCGAGCTCTGAGGTTGCCGCCCACAGGAGGAAGGGCCGGGCGTAGTACTGGTGGGTCGGGTTGGCGATGAGCCACCGGTCGACGAGGTGCTGAGTGACGCTGTCGAGGGTGCGTCCGCGGCTGCGGATGTGGCCGAGGAGGACACGGGCGGCGCCCAGCTGGCGGCGCAGGTGCTCGCGCTGGTAGCGGCTGAAGCCGGTTTGGTCGAGGCGCTGGTGCGCGAGGGGCATGAGATGCCAACGCGCGTATCGGGCGAGGATGGTCCGGTCCGCCACGGATGACACCTCGCCGAGGATGATGTCGAAGTCCCTTTTCAGTTGGGCTAGTTGCTCTTCCCGTGGTTCCAGGATCTCGGCCAGGACGAGCAGGCCCCGCAGGTGCTGGACGGAGGTGGTCTGCCGCAGTGCGTCGAGGGCTTCGTGGGTGCACGGGAGCGTGCCGCGGACCATGTCGCGGATGAGCTGGCCGCCGGGGCGGCGCAGGTAGAGGATCATCGAGTACGGGTTGTCGTAGTGCTCCAACAACTCGGCCAGGGGAACCAGTCGGGTGTCCTGTCGGCCGTCTGCGTCGGTGAATGCCTCGGTCAGGACGAGCCGGGCCCGGCAGGGCGGGCACTGTCCCTGGATGAGGCGGCCCATCGCCGCGCAGGTCGGACAGCGGTAGGAGAACGTGACGCCGGCGCACTCGGGACACAGCGGCCCGTTGGCCTCGCGGTGGAAGACGCCGCCGAGCCGTCCGCAGCGGTGGCAGTCCTGGTGGGTGAGGCGGACCGCGTCGACGCAGGCGAGGCAGACCGGTCCTTCCGGCCACCGTCGCTCGGCGCGGGCGGGCGTGCCGCATCGAGCGCAAGGGACGACCGCAGCGGAGTAGCAGGGAACGCAGCGCGGCGTCCCGTCGCTTGTCACCGGTGCTGATGGCCTGCTGCCGCAGTCACGGCAGGTCGGGCCTGGCCGGACTATCTGCCAGCAGCGGTCGCACCAGGGGCCGCGCTCGTCGCGCGCGGTGACCACGGTGCGGCGACCGCAGCCGGTGCAGGATTGTGCCTGGTCGGCGCGGCGACAGCCGTCGCACCACGGCTGCCCCTTCTCGTCGCGGTAGACAGCAAGCCGCAGGAGACCGCAGTTGACGCAGGTCTGGCGCGGGGTGGCCTGGCGGGCGCAGGCCCGGCAGACGCCGGTGCTGAGGATGCCGACCTTTCTGTTCTGGCCGCACTGCGGGCAGAGGATGGTCGGCGCCCGCCGGTTGTCGCACTTCTCGCACAGCGGTCCGTCTTCGCTGATGCGGCTGGCGGGCCTGGCGTCGCCGCAGTCCACACACTGGCGCAGGGGGCGGGGATGGACGTGCTGGTAGCACGCGCGGCAGACAGGCCGGCCGTCCTCGCGGCGCAGGCCGACCGGTTTGGTGAGGCCGCAGCGCGAGCACGGTTCGGCGAGGTGATGCTGGCGGCAGCGCGTGCACCAGGCGCCTTCCTCGGTGCGGGCGGCCGGGATGACGATCTTTCGGCATGCCCAGCAGGGTTCCTTGGGCAGGGTCTTGCGGTGGCAGCCGGTGCAGATGATCGCTCCGGCGGGGTCCTTCCTCACGGCGATCCTGGCTTGCCCGCAGGTGTGGCAGAGCTGTGGCTCCCTGCGTTCACGCTGACAGCAGCGGTGGCACACAGGCTGTCCGGAACGGCGTGCCGCGACGGTTCCGGGTCGCTCGCAGAGCGAACAGGGCTCCTTCGGGCCGACCTCCCGGTGACACCTGTGGCACAGACCCTGACTTCTGATGCCCTTCTCCCGGCCGCACTGGCGGCAGGTGGCGATCTTCGTCATGGTGGCCCGTCAGCCCTCGGCGTCGAAGAAGTCGCCGGAGAGCAGTGGCATGTCCGGAATGACGGGGCGGGGTCCGCGTGCGGCGGGTTCATCGGGGGCATGGTCGGGTTCGACCTCGACGACGAGGTCCTCGAACTTGCACTTGAGGATTTTGCAGAGCGCCAGGATGAGCTCGACGGGCATCTTGGGCGGGCGGTCGGCCTTCACGAGGCGGTAGATGTTGCTGCGGTCCAGGTCGAAGCCGTACTTCTTCAGTTCCGGTGCGAGCTTGGTGGTGGTGTACCAGTTGCGGCGCAGGGCCATGAGCTCGCGCAGCCGCCATTCGTAGCGGGGCTGGAGGGCTTCCAGGGCATCCTTGCCCTGCGGGTCGTGGCTGTGCGGTACCGCGTTCACCGGGTCCTCCTCGAACCGCCGGGGCGGTCGTGTGTCGTCTGGTCGCTGAAGTCGTCGTCCATGTCCGCCTCGGCATCGGCCATCGCGAAGGCGCGGGCCAGGGCCCCTTCCTCCGCCGCGTCGAGGTACTCGCGTACCTTGAGGTTCTTGAAGTCGCTGCTGAGCGCGGTGTAGATGGCGGTGGTCGCGGCGTGCGAGTGGCCGACCTGGTCGGTGACGAACTGGCCGTCGTAGCCGGCCTCGATGAGCCTGGTCACATAGGTGTGGCGCATGCAGTGCGGGCCGAGGCGGTCCGGAAGCTTGCCCAGCTCGCGCCAGTGCTGGAACCTCTGGTTCACCGCCCGTTCCGAGATCATCTCGTCCCGCTCGGTGGGGAACATCACGCCGTCGTCCTGGCGGTCGGCGTAGAACAGCGGGCGCACGTTCTCCATGTACAGCTGCACCGTGCGGACCGCCCACGGCCACACCGAGATCACCATCCGGCGCTTGGGCGGCTGCCCCGCGCCGGCCTTGCCCCATCGGACCGCCAGGCCCGCGTAGTCGCCGAACTCGGGCAGTTTCGCCTGCCGCCGCCAGTCGTGGGTTTCCAGCCGGGCGGTCTCCCGCCGTCTCAGGCCCCACCCGTACATCGTCGTGAACATCGCCAGATCCCGGGCCGCGGCGAGCGCCCCCTTATGGCCCTGCTCGCGAAGCCGCTTGATCTCCGGGTCCATCTGGCCGAAGAAGAGCTTCACCTCTGCCCTGGTCAGCGGCCGGTTGCCGCTGGGCTGGCCGATGTACTCCTGCGCGTGCCGGACCGCGTTCAGATCCCGCAGGGCGAACCCGGTGAACATCCCGAAGGTGCCCAGACACACCTGGGGCCACTCGTAGGCCGGGTCACTCAGGTAACTGAGATACAGCGCAAGGTCGTTCTGGTACTTGCAAACATGGTCGACGTGGCGACGGTGTCCGCCAGCATCGCCGACCACCGATCAAACAGCTGCCTGTTCCAGGCCGGTTCCCAGGGATACCCGCCGGCCATTGCCTGGACCTGGCGAGCGATCCGCGCTCTGGTGTTGACGGTGTCCCAGGACAGTCGGCGGGCCCGCTGGTGATCCGCAAATCCCTGCAGCGTCTTCTCGAAGACGGCCGCCTCGGGGCGGAGCATCGCCACGCCGGGCAGCACGTGCAGGGTCGCGACGCCGGGAACCGCCACCGATCTTCCTGAAGTTCCTCGACTCATCCATCACCCTCTGTGTCCGGCGCAGGGCCTCACCTTCGACGCGATGATGCGCTGCACGCAACACCGGTGCACTGAACACACCACTTTTGAGGGGATCGCAGGCCAAACCGCACACGACCCCAGCGGAGCGTGATAGAACTCGACTCCAACGGGCACTGGCCGCCTTGCTGGCCAGGAGGAACGCCGCAGAGCTTTTGGTGCGCGCACCGCAACATTGCTCGAAGTTCTTGCTGCGGGCCGGGGACTCGGCCGCGCGGATCCCCATGCAGTTGAGGATGACGGCCTGCTCGTCGAGGCCGAGTTCGGCGGCGATCTGGCGCAGGAGCTTGTTGGCGACGTCCCGCTTCAGGGTCGCCGTGCACAGCCGGCGGGCGGCGTCGGGCCACATGCCGCGCTTCTCGACCAGGCCCAGGAGTCCGCCCTCGGCGCGCAGGACGTGGAAGCGCAGGCCGTAGCGTTCGGCCTGGCGTTGGGCGAGTTCGCGTACGCCCGGCCACTCGGACTCTTCACCCAGATCGATGTGGATCACGATGACCTTGTGGAGGCAGCCGGCCTTCTCGGCCCAGGTCGCGATCCGGTGCAGTTGGACGAGTGAGTCCTTGCCAGCGCTGGACTGCACGAGGATGGCGTGCGCGGCGTCCATCAACCCGAGGGGCACGTCGGCGAGTTCGTCGAGCAGGCCGGCGGCGACCTCGTCACGGCTGGCTGCTCGGGCGCGGCCGCGGGCGTGTTGGGCGTAGGTGGCGCCGAGGGTGCGGTTGGCGGCGCGGGCGGCCAGGAAGGTACGGGCCACCTTGCGGTTGGCGGCCTGGAGGCGGCCTCGGCATTCGGTGTATTCCTCCAGTGTCTGGTCCAGTTCGCCGCTGGCCGCGTCGGGCTGCTCGAGGTCCTGGGCGGTGGGGCGTTGGCGCGCGAGCTCGTCGACGCGGTCGCGGGCCTGGGCGGCGGCTTTTGCTGCCCGGGCGGCGGCGCGTACCGCGGCCGCGTGCGCGGCGGTCGACTGCTGCGCCTGGCGGACCAGGTCCAGCAGGTACAGGCGTGTGGTGATGTCCATGGGTTCCTCAGCCGTGTGGTGTCTTCGGTTCGGGCCCTGGGGGCGGGCGGCTGCCACTGCCGCCCGCCCCCAGGTGGATCAGCGCGCGTCGCTGCCGGGGGTGGGCCAGATCGGCGTGCGGCCGGTGTCATGGTCGTGTCGCGCGAGGCGGAGGTAGCGGCCGAGCACCTCGACGTGGCACTCGGCGAACGCGGCGAAGGTGAACGCGTCGGTGCGGTCGCCGTGGTCGAGGTGCTCGCTCAGCGCGGCACGCTCCCGGTCGGCTGCGTGGAGGAAGTCCGCCAGGGTCATCTCCCGCAGCGGCCGACGCGCCTGGTACGGCTTTCGCGGAGGCTGCGCCGCGGGGAACGCGGCCTTGGCCGTGCTCAGCGCGACGGTGAGAGCCACTCCGATCTGGGTGACGTAGGCGTTCGTGATCGTGTCGTACATCTCGTCGCGCTCCTCGCGCGCGAGGTGCTCGGCCAGGCCTGCGTGGTTGTCGGCCGCGGAGGCGAGCAGCTCGGCGAGGGTGAGGTCACCGAGGCGGCGGCGGGCGGAGCGGTCGGGTGCCGGCCTGGGGTCCAGCCGCGCCGTGGCCCTGCGCCGGTCGTCCAGCCAGTCGCAGACCTGGGTGGCGAACAGGGCAGTGTCCGTCTCGGCGTCGAGCGGGGTTCCGACGCCTGCGAAGAGGCTGGTGACGTAGGTGCCCTCGGCGTCGTGGAGGTGCGCCGACCAGGGCTCGGTGTGCTCGGCGGTGGGGCGGTCCGCGTGCTCGCCGGCGTACATCAGGAGGTGGGCGGTGGTGTAGGCGGATTCTTCGTCGTCGGGGGCGTCCGGATCGGCCGTCGTGATCAGGAACGTCACTCCGCGGTCGCGACCGAGGTAGGCGCGTCGGCCGCGCCGGGCCAGTTCGGCGATGAGCAGGTCGCCTTCGGTTGCCGTGGGATTCGTCGTCATGCAGGTGTCCCTTTCGGTGCCTTCGGTTGGGGCCCGGGACGGCCGTTTGCCACGTCGGCCGCCCCGGGGAGCGGTCAGAACGGGAGCGGCTCCAGCACGCTGGACGCCTGGACGGCTTCGACACCTGCAGGGCTGAACTTCAGCGTCTGGAAGGTGGTGGTGACGCCGTTGTCGTGCTCGGTGCGGATGCGCAGCGTCGCTTCACCGAGCCTCAGGGCGAGGTTGGCCAGGTCGACGATCCGGTCCAGGGGGTTGCCCCAGTGGCCCGTGCCGATGACGCCGTATCCGCGGTAGGTCACGTCGGCAATCGCCCACGTGTGGCTGCCGCGGTGCTCGAAGCTGATGTCGAGGTTGACGGTGCCGATTCCGCCGTCCGTCACCGCGGCGACGATCGGCAGGAGGGCGGGGGTGAAACGGCGCAGCATCAAAGGCCTCCGTGCGGGCGAGAGTTCGGGGGCGCTGGCCAACCCCGACCAGCAATAAAAATATACCGCACTTTCATCACCCACGGGAAGGGGCACACTGCCCCCGACAGCTCGGCGGCCGCGAGCCGGCCAGGGCCAGGGATCACGCGGTGAGCGTGACGTCGGTGGCGTCGATGACCCGGCGGATCGGGATCGGTGCTCCCTTCTTCCGCTTGGGGGCGGGCTTGGGCAGTTCCCGCACGGGCCGGAAGACGGTGCCCGTCCGGCCGGTGATGTCTCGCCAACGGGCCTCGAAGGATTTGCGCTGCTTGTCGACCACGCCGGCGGGGGCAGCGACGAGGAACGCTTCGGCGGAGGGCAGGCCGTCGGTAGGCAGCAGGTAGTGGGCACGGCGGATGTGGGAATGCTCGCCGATGGTGAGCTTCACGTCAGCGTTCTCCGACGCGTAGCGGCGTACGAGCATCTCGGCGGTGAACCGGTCGCCGACCCACACGGTGCGCAGGGAGCGCCAGGACTGGCCCTTCTTGACCTTGCCGCGGCAGCCCTCGGGGCCGGAGCACCAGGGCGGGAGCTTGATGTACTCCTCGGTCTCGGAGTCGGTGTAGCCACCCTGGGGATGGTTGCGCCGGCAGCGGGCGGTGCGTTCCTGCTGGCACCACCACTTCGGGCGGGTGCACTTCTTTCCGTGGTGGGTGCGGCAATCCTTGGTCCGGCCGATGAAGGTCATGCGGCGGATCTCGTAGACGGCGTACTCGGCCTGGTCGAGGGCTGTTTCGAAGGTGGTCAGGACGGCGTTGTTGCGGCCGTCCTCGGCGAGCCGCTGATAGAGCGAGCCGGCCGGGCCGTACAGCGACATCTGCTCGTTGAGGGCCTGCGAGACGTACTCCATGAGGAGAACCTCGGCGGCGACGTGCGGGTACTCGCGCAGCCGCTCCTCGTGCCGGTCGCGGGAGGCACAGACCCCACTGAAGGGGCACTGCGAGCAGTACGATTTTTTGATCTTCTCGCCGAGCTGTTCGTAGACGTAGGCCTCGACGGCGGCCCGGTCCATCCGGGCCAGGATCAGCGGGTAGTGCGGCTCGCAGATGGTGCGCCCGGCCTTGGTGTTGTGCTCCCGCTGGATCCGGCTGTCCTTCTCGGCGCGCCCCAGCTCGTCGTAGTGGTAGCCGATAACGCGACGGTATGAGGTGGTGCCGAACTCTGCGGCCGCCCAGTGGTCAAGGACCCACCCTTTGAACCGGATGCTGCAGCGACGCTGGCCGGAGGCAAGCATCGGGACGGTGCCGGCGGCGCGCAGCTCGTCGGACAGGCGCCAGGGGCCGGCTTGATGGATCCGCTGCGGGGTGCGGGAGTCGTCCAGGACGAGAACGCCTTCGGCGTCGCTCTTGCCTGCACGGCACACCTGGACCAGCCGGACACGGCGTTCGCGCAGCAGGGGAAGAACGAGCCGGTCACAGTAGGAAAGGGAGTCCTCCCATTCGTCACCGGTGACGGCGTGGACGACGATCAGGTCGGACAGGTCGGGTTCCAGGCCGTGCGCGACGGGATCGGCCAGGTACATGAGCAGAATCGCTGTCGAGTCGGCGCCCAGGCCGTAGGACAGGACGGTGGCCCGCTTGGGGCGGAAGGTATCGGTCACGGGGTTGGCCGCGAGCTCGGCGAGCTGGGCGGGCGGCGCGTACGCGGGCATGCGGTGGCTCCAGAGTCGTGGTGCTCGGGGTGGCGGAGACCTGAGGCGGCGGCCCGGTGCCGGGCCCGTACGGCGGGCCCGGCACCGGGCGGTGTGCCGCGTGTGGTCAGTCGCGCTCCAGCTCCAGGGCCACGAACTCCTTCTCGGTGCGGGCGGTGAAGCGCACCGAGAGCGGGATGGCCGGGGCGTCGAGGACGTACGGCTCGTCGAGGGGGATGTAGATCTGAATCCGGTCGGCCCGGAAGCCCCGGAAACCCTGGCTCAGGCGGTCCATGCACTGGACGAAGACGGCGCCTTCGTCGCCGCGGGTGATGATGTCGTGGATCTCGATGGTGCGGACGGACGGGGCCTCGTCTGCGTCGGCGTATGCGATGACGACGGCGCGCTGCTCGTCCATAGCGTGGCCGAGGTCGGTGAGGGTGTCGGCGAGCGACTGGCGGGCTGTGTTCTTCATCGTTTCCAGCACGGATTCTCCCTGGGGATGTGCCTGTCTTCGGTGGTGGGCTCTGCCACGAAACCCACAAGAGAAATATACCGCACTATCATCACCAGGGGGAGGGGAACGCGCCTGCTTTTCGCGCGAATTGGCACGTCAGCGGGTCTCCCGCCGCCGTGCCGTGGTTTGACAGGGCGCCGATCGGAGCACGACGCTTGCGATCGTCCGAGAGGCGAGAGGGGTCCAAGCGTGTGGCTGCAGCCGAGTGCAATCCGCCGCGCCTGGTTGTCGGCGCGGGGGCGGTGCGACTGGTTCGTGCACACCGAGCAAGACGGACTGCTCCGCAGGGAACGCACGCGCCGAGGCGCGCTGAGGTGGGCGCGCGGCTACGGCGAGCCGTGCGCGGTCTCGCCGCAGGATCTCGTTCCCGAACTCGCTGGCCGGGTCGCGTTGTACCCCGGCGAGGGTCCTGACACCTACGTCCCGCGTCGCTGAAAGCACCCGCGCGGCAACGATGAAGGGCCCGGGCCACCAGAGTTCTGGTGGCCCGGGCCCTGAAGCGATCAGCCGGAGGCCTGCTGCCAGTTCAGCCGTGCAGGGCGGTACCGGCCGGGTGGATCGTCTTGGGCTGCTGGGAGCCGCGCCGGCCGTCGGTGAGCGCGGCGAGCAACTCGGCGGCCTCGGGCTGCTGCTCCTCGCTCAGGTACCGAATGCCGTCGCCTTCCGGCGAGGTGCCGGTGTCTTTGCCGATCGGGTGGCGCCGGCTGACGGCGGTGCGCCAGCCGTAGCGCTCGTCCCACACCAGGGCGGGAGTCCCGGAGCCACTCAGCAACACGGCCGCGGCGAGCGCGTCGCCCTCCAGGCGCTGCACCACGACGTCCTGCTGCTCGGCCAGGCCGGCGCCGACCAGGACGTCGGCGACGCGCTGCAGGTACGGCTGGACCTGGCGGGCGCGCAGTTCGGTGGCGGCGCTGGCCAGGGCCGTGCGCTGCACGGCGGTCGGGTAGCCGAGACGGGTGGCGGCGTCCTCGGGGGTCAGCTCCGGCTCGGCCTGCAGCAGGTCGGCGATCCGCTCTCCCCGCAGCCGCGGCAGGGCGCGCGCGGCCGCGGCGTAGGACAGGCCGACGCGGTCCTGGACGGTGGCGATGGTGGCCGCCGGGTCCTCGTCGAGCAGGGCGCCGACCCGTGCGGAGATCTCGTCGCGCGGAACCATGTCGCCGCTGCCCTTGGGGCGGCCCTTGGGCGCGGCCTCTGTGCTGGTGCCCTTGGCCGTTCGGAAGGCCTTCACGATGCCGCGCGGGCAGTGCTCCACGCCCTTGACCTTGGTCAGGTGGGGGGCGATCTGGGGGTGTGTCTTGTAGTCGTCCCAGGTCTTGGGGGTGACCCCGAGCTCGGCGGCGGCCTCGTTGCGGTCGAGGAGGTCCTGGTCGTCGTCCTCGTTCGGAACGTCGGGGACGGGGCGGCCGGCCAGGTAGGCAGCGGTCTGCTGGCTGTCCCACAGCTTCACCCGCGCGCCCTCTGAGCTGATCAGGGGCGGGAAGTCCTCGGCGGTGTAGGGCTGCTTGTTGCGGAAGGTGCCAATGCTGATGCCCATCGCCTTAGCGAGCTCGTCGCTGGTCTGGGCGTACTTCCGGCGTCCGGCGCGGATCATCGTTCTCTCCTGGTCGGTGGGGCAGGGCGCCGGCGTCGGCGTTCCGAGCGGGGCGGTGGGCTATGCGGTGCGGGTGGGCGTGAGGTCAGCGGTAGTGGCCTTCCACTGGGCTTCGAGAGTGCGGACGGCAGCCCGGTAGTGATCGTCGTCGCCGGTCCACGCGTCCTGGGCCGCCGTCAGGGCCTCGAGCAGCTCCAGCTTGTCCAGGAGGTGGTGGGCCAGGTCTCCGACGAGGCGGGCACCGAGGTCCTCAAGGACGCGGTCGTGGCGTGTCTCGAGGGCTGCGCGGCGGCGCCGCTCGGCCTGGCGTGCCTGGGATACGGCGCGCATGGCCACGACGACCACCGTGATCAGGGCCCCGAGCGCGACGGCCCGGCCGCGAGACCGATCGTCGCCCCACGGGATGGTGAAGTCGGGAAGGAGGGGCGGCGCGGGGCGTCCGGCTACGAAGGCATCGAACTTGGCCTTCGCGCGGATCGCGACGAAGCAGATGGCGGCTCCGCAGACGATGCCGGTGGTGGCGAGGAACAGGAACTCGATCGGGGTCGAGCCGGCGTCCCCGCGGGCGTGGCGTAACACGGCGGCACGCGGCCGTGCGCGGTGCAGCATGGAGGAACTCCTTGACGACGGTGATGACTTCGGTCCGGGGTGTGCTTGCCACAACACACCCAACGAAAGAAAGTTACCGGACTTACGTCATCGCGGGCAAGGAGGCGTTCCTCGGGCCTGCCGCACCGCTACACTCGAAGCACGACCACGTCCGTGCGGGTCACCTCCTGTCCTGGACGGTGTGTGTCTTCGGTTGGCCGGTGCCCTTGCCACCCGCTTCGGCGGATTGGGCGCCGGCCGCTTTCTTTCCCGTACGGCCGGCCGCCCTCCAGCGCGGGGTGCCCCGCCGACGGGGGAACGGCGGGGCGAGACCAGTGTCGCAGGCCGGGCCCCGTCTGGGGCGGCTTTCACCGCGCGGGATCCTCTCGTTGGCCGACATCACCCTGTCGCTCAGCCGTCCCGCTGCTGGCCGAGGATGGCGGCGAGCTGGGCACGCTGCTGCTCTTCCTCGGCCATGACCTCGGCGAGGATCTCCCGGTCGATGTAGCCGTCGACGGCCTCCAACACCAGGCGCTTGAGTTCGGCCGGTTCCAGCGCCTCAACCTCCCACTGCACCGGGCGGTCGATGTCGAAGCCATAGCGGCGGGCGAACCCGGGCCAGCGCGGATCATCCCTCTTCCCTTCGGCCGGCGGCAGCTGGTACTCGCGGACCTGCCCGTCCGTCAGCAGCACCCGCTCCACCCGCTCCCAGCAGTCGGTGCGCTCCACCCAGTCGCGTTCGATGTCGGAGCCGCTGGCGTCGAAGTCGCCGATGTAGAGCAGCGCCGCCGGGCGGGGATCGCTGCGCGCGCGTTCGCGGACGACGTCGGCGTAGGACTGGCTGCCGAAGCCCCTCACGACCAGGACGGGGATGCTGTACTCGGCGAGCCACCCGGTCAGCAGCTGGCGCAGCGTGTCTTTCTCGGCCGCCACGTACAGCGCCCACTCCTGCCCGCGGGTGCGGTCCAGGCGGAACCACTGGGGCATGTCCGCCACGAACGCCTCGGCGTCCGGCCAGGCCGGCGGGACGTGGACTTCGCGGATCGTGTCGATGAGGTCCGGGAAGAGTCCGTCGCGGCGGGCCTGCGCGAGTCGGGAGGACAGCCTGCGGTACATGGGTGCGGTGTTCGGCAGGAGCCCCTCGGCGACCAGCCGGTACATGACTTGCCGTACGGTGACGCCGCCGTCGTAGCCGTCGACGATGTCGCGGGCCCGGTCGATGATGTCCTGCCACTTGATGCGCGCACTCATCCGGTACATGTACCAATTCCTGCTGCCGAGTGGTCAACTCCGTTTTCGAGGCTGCCGGCTACGTACCTGCCGCCAGCGCCGTCCTGGGGATCCACGCCGGTCTGCCGTCCCGATCCGGTCGCTCCGGGGCCAGCTGCCCCGGTGAGCAGCTGGCCCCTCCTGGCCTCCGCTCGGGGGCGGGCCAGGAGGGCCGGTCTGTCAGCTGGCAAGTGGTACATGTACCGGTTCGGGGTCTCCCGCGTCGCCGGCCTGGGCGCCCCGCTCGGCGGAGTCGACCCGCATGCCGGTCAGGACGGTGGTCGCCATGCCGGTCGTGGCGACCGTTTCGAATCCGTCGGTGCTCCGGTGACGCACGCTCCATACCGGCCCGGTCAGGGTCGGGCGCCAGGTGAGTTCGTAGCGGTGTCCTTCCTTGCTGACCGCGTCCCACCATCCCCGCTGGACGGGGGTGATGCGCTCCCCCGCCTGCACCTTGGGCGTGGCCGGGTCGGGCCCGTACATCGCGTCCATCCATGCGAGGTAGGCGGGTGTCGGGGCGATCGGGGCGCGCATGGTGTCCCCGCGCGCCCCATGGGCCGTCCACGGACCGGTGACCTTCCAGCCGCGCTTCTCCACCAGGGCAGCCAGGGTGTCCCGTTCGACGGACAGCGGGGTGCGGTAGCGGCCGTTGATGGTCTGCGGCCGCCCCAGGGCGTCATCGTGCGCGTTCCCGCACGTCCCGCACACGAAGGCCAGCACCGCGTTGCCCGTGATCGGCGAGACGTAGAGTTCCGCAGCCACGGGACGGTGCTTCTCCTCCGTCCGACGGGCGATGGCTCGCCGCTCTTCCTCAGTCAGCCGCACGGGTGCCTGCCGCCGCTCCCCCTGCAACCGGTAGGCCGCGCGCCGCTGTTCCTGCTCGACACGGCGGCGGTCCGCCTCCAGGGCGGCGGTACGGCGGCGGTCGGCCCGGACGATCGCGCGCACGTCGTCCATGCCGACCCAGCCTCCCAGGTCGACGTCGGCGCCGCCGACGCTCCGACGCACGGTGTAGGGCAGCACCGCATCAGGAGCGTGATAGACGCGGTACTCCTCCCCTGCGCAAGTCAGCTTCGCGGTCCGGCGGTTGGTGCCCGGGGTGGTGACCCACTCGGCCACGGCCGGACGGACGGCGTACGGCTCCGGGCCGGGCCGCTCCCCCGCGAGGCAGGCGCGCGGCGCCTCGATGCCGGGCACGGCGCCGCCCTCGCCGTCCCACGTGCCGACGGCTCCCGGGTCGCTCACGACGTCGGGGCGGACCGGGGTGCCGTCGACGGCCGGAGCGGTACATGTACCCATTTTCGGAGAGGGGTCGGTGCCGACGGGCACAGCACCCGATCCAGCGTCCGGCGCGCTGGGCTGGTCGACGCCGATGCACGCCCCGCCCTCGCCCTCCCACACGTCCACGCTGCACGGGTCGCTGATCACGTCCGCCGGACGCTGCCCGTACGCCATGGCGACCGCCTTACGTGCGGCCTCCCCAGCGCGGTGAATCTCGCCAACGCTCGCGCCCGACTCCTCCGCCTCCCTGCGCGCTGCCCGCGCGGCCCGGACAACCTCACCGGCCGGAGCCTTGACCGGCGCCGGACCAGCCTCGGGCAGACGGCGCCCGTGTGCCGTGTAGCACTCGGCGCACAGGTACCCGGGTCCCGTGTGCAGCGTCGCCGCGTACAGCGCAACACCGACCGTGAAGCAGCGCGGGCAGTACTGACGGCCCGTAGCCATGGCCTTTTCCTCCGCCGGGCACAGTCGCGGCCCACTGCCGATCAGGGCTGTGATGATCACGTGGCCGCAGTAGGCGCACTCGATGCCGTACAGCGTGTTCCGGTCGCAGCGGGGGCAGTGCTCACCGGCCGGAACCTCCGCCGGAGCGTCGGAAGTCTCCGCCGGTACCTCCGCCGGGGCAGGCTCGACAGTGTCGGCAGGCTCCGCCGGAGCGTCGGCAGGCTCGACACCCGGGACGTAGCCACCCTCCGACTCCCATGCCTCTACCGGGTCACCGGTCGTGGCCACCACATCAAACAGACCGTCCGACGCGCACTCCGGGGCGATCACCTCAACGTCCGCGTTCCCGTGCTGAGTCGCCACGAACGCGTACGCGCTCTTGCGGCGCGAGCCGTGCACGAACGGCAGGCACACTGCCTCATCACGCCGCGCCCTACGGCCGTCAACCGTCGCCACCACAACCGCCGAGCACTCACCCCGGTCACCGTTCCACTTCCCGGAGCGCACACGGTTCGCCCACACCTGCCCGGTGTACCGGACCCCGTCCACAGTCCAGGCCAGCATCGCGCCCGGGGCGTAGTCCTTAGGCTCGAACGCCTTACGCGGCGCGGGCTTGCCCGACCACATCTGAACCTTCGCGGGCTTGAACACGGGGCGCCCGTCGCCACGCTTGACGATCTCCTCAGACAGTTCCCGCGCACGCTTGTGGAACCCTTCGCGCGCTTCCTGGTGTGCCTCATCCGGCACGGTGTGCAGCGTGAACCGGGCGCGCCCGTCCGCCGACTCGATGTTCAGTCGCGCGCCCCCGCCCGTGACGTATGCGCGACCGTGCGCCCCGACACTGACCAGGGGACGGACGTTGTCGGGGGTGCCTTCCGGGCACGTGTCCGGAGTCTGTGCGTGGCCCGACTCGCCGTTCAGGAAGTCGGCGCGGGTGTCCGCTGCGAGCCGCGACAGGTGACCATCGGAGGCAACACGCCCGTTCGCGTCGACAACCTTCCAGCGCTTGACGGGCTTAGGTGCGCCGTACGCGATACGACCGACCGCCGACACGTCCGGCGTGATGCTGTACTCGGCCACGCTGTACGGGGCGCAGAACGGCGCCTCAGCCTCCGCCGGAACGTCCGGGGTGTCCACCGCGACGGGCGCCGGAACGGGCGCAGACTCCGCCACGGGGGCCGACTCGGCCGGAGCGTCTACGGTGGCCGGAGCGTCTACGGTGGCCGGAGCCTTGACCGCCGGAGCCTCCGGGGCGCCAGCAACCACCACGTTCGCACGCTCCGGAACCTCCGCCGGAACGGTGCCGAATTCCCGACGGTGCTCGCTACGCAGTGCGTAGGACACGGTGTGGGAGCCGCGACCGTCCCGAACGATCACCCAACCCTCACGGGCCACCTTCTCAGGCTGTACGCCCGCACCACACGAGCATGCGTATCCGTAGATGCCGCGCCAGTCGTCCCCGATTGCCGCACGGCACGTGCCCGGACGGCGCCCGTACTGCGTCGCCTTGAACGGGCCGTTGTGCCGTACCGGCTCCAAGATCACAAGCGCGTCCGGTCGCACGGTCGCGATGTTCTTCCGCGCGTACGTCGCCACCGGGCCCCGGGTCTTGTAACCCTCGCGCCCCGGGATGATCCACCGGCCGTCAAGCGTCACCAGGCTGTACCGCTCCGTCGCGGGGCAGTACACGGAGTACGCGACCGCGCGACGCGTCATGCTCTGTCCCTGCCGCTCCGGGTACAGGTCGGCATCCGAGGCAAGGATCGTGCGCGCGTCCGTAAGGCCATGCCCTTCCATGGCGTTGCGGGCGGGAGTGGTGATCATGATGGCGTTCGACATGTGGGGCTCTCCAGAGTCTGTGTGGGTCTTCGGTGCGGCGGGGGTGCCACTCCCCCGCCGCCGGGGGGTGGGGAGCGGCGTGCGCCGCTCCCCAGGGAGGCCTAGATCAGGTCTGCGATGCTCGTGAGGAGCGCTACTGCCTTGTCCTTGGTGAGCGGAACCGTGTCGCCGTCCGTGTCAGCGCCACCGGTCAGCAGTACGGGTCCGTGGTACTGCTGGTGGGTGAATCCGAATCGGATCGCAAGGAGCGTCGCGAGCTTGTTGACCGGGTGGTTGTAGAGACCCTCGTCGTCGAGCCACATGTCGAGTTGGTCGGTGAGCGCGACGACGTCAACACGGTCGCAGCGGAGTACCGCTCGCATGACGATCAGCCGGTTGTCACCTTCTGGAAGGTCGATCGGAACGATGTCCGCCTCGGGGGTGATGAGCAGGGCGTCGGGCGTGTGACCCATGGATGTCTCCCGTTCTGTGGGGGGGGTGCCTTCGGATTCGGTCGGCTGCCACCGCCGACCAACGAGAAAAATATACCGCACTTCCATCACCGAACGGAAGGGATTCCGGGGCACTTTTTCGAGAATCTCCGCTGGTCAGCGGCTCGCGCGGCGCCACGGGCGCGAGTGCGCGCAGCCGCCTGCGGCGCGCCTGGGCGGGCCGGCGACGGGCGCAGGGGCCGCTCGAGCCGGCCGGGTGCCGGCGGGACGACCGGACGAAGCCGGGATGGGCTGAGCTCTGGGCTGGGCTGGCCTGTGCTGAACTACGTCCTCTTCCTCCGACTTACGCGGAGAAAGAGGTGTCGGTAAGGGTGGAGGGCTTGCCCGTGGGGGGTGAGCTGGGCGAATGCCGGGATCACGCAAAGGGGTGCTGCAACTCTCGGTGCACCCCTCGGTGCAACGGTGCAGCCCACTGTCCAGGCAACGGTCGGGCCCACTAAGGAAGCAACTGCTTGCGAGGCGCTGGGCAGCCCCGGCCGGCGGCGCAGCACGCCGGCCGTCGAGGGCTTGTCGGCAGCGTCTCGGTATGGCGGCGACGCGGGCCTAGGTGGGCGCCTGGTCCTTGGCGCGGCAGGCCGGGCAGATCAACTGGGCGTTGCTGCCGTACCGAATTGTGAGTCCCTGGCACCGTGCGCATGGGCCGATCTGATTCGGGTTGCAGCCGAGCATGACCGCTGCCGAGGCGGGGTCAGTCGAGGGATCGATGCGTCTGACGGAGTCGTTCATGTATCCGAATCTACGTCGGGCGATCCGGAGGGTTTCGCCACCAGGGCCGTCGGTTGGGTGGCGGGAGATCGGTGGGCAAGCCCCGCCTGAGCTTGGGCAAGCCCCTGTTGGTTCGGGTGGGCAAGCCGGACCCCCGGTCTCGGCCGGGGGACAGCCCGGGTTGGTCAGGTGCGGGTGACGTTGAAGCCGGTGCTGTTCAGGGCGCTGGTCCACACTTCGCGGTCGAACCACTTGGTGATGTCCGGCTGCATCTCGGTGAGGGTGCGCATGCGGGCCTGCCAGTCGTGGCCGGTGGGACCGCGGCTGCCGTCGCATCCCTCGCAGCCGTCTTCTCCGTGGATGTGGCCGGCCATCCATGCGTTGACGGCGACGTTGAGGATGACGGCGTACAGGTCTCCGCCGGTTCGGGCCAGGGCGTCCGGCACGCCGGCGAGGATGAGCGCCAGCTCGGGGTTGTCCCGCGGCGGCATGGGCGCTTGCCCGACCCCGTCGTCGGGGGTGCTGCCCTCGAATTCCTGCAGGCTCTGGGCGATGCTGTCGGCGAGGGCGGAGGCGTCGAAGTACCGCCAGGCTGATCGCACCTGGATGCGGAGCTGGTTGGCCACCGCCTGGACGTTGCGCTCGATGGTGTCCTCCACCGTCGCGGGTGCGATGGTCACGCCCCGGCGGGCCAGTTCGGCGAGGGTCTCAGCGACGGCTTCTTTGAACGCTTTGGTGTTCCGCACCACCGCATCGTAGGGGCGCGGGGCTTGCCCAGGAGGCCACGCAGTGGAGTTCGTGGGGCGCGGGCGGTTCAAAGTGAGGGGTCCGGGAGGCCGGGAGGACAGCGTCGGGTCCGAGGCGGGCCCGGGCGGCGTCGGCGGTCTTCTCGATGGGGCGCGCTTTGTCGTCGCTCAGGTCGCCGAGGAGCTGGTGGTGTGCCGCTACCGCAGGGATGTTCCGGCGTGGATCCAACGACAGCCGCGCCTTGTGGCAGCTGGCCAGGCGTTGGCTATCCGACCCAGCCCAGGTCGTAGACCTCGATGCCGTCGAGGTATGCGGTGAACGCCACCCACGAGCGCGGCCCGAACCATAGCGCCCCGTCACCTCCGCCGGGGGGTGGCCACGATTCCGGCTGTACCAGCGCGGCGGCGATCGTCTCCATGACCTCTTGGCGCCCCTCCGCTGGGAGTTCGGCCAGGGACTCCTCCGCTCGTGGCGCCAGGTCGACCATGTACGTCACTGCGCACCTCCGTGTCGTGATCACCAGGGGCAGCACCGTACGGTGCGGCAGCTGACCGCGTGCGGGCCTGTGGATAACCCTCGCCGGTGGCCTCACTCCGAGCCGGTGGCACGGGGTCATGGTGCCGGGGCCAGGGAGGCCGGGAAGACGGCGTCGGGTCCGAAGCGGGCGCGGGCGGCGTCGGCGGCTTTCTCGAGTTGGCGTGCTTTGTCGTCGCTCGGGTCGAGGAGGAGTTGGTGGTGGGTGGTGGCTGCGGGGCGTAGGGCTGAGGCGCGCAGGCTGATGGTGCGGACGCGGGCTCGTTGGAGGCCGAGGCTGTCGTAGATGTGGTGGGCGGTGTGGGTGAGGGCGGCGGAGTGGTTGGTGGCTTCGGGGAGGGTGCGGGTGCGGGTGGTGTGGGAGCGGTCGGCGTAGCGGACGTCGAGGGTGAGGGTGCCGGCGGCGTCGTGGGTGTGGCGGAGGTCGGCGCCGAGTTGTTCGGCGAGGCCGAGGAGGGCGCGGCGGTGCTGTAGCGGGTCGAGTTCGTCGTACGGGAAGTCGTGGCGGGCGGTGCGGGAGGCGGGGGCGGAGCCGGGGGTGACGGGGCGGGGGTCGTGGCCGCGGGCTCGGTCGGCGATCTCTCGGCCGGTGGTCTTGCCGAGGAGGCGCTGCAGGGTGAGCAGCGGGGTGTCGGCGAGGGCGCCGATGGTGTGCAGGCCGTGCCGGGTCAGGAGGGTGGCGGTGGCGGGGCCGATGCCGGGCAGGGCGTGGACGGGGCGGGGGTTGAGGAACGCGGCGATGGCGTCCGGGGTGGGGTCGACGATGGTGATGCGGCCGGGCGGGGTGGCGTCGGCGGCCATGGCGGCGATCAGGATCGAGTTGGCGCCGCCGATGGTGGTCTGGGTGCCGTACAGCGCGGCGGCGCGCAGCGCGATGAGCTGGGCCAGGTCACGGGGGCTGCGGTCGAAGTACTTCAAGGCGCCAGTGATGTCGTGGTCGGCGGCGGCGGGGGGTTGGGCCTGCCAGCGCGGGGAGATCCCGTCGAGGACGATCAGGAGCTGGTGGTAGAGGTCCTCGTTGCCGCCGTGGTGGAAGTGGATGCGCAGGATGGCGCGGTCGAGGCGTCAGCAGCATCGGCCTCCGGCCTGCGGGCTGCGGCCTTGTCCGGCTCGGGGATCAGCAGGTCGGCCGGGGTGCAGTTCAGGACGTCGCAGATCACGTCGAGGTCGTCCAGCCGGATGGTGACCGGCTGCCCCGACCACAGGCCCGACATCTTCCCGGCGCTGATGGTCAGGCCGGCGTCCGCGAGCATGCGCTGCAGCTCACTGGCCTTCCAGATGTCGCGCTGTGCGGCGACCAGGCGCAGGTTCCACTTCACCGAAGACCACCTCCGAGGCGGATGCTGGCCCGCTGGCCGGCCTGGACCCAGGCGTCTTCGACGTGGGTGCGGGTGACGTGAACGTAGATCATCGTGGTGTGCAGCCATTCGTGACCGAGGAGTTCTTGCAGGGCGACGATGTCCATGCCGGACAGGTAGAGATCGGACGCCGCGAAGTGCCGCAGCAGGTGCGGAGACAGGCGGCCGGAGAACTTGGGCAGATGCTCGGTGACCATGCCCGCCAACGCGGTCCGCAGCGTGTCGTCCCCCACGCGCTTGCAGGAGCCGTCAGGGTGGCGCCGTTCGGAGGGAAACAGCGGGGCGCCCGGCGCGTTGACCTGGTCGTCGAACTCCCAGCGCGGCCCGTGGACCCACCACTCCAGCAGCTCCCGGGATCCGTTGATCAGCGGGACGAGCCGTTCCTTCTTCCGCCCGCGTGATCCCTTGCCCCGCAGCAGGACCTTGCCGAAGCGGCCCATGTGCCAGTGGATGTCGTCGACGTTGAGCAGGCACAGCTCCGACACCCGCGGGCCCAGCAAGCTGGCCAGCCGCATCGCGGTGTAACTGCGGACGCTCGGTGCGTACTTGCGGACCGATCCGAGATCGTCCCGCCAGCCGCTGAAGAGCTGCTCGATCTCCGGCGCGCTCGGCGGGATCCGAAGCCGTGCGTGCACGTTGCCCCGTGGCCGGTTCAGCTCGTCCAGCGGTGTCTCGACCACCACGCCGGTGGCCGCGTGGATATCGGCCTGGTGCCGCATCTCCAGGAACTCGAAGAAGATCCCGATCGCTTGGGCCTTCCGGGCCTTCGTCGTCTGCATCGCCGATCGATGCTTGCCGCCGAAGAACCGGTCCATGTCCTGCGGCGCCATCTCCCAGAGCGGCTTGCCGAACCAGTCCCGCAACTCGCAGATCGCCGACAGGTCCGTGCGGATCGTCTTGTCCTCCGTGCCGGCGGACGATCTCGCCAGCACGAACTCGGCAAGCAGATCCTGTTCGAATGCCTCGACGTCCTCGGGAGTCGTCAGCCTGAGTTCTGGCCGAAGATTCCGTACTGCTGCCAGGCCCATGCTGCCCCCAGCTCACTCGATGACCCGATCCCTCGGGATTCACCGGGAGGCAATCAGGAATCCTGAAGCTGCTTCGTTCCTTCGTCTGCGCTTCACCCGAACGAGTACGGCAAGGCCACAGGCCCAACGCCGGAGAGTGGATACTGCGGATGGCCGACGAACTCACGGGACCTTCGTCAGGGTTCCACACGTGGGTGGCCCACTCAATGCGGGTGGTACTCAAAGGGATTCTCCTGGCCGTGTTGTAGGGGTGGGCTTGGGCCGGCCCCGGCCCGGGACTAACGGCATCCGGGCGGGGGCCGGTGCTCGGGGGCCGTCTATGTCTCTTTGGCTGTGACGGCGATCAGGCGGCCGATGCGGACGGCGGTGTGTCCGGCGTGCCGGAGCGGGACGAGGTACTGGGTCTCGATCTCCCAGGCGGCCAGCGGCAGATCGACCGCGCCGGGCGGGGGGACCATGCGGATGCTCCACGCGGTGGTGAGCAGCGCCGTGGCCAGCCGCTCGACGTAGCCGTTGCCGCGGTCGTTGGCCTTGGCCTCGTTCAAGGCGGCCGCCCAGGCCATCAGCGGCCGGGTCTCGCTGGCTTGCGGCCCGTACCGGTGCGGCTCGGCGAGGTTGAAGGCCGGGTCGGTGTCCTCGGGGCGGGTGGCGGCGACGATCGCCTCCACTCCCCCGTCGACTGGGCGGGTGGTGTAGAGGAGGGCGTACGCGCCGTAGTCGGCGCCGCCGCCGGTACGGGAGAGCGTGACGCGTCCCGTACCGACGATCAGCTCGGTGCAGCGGTAGCCCAGGGGTAAGACGGCCATCGCTTTATCCCGCCTGCTCGGACATGGCTTTGGCCTGGTGGTCCTTGTAGGCCTCGGTCAGGTAGGCGGGCAGCTGGCCGCCGACGGGCACGTCCAGGCCCTGCTGCCGGGCCCAGGCCCGTACCTCGGCGGCGGGCGGGTTGGTCAGGCTGTCCAGCCGCCGGCGGGCGGCGGTCCGGCTGCGCTTGAGGCTTGCGATCTCGCGCTGGAGGCGGGCCACGGTGATGGCACGCCGCTGGTCGAGCTGGTTGCTGTTCTGGTGGTGCTGCTCGAAGGCTTCGATGACGCTGGCGGACAGCACCCCGCTCGGGCTGACCATCATGCCCTGCTCTTCGGCCCAGTCCCGGATGAGCGCGGCACTGTTGGCGCCGAGGCGGCTGAGCTTGGACTGCGCCCTGTTCAGCTTGCGGCCGATCTCGGCGAGCTCGCCGCGGATGCCGTTCTCGGCGATCATGCGGCTCTGGTAGCCGGCGAGCTCGCTGAGCAGTTCCCGCACCCGGGAGGCCTGCCGCCGCACGCGCTGATGGCCGGCGTTCTGCTCGACCCACATCAGCGCGGCCAGGCCCCGGATGAGCGTCGGGTCGATGCCCGTGAGGACGCCCCCGGAGCGTGCCGCGGTCTGGGAGAGGCCCTGGACTTCGGCGAGGGCGGCGATCTGGCCGGTGCTCATGCCGGTCGCGCGCTTGATCTCGCCGGGATCGCGGCGGCTCTTGAGCATGAGCAGGGCGGTGTCGCGAGAACTCATGCCGACTTCCTCCTGGTCGCGATGGCGGAGAACTCACGGCGCAGCGTGTTGCGTCGGGCCTTCGTGGTGCCCGCCCAGATGTCGTCGCCGGCCTCGGTGGGGTGGTCAATCGCCCAGGCCAGGCACTTCTCACGCACGGGGCAGCCACTGAGGCAGGCCAGCTGGGCGGTGGCCCGGTCGACGGGGTCGCTGCTGCTCCACAGGTCCGGGTCGTAGTCGGGGTCCTGGCACGGCTCGGTGCCGGTGAAGCGGGGGAACGGAGCGAGACGGCCGGTCATGCGGCCGCTCCCTGCGTCTTGGTGCGCCACTCGGTGATGACCTCGGGGTTCCAGCCGTCGTTGCGCAGGTCGCGCAGCAGGTCGTAGGGCAGGCCCAGGCGCCGTGCGGCCTCAGCGCGCGAGATGTCGCGGGACCACAGGATCTGGTCGGCGTAGGCGAGTTCGGCGTCGGTGATGCCCTCGGGCAGTTCGCCGTTGACGGCCCGCTCGACGGCGATCAGGTCGAGGTCGCCGTCGACGGTGTGGGCGGCCCGCAGGGGGATGTAGGTGCGGGGGCTGGCGAGTCGGGTGGCCATGGTCATGACGCGTTCTCCGGGGTGAAGGCGCGGACGACGTACATGTCGGTGTTGAGGGCGGCGTGGGTGTGGGCGCCGTTGCCGAGTTCGCGGGCCCGCTCAGCGGCGATCTTGTCGTTGTTGAGGCGGGTGCCGGAGACGACCTCGAGGATTTCGGCGTCGCGGCCGGCGCACTCACGGCAGCCCGCGGCGTGGCTCGTGCGGATCGCGGTGGTCACGGCTGGTTCGCCTCCTTCGGCGTGCAGCCGGGGAGGAAGAACTCCGGCGGTAACCAGGCCTGAAGCCGGTACAGGTGCAGCAGTTCCACGGGGAACTCGGCGCCGCGCGGCAGGTCGCTCGAGGGCGCCAGGTCGGGGGCGAGCTGTTAGCGGTTCAGGTCCCGGTCCTGACCGGGCAGGAGGCTTTGGTCACCGAGGTCGTCGACGTCGAAGTCCGAGTCGATGTCGCCGGGGTAGTAGATGAGGAACACGCCGTCGTCGGTGCGTTCCACGACGTGCAGGGTGCGGACGGGGGCGTCGGCGGGGGCGACGTCGTCGCAGCGCACCCACGTCTGGCCGGTGGAGGCGAGGATGCTGGGGTCGCCCTCGTCGGCCCAGTCGGTGATGCAGCGGTAGGCGTCAGCGCGGGCGAAGCCCTCGTGCTCGACGAGGTGGTTGACCCAGGCGGTGAGGTGGTCGCCCAGAACCTGGGCGCCGACAAGCTGGTGGAGGAAGGCCAGGGTGCTCATGCCGCGACCGCCTTCCGGTCCGTGATGTCGACCTGGGCGAGGAGCTTTTGCAGGGCGGAGCCGCGGCGCCGGTAGGTGTCGGTGGCGGGCAGGCCGCAGTTCCAGCAGTCGTTTTCCTCGCCACGCCAGGCGACGTCGCACTGCTGACGGGTGCAGACGGACTCCGGGGTGCGGTGCAGCCGGGGGGTGCGCGCGGCGATCCCGCGCATGATCTCGGCGGCGGTCCTTCTGGCCGGGGTGCGCTTGCTGCCGGTCCGAGCGTGCATGATGGTGGTCTCTCTTTCTCGCTACGCGGGTGAAGGGGGCCCGGGACGGCCGGCGGTTTTCCAGGCCTTGACGGCCGTCCCGGGGCGAATTCAGAGGGTGATCTGGTGGGCCTTGGCGTCCTCCCAGCGCAGCTGCCAGCCGGGGCGCAGGCCGCGGGCGGCCCAGTCGATCCGGGGCCGGTCGGGAACCGGGATCTCGCGGCCGTTCTGCAGGTGCTCGCGGGCCTCGTCGACGACGCGCCGGGCGGAGGCGACGGCGGTGTTCTTGTCGCTGGCCAGGCCGGTGAACACGTGGATCCCGGTGCGGCGGCCGTCGGGGTGCTGGATGGGAACGTCGACTTCCCACATCTCCGCGCGGCCGGTCATTCCCCGTCCTCCCACGTCTCCGGGTCGTACGCGGCGTGCAGGGTGAGCGGGACGATCGAGTAGCCGGTGATGGTCTCGTCGTCCTCGCCGGGCCCGAAGAGCGACAGGTCCTCGGCGGGGGGGTCCTCGGCGAGTTCGCTCTGCTCGGGGATCCACTGGTGTGTGACGTCGATGCGGTCGTCGTCGCGGCCGCTGAGGTCGGAGCCGCAGGCGCGAGCGGCGGCGCGGTTGGTGAACAGGCCGCAGGGGATGGTGTCGTGCTGGATGCGGTAGATCGTCAGCTCGGCCGGGGCGCCGGGCGTCAGGTGGGTGATGCCGGGGAAGGCGGCCTCGGCGGCGGCCAGGCGCTGGTTGAGCTGGTCGATGTGCGCGAGCAGCTGCGCCATGTCGGTGGGGGCGTGGGCGATGAAGTCGGCGTTGGCGGCGTCCCGTCCGCCTTCGCGCACGTCGAGTTCGGCGATGCAGTCGTCGTCGCTGACCAGGTCGTTGGTGCCGACGCAGCGGGTCAGGACGTGGCCGTTGAAGGTCGCGTTCTGGACCGTCCAGGGGCCGGGGGTGGCGGCCTGGAGGCGGTCACGGATGGCGTCCAGCCAGTCGGCGGGGGCCTGGGTGGTGGGGTTGGGGGCTGTCGTGTTGATCGTCACGGGATGGGTCTCCTGTGTTTTCTGGTGGGGCCGGGCGGCCCGGGTGGGCCGTCCGGAGTCGAGGGGGTGTGCTCGTCAGGAGCTGGCCGGGGCCGGGCTGGTGTCGGCGGGGCTGCCGGCGGACCAGCGGGCGGCGGTGTTCTTCAGGGCCTGGTGCCAGTCGCCGTTGAAAGCGGAGGGCGCGTCGAGGTCGCGGCCGATGATCATGTCGACGAGCAGACGGGCTTCGGCGTCGGTCTGGGGCTGCGGGGCGGGGGTGGTCTGCACGGGCAGGTTCCTTCCTGCGGGGAGGGGTCGGGGGGTGTCAGCTGAGGTCGGCCGGGGTGAGCACGTCGTCGAAGCCGTCGGCCTTGGCGTTGAAGCGGTCCGCCTGGCGGGCCTGGTCGCGCAGGATGCGCGGGGGAACTCGCGTCTCGTCCGGGCGCATCGCGTTGCGGCGCCGGCACTCGGAGGTCGGGGTGTCCGGTAGAACGGCGATGGCTCGCAGGCCGTGCTGGTGGGCGAGGTCGGTGTACTTGCGGCGGTGGCGGGCCTCGGCGTGGGTGGCGTCGAGGACCGTGAGCAGGCCGCGCTCGAGGCGGGCGGTGAGGATCGCGTCGAAGGCGGTGACAGCGGCCGGGGTGGCGGTCTGGTCCGCGCGGGTGCCGGCGGCCAGGGCGCGGAAGGCGTCGAGCTCGAGGACGGAGCCGGCTGGGAAGTGCCGGGCGGCGAGGGTGGACTTGCCGCATCCGGCCGGGCCGACCAGCACGTACAGGCTGGGTTCGGTGATCGTCGGCTCGGCGGGCCGGGCCTGCGGCGTGTAGAGGGCCTTGGCCAGGACGTCCCACAGCAGATCACCGCGGCCGTACTCGGGGTCGACGACTGTGAGCTGGATGGCGCCCTGCAGCTGGCGGAAGAGGTCGCGGTGGATGAGACGAGCGGGCCAAATAGTGCGCAGGTCGCGCTTGCTGAGCCGCGCTCCGAAGGTGGTGTAGTCGTGGCCGTCGACGGAGGTGACGGTCACCCCGTCGCGGTGGCTGTCGGCGCACACGATCAGCCCAGCCGCCTCGGCGGGGGCGAGGATCTGGTTGACGAGGTCGATGCCGGCGCGGTCGCGGCGGACCCAGCCGGTCACCGCGGCGCGCTGCGCCCACCAGCGGCCGTCGAATCCGGTCTCGGCGATGCCGGGCTGGGAGCTGTCGGTCAGATAGCCGGCGCGATTGGCGAGGGCGAGAACCGGCACCAGGTTGGTGGTCTCCTCGTCGGGCCCGCAGTTCGGCATGACGCCGGGGTGGGAGGCGATGCGGCCCTCCAGCCACAGGGCGGTCAGTTCGGCGAGGTCGGCGATCGAGCGGGCTGCACGCCAGCGGGCGCGGTCGGTGCGGCTCATCCCGGGAAGTCGCAGTCGCATGAGCGTGGTCCTTTTCGGCCTGGTCAGGCGGGCAGCTGGCTGGCGAGGCGCTCGGCGGCGTAGGCCTGGTCCTCGCGCTGGTCGATGAGGATCTCGATCTGCCGGACGGTGCGGCGCGGGAGCCGCTTGACGCCGTAGGCGTGGGCGCAGAAATCGAGTTGCTGCTGGCGGGAGGCGGGGTCGCCGAGCTGGTGGCCGTGGGTGAACTCGTGCACGAGCAGCTGGTTCACGGCGGCCTTGTCGGGCACGTTGGCCAGGTTGGCGACGACGAGGACGCCCACCTCGGCGAGCACGGTGATGCCCGCCTTGCCGCGTGCGTTGCGGCGGGCCAGGCGCAGTTCCTTGTTCTCCGCGCTCTTGGTGACGCCGTCGACGAGGGCGAGTTCGGAGCGGGCGGCGACGTGCGCGAGGGTGTTCGTGTCGGCGGTCAGCAGCAGGTGGATGTGGGGCAGGGAGCCGAACTGGTAGCGGACCAGGTCCGCGGCGGCGTCGGCGATCTGCCGGGCGTGCCGTGCCAGGCCCCGGTTGCGGAACCCGACGCGTTCTTCCGTGATGGCGACCATGAGGGGTGTTCCTTCGTCGTGGGAAGGGCTACTGGGCGGCGGCGCGGGCTCGCTCGGCGGCGGCAAGGAGGGCGCGGTGTACCTGCTCCTCGGTGCGGTGCAGGTTGTCGTTCCAGCGCGGGATGCTGCGGCGGCCGATCACCGAGCGGAGGTAGACGTTGGCGTCGGAGGACGTCTTGCGGCTGGCGGCGTCGGACCAGACAAGCTCTCGTTCGGCGCCGAGGATGCAGACACCGTCCGGGGAGGAGTACTCGCCCTGGATCCAGCCGCGGGCCTTGATGGTTTCGGAGGTCGCTTCCAGGAAGTCGGCGGCCTTCAGGGCGCGCAGCCTCTCGGGCGGTACGGCCTCGAGCTGCGGCGCCTTAGAGGGGGTGAGGAGGTGCCACAGCACGCGCACTGAGGCGACCAGGACGCCGGCGGCGAAGAGGGTGGAGTACTTCAGCAGCACCCAGGCCGCGCGTGCGGCGAGGCGGCCGGCGGTGCGGGTGATCTGGCCCGAGCGGGAGAGGAGGCGCGGGTCCGGGGGGCAGGGGCCGGTGGCGATGCCGGCCTGGCGGATGAGGGTGTCGGTGTCCGGCAGGACGATCGCGGGGGCGTCGTCGGCGGGCGTGGTGTCGGCGGGCGCGTCATCGCGGAAGGCGGCGGCCAGCTCTTCGGCGAGGGCCTCGGCGAACACCGCGTCGACGGCGGCCGCTAGGGCCGCTTCGGACCAGAAGGTCCGGGGCGCCGTGGGCGTGGCGGTCGAAGCTGCGGGCATGGAAGGGCCAACCTCTGCTGCGGGGGAACGGTTTGGGAGGGAGGTGAAGGCCCGGGGCGGTCGGCTGAGTTTGGCGACCTGGCGGCCGCGCCCGGGGTGGCGAGTCAGCTGGTGGGTTTGTCGCCGGTGTGCTTCTTGATGGCCTTGAGGATCGCGTCGCGGGTGACGCCGAGGATGGCCGCGATGTCGGTCTGGGCGCCGCGGTAGGAGCCCTTCAGTTCGGCGATCTTGGTCCAGAACACCGTCTCGGCCTCAGCGATCTTCGTGTCGCGTTCCTCCTTGGCCGCTCTCACGGCTTCCTGGAGGTTCTTCTCGGCGTCCTCGGGTCGGCTGTGTCGGGGGGTCACTGATGAACTCCACTCGGGATGTAGGAGACAATGGTTCCGGCCCCCTGCTCCGGGTGGAGCGGGACGGGAGGCCGGGGACGGCGGGCTGAGTTTGGCGACCTGGCCGCCGTCCCCGGGCGAAGCTACGAGGCTTCGGCGGTGCTGTGCTCGACGGCGTCCAGCTCGGCGTTGAGTGTGCCGTAGCCGAGGTTGCTGTCGGCGTTGCGCAGGTGCAGGACCACCGCCATCAGCCGCTGGACCTCGTCCTCGTCGCCGCGGGCGGCGAACTGCTGGGAGATGCCGCGGACGGTGCCGCTCAGTTCCTCGATCACGCAGCTGGCGACCAGGCTGTCCAGGACGTCGTCGGTGTCGGCGCCGTTCTCGACGTCGGCGCGCAGCTGACGCAGGCTCTCGGTCATCTCGAAGAAGATGTCGCCGTCGAAGCGGTCCGGGTCGAGGGCATCGGCGATGCTCTCGACGGTGCCGTCGAAGAGCCGGTTGGCGCCGTAGAGGATGACGCCGTAGCCGATCATCTGCCAGTCGGTGGCCTGGGCGATCCAGGCCGGGCCGGCGTGCGCGAACCACATGCCCGCAAGGGCCAGCAGGCCCGAGGTGAAGAACACGTCACTGATGTCGGCGATCCGGCGCAGCGTACGGGTGACGAAGCGGCGGACGATGACGTTGCGGGGCTCGGTGCGAGTCGTGGTCTTGCGGGTCGAGGCGGTCATCTCGGTCACGTGCTGCTCCTTCGGCTGGAGTTGGGTGGAGCGGGTTGGAAGACCCGGGGCGGTCGGCTGGAGTTGGCGACCTGGCGGCCGCCCCGGGCTTCTTGCACACCCCCATAATGCAGACTTCGACTATGCATTACAAGAGTATGCGCGTCGCGGTTTCTGCGGAGTGGCGGACTGGCGGTCACCAGTCCCCGAACGTGCATACCGGCCCGCACTCGCCGCGCTGGTGGGGCGAGTTGGGGTTGTGGAAGTGGTCGCGGATCTCCTCGGCACGCCGCTCGTCCTGCTCGCGGCCGCTGGGCGCCCAGCGGACCGGCTCGGCGCCGGCGTCGAACTCGGCGCAGCGCGGGCAGCCCGCCACGCGGCGGCCGTAGATCACCTGGTGCGTGTGCGGTGTCGTCTGCGGTCGGTCGTCGCCCCGGGCGCCGTAGCGGACCGGCTCCGCGCCGGCGAGGAGTTCGTCGCAGCGCGGGCAGCCAGCGGTCAGGCGGCCGAACTTCGGTCCGCCGCAGGTGTGCTGCTTCCTAGCCACGGTCATTCCTTCCGGGTCGATTCGGTCGGGAGGGGTCCGGGCGGCCGCTGCGGCGGCCGCCCGGACGAGGGTTCAGCGGTTGCGGACGCGCCCGGAGACGGTGCTCGGCCGGACGTTCAGGTGGCCGGCGCCGCGGGTGGTGACGTCCCCGGAGACCGTGGAGACGTTGACGCCGCCGGTCGCGGCCGGAGTGGCCGCCAGCTCGATGTCGCCGGAGACGGTGTTCGCGGAGAACGAGTTGCCGGAGTAGGACTCGACCTCGATGTCGCCGGAGACGGAGGAGACGCTGGCGCTGACGGCCAGGCGGTCGACCTCGATGTCACCGGAGGTGGTGTTGCCGCTGAGCGTGCGCACGCCCTGGGCGTCGATGTCGCCGGAGACCGTGTGGAAGCTCAGGTGGTTCAGGTCGCCGGTGATGCTCAGGTCAGCACTGGTGGTCTGCAGGTCGACGCTGGAGTCGGCCGGGAGCTGGACCTCGACCGTGATGGTGCCGAAGCCGCTGCCGGAGACGACGGCGCCCTGCTGGGCAACGACGCGACCACCGGAGACGATCTGCTGGCCTCCCATCCAGATGTCGCCGTTGCTGATGGTGACGCCGGTCATCGAGCCGGCGTTGACGACGCCGCCGTTGAACGAGAAGCGGCTGCCGCCGATCTGGACGACGCTGGTGCTGCCGGAGCCGCCGTTGACCTTCGGGACGTTGATGTTCAGGTGGGTCTCGCTGCCCGCGTTGCGCTCGCTGATGGTGGTGTTGTCCACCGCGTCGGCGAAGGGGCCCTCGCTGTCGGCGGTGTGGACCTTGACCTGCGCCGTCTTCAGCATCGGGTTGACGGTGACGGTGACCTGGCCGACGTGGCTGGTGATGTAGGCGACGGCCGGGAGGGCGGCGCTGGCGGTGAAGGTCTTCTCGGTCACGTGCTGCTCCTTGTTGGAGTCGGATTTAGCGGGACGGAAGGCCCGGGGCGGCCGGCTGAGTTGGCGACCTGGCGGCCACCCCGGGCGTCTTGCACACCTCCATAATGCAGAATCTAAATATGCATTTCAAGACTATGCATTAAGTGGGTGCGGGTTTTTCTGAGTGTGCTGGTCAGAGGGCTGCGGCTCACCCGTCACCGGTGACGTGAGTGGCGTCACCGTCGGTCGTGGTCGTGATCACCGAGTTGTTCTTGCCGGAGACCTGGACGGTGGTGGAGGATCGGCCGCCGCTCTCGCGTACGGCCTGCTCCGCGGACTTCAGGGCGTCGCGAACTGCGGCTGCCTCGCCGGCCGTTGGGGGGCGGCCGCCGGCGGGCGGGCGGCCGTCGTCGCGGACGTTGATCTGCTGGTGGCTGCCGGTGACGTGGACTTCCTGGACGGAGCCGGTGGTGCGGCCGCCTGCGACGTTGACGACACCGGTCACCACGGTCACGCCGGGCCGGGATGCGGCGCGGGCGGCCGCTTCGGCCGCAGCCTGGCCGGCCTGGGCAGCCGGGCGCGCCTTCGCGGCCTTCCTGGCGGTGGACTTCGGCCCGGTGCCCGTCGTGGGCCCGGTGACGGAGACCGGTCCGGTGACGGTCTCGCCCGCGCGGACGGTCACCCCCTGCTTGCTGGTGGTCGTCCGGCTCCGGGTACGGGAGACTGCCGCCTTTCGGGTGCGGCCGGAGCTGGCACGGTTGACACCCTCGCGTACGCGGCGGGCCTTCTCCTCGGCGCGGGCGAGCGGCGCGACGGCCCCCTTGCACTCGGTGCAGGGGATGCTGACGCCGGGGGCGGTGATCCGGCCGGTGTCCTCGCACACCAGGCAGGCCAGCCCCTTCTGCGCGGCGGGCACACCGAGGGCCTTGCGGTAGGCGGCTACCGACGGGATCTTCATTCCGTTCTCGGGGCGGCGCCGCTTGCCCCCGCCCTTCGCTCCCTTGGGGGCCTGCTGCGGCACCCCGCCGGACTGGATGATCCAGGCGGCGCGCAGTGTGGCCGCAACTGGCGCGAAGGCCAGGTTGAGGGCCTTCTTCTTGGCCTTGCGCACAGGTTTGCCTTCGGCGCGCCTGATGCGGGTCTTCGCCTTGCGGCCGGCGTACTTGGTGATCTCCTTGGCCGCTTTGGCGATCTGCTCGACGTGGTCGTCGATCGGCGGTGGCGGTTCCTCCCCGAAGCCCGCGTCGATGATCCACAGCATCCGGGGGTCGGGATCGGCGCAGAAGCGCTGTTCGGAGTAGGCGGCGAAGTACTGGGTGTCGATGAGGGGTTCGGGCCACTCGTGGCCGTTCGGGCACAGCACCTGGACGAAGTGGTCGCCGCGCTCGTACACGAGCACCAGCTCGGTGTCGACGGTGCAGACGGGGCACGCGACGGGATGCTGGATCCACTTGTCGCGCAAGCTGAACCTCGGATCCTGCTCGATCCACATGAAGCGCCGCTCGCAGGCGATCCGGTGGTAGCCGGCGGCCGGGTTGGGGTAGCGCTTCGGGTCGATTCCCATTTCGGACTCCAAGGGATCTTTCGGACGTGAACCGGGGTGGAACCGTCAGGAACTCGCAGGTCAGCGGGGTGGAACCATGCCGGAACCGGGATCTTGACGGGAACTGAGTTCCCCTGGTCTCGAGGGGGTTCCGGGCCGGTTCCGACCCGGTTCCCCTCGCTGACCTGCAGTTCCGTCCCGGTTCCGGTGGCCGATCAGGCCTCCGCCGAGGCCTCTCCGGTGATCACCTTCAGGTCCCGCAGGCGCCAGCCGCGGGGCAGCTTGCTGCTGTACTTCTCCATCGGCCAGGAGTGGCCGATGGGCTCGAGGACCGCGTCGACCGCCACCCGGACCGCCTCGATCCGGGCCTGGATCTGCTCGTCCTCGTCGTCGCCGTCGAAGTTGTCCAGCGCCCAGGTGTCGGGGTCCACCTCGCCGAGCGCCTCGGCCAGTTCCTCACGCGACAGGCCGGCCGGGTCGTTCGCATCACGGAAGATGCCCCGGATGGTGGTGATCAGGGCGGGCAGGCCGGACGGACGGCGCCGGCGGCGGCTCTCCTCGAGCGCCTTCTGCTTCTCCATCAGGTCTTCCAGGGTGATGTCGCAGAACTCCTCCGACTCCGCGTCCATCGCGACCAGGTGCTCGCCGCGCTCCCGGCCGCGCCGCTCGTACTCCTCGGTGGAGGTGATGCACGCCCGGTACGGGATCGGCTCGCTGTGCCGCGATCCGGCCAGCACGTAGGCGACGCCGGCGTCGTTGACGTCCTGGCCCATCTGCGGCATCAGCCGGTGCGGGGCCCATCCCTCGTCCATCGCACCGGCCGACAGAGCCAGCTTGATGTCGTCCTCATCGCACGCGGCCAGGATCTGCACCGGCAGCTCGTTCAGCCACGTGTTGGCGCCGATCCGCGCCCGCGTCATGCCCTGACCAGCGACGATCACCGTCACGTCGGACTTGGCGCACGTGTCGATCATCTCCGCGAGCTTGCCGTCCAGGTTGATGTCGCCGACCTTCTTGCCGTTCTCGTCGTAGATCACGCACTTGCGGGACGTGTTCACCAGCGCGGGGAACTCGTCCACCACGAACTTGACCCCGGGCCGCTCCGGAGACGTCACCCAGGTCTGGCCCATGCCCAGCTCGTCGAACAGGTCCGGGCGGCCCTGGCCAACGGCCAGACCCCAGTCCAGGGCCTCCGCCGCCAGGTACGGGTCGGTGATCACCAGGTGCATCGCGTGGCGCAGGCCCGCGAACCCGCTGCCGGCCGAGCCCAGGTCGATCCCGATGACAATCTGGTCGGTCGTCGCGGTCAGCACGTCCAAGATGGCCCGCAGCCAAGTAGACTTACCCGAACGCGACTTGCCCACCATATTGACGTTCGTACGCTCCAGCGGCAGGCCCAGCGCGTCACCGCTCATCGCGGCCGCGACCTGCGCGTCCGGAATATCGGCCGTGGTCAGCGACTGCGGCTCCCGATAAGGGAGTTCCGGCACAGCAGCCCACGCATTCGGGCCGGGAATGGTGAGCACACAGTAATTCCGCGACTGGGACGACTGCCGCAGCAGAATCGACGACGTCCGCACGCCCGGCAAATTCGCCTCCAGATCGGCCAGTCCGTCGGCAATCTTCTTCGGCGTCATGCCGTCCAGCCACACGTGCACGATGTACGCGTACTCGAGCGGGTCCACCCGAAGCGTCTTGATCTCGCACTTGAGCTTCTCGACCAGGGCCTCGCGCATCATCTCCTGGAACACCCGCGGGGTCATGCCGATCGTGACCTCCTGCGGCATGCCGTCCTCGATCTGCTCCAGCCGCGCCAGCTCCTCCTCGCTGAGCTCCACGTCCCGGCCCATCCAGGCCAGGCCGAACATGTTCAGCATCAGCGCGCCCAGCAGGCCCCACACGTTGGTGAATCCCCACGTGACGCCGTCGACCACGACGACCGACCCGTACGCGAGACCCCCGCGGAAACACATGGCCCTCTTCGCCGCATCCCGCGCCGCCTTCGCAACAACCAGCTGCTTGCCGGACTCCATCTGCAGCTTGACCGCAGCCTCGCGCTTCTTGCTCCGGTCGCGGATCGCCCTCTGCGCTCGCTTCGCCGCACGGTCGGCCTCCTTCACCGACACCAGGGCCAGGTTCAGGTCCGCCGTGGCCTTGGCGCCCTCGATGCCGACCACCCAGGCCCGCACGCGCTGGTGGCCGCGCCACATCCGCGGCACCAGACCATGCGGGGTGCGCTGCCGGGACGCGGCCTTGCGCATCCGGCGACGCAGCTGACGGCGCTGGAACCGCAGGTAGCCGCGGCGCCCCTCACGGGTACGCAGCTGCGGGTTGATCCACGGCCGGTCCCCCTCGGGGTCCTCGCGCAGCTCCCACTCCTGGGCGGTGTAGACGGTGCCCTCGACACTGCGGGAGTGCTCGGGCTCCGGCTCACCGTCGTCGTCCGGGTCATCCGCCGGCGGCTCAGGTGCGGCCGGCGCCTTGGTCAGCGTGAAGCGCGGCGTGGGAAGCACCAGCGTCTCGTCGGCCTGGACCAGCGAGGCACCGACGGCATCGGTGAAGGAGGTCTCTTCGCCGCACATCAGCGCGTTGAACACCGGCTCCATGTCCTCGACGAGTCGGATGCGCACGTCGCGGGCCCGCGAGCCCTGGTCCGGGCCCACCACGCCGAGCCGCTCCAGCTCGTCCATCACGTGCCCGGTCAGCTCCCAGCCGATCCGGAGCTTGCGCTGCAGCAGGGACCGAGAAGCGAACTGGGTGGACACCACGGCCTCCGCGGCATCCCACACCAGTCGGCGGTCCAGGCCGGCGCCGATTACCGGGTTGGTGTCGATCTCGGTCATGCTGGTCGTGCCTCCGTCGTCTGGGGGCGGGGCGCGAGACGGAAAGCCGGTCATCGCTCTGGTAGGTGCAGCCGGCACCTCCCGTCTCGCGCCCCTGTTCAGTTGGCTGTTGTGTCCTTCACGCCGCGAGCGGCGGATCGTCCGGATCCTCGTCCTGCAGGGCATCCGGGTCGCACTGCCGGCAAACACCCGGATTGCGGTTGATGTAGTAGTCCTTCTCGGTCTTGCACTCCGGGCAGGTCCTCCGCGCCCTGAGCGCCTTCTCGATCGACGCCCACTTCGCCGGCGTCATCGGCCGCCGCGGCTTGGCCAGGTCGACCCGGTACAGGTAGGCAAACCGGTCACCGTCGCCGGTACGCCAGCCGAGCTGACCAGCCGCCTCCTGGCCGCCAGGCCGCAGTCCGCGGGCCTTCAACTGCCGGAAGGTTGCGAGCACTTCCGGATCCGGGCCCATGCGCAGCGGCCATGTCGGTAACCCGTACTCCTCACCCTCCGGATCCCAGTAGCGCAGGCTCGTCTTCGGCATCAGGCGCTCCGCTGAGCGGGCTTCTTCGCGTTGCCGATCCTGGTGTAGACCCAGGTCTTGCTCGGCCGGCCGAGCTCGGCCGCCTTCTTCTTGGTCAGGTTCTCCTGGCGACGCTTCTCGGTCTCGTCCGCGACCTCCTTGAAACCGACCTTGCGACCGGCCGCGAGCTCTCCGCGGATCCACTCCTCGATGTCCGCGTTCTCGTTCGCGCTGTACGCCTTCGCGGACACCGACGCGGCCTTCCGAGCACCCGGCGAGAGACTCCGTACGGCGTTCGCCGCACGGGTCCTACGCGTACGCGCGGGCGCGGTATCGCCCGTGCGCGCGGGCGCGGATTCAGACGTGCGTGCGGACGCGGGGACGGACGGGTTGATCTGCGAAGATACCGTCCTCAACCGGGGCTTTTCCGAGAGCGCGACGACACCGCTCGAGGACGCCTCGAAGACCCGCGTGGGGAGGATTGCGGTCCCCTCCGCGGACTCCTTCACGGGCTCCTCAGGGCCCTTCTCGGACCCCTCATCGGCGGCCTTCTGAGGCAACGCTTCAGACAGCTTCCGACGCTCGAGTCGAACCTCCGCGAGCGCCTCCAGTACGACCGTCCGGCGCCCCTCGGCTTCCACCAGATCACCGAGCATCTCCGCGGACAGCAGCGCCAGCACTTCATCCGACAGTGCCTCCGAACCAGCACCCTCGAACACGCCGTAGGCGATCGTCCAGGCGTCCTCCTCGGACAGCCGCTCGTACCCGGCGACAGCCCGCAACCGCACCGCGGCCTTCCAGACCTGCGGCCACTCGTCCTGGCGCGTCTTCCGGGTCTTCCGCATCTCCCGGCGCTGCCGGCGCTTCGCGCGCAGCCGCTCCCGGTACTCGATGTGCCGGCCGAGCTGCACCAGCTGCCACACCAGGATCGGGATGATCGAGGACGCTGCCAGCACGCTCCCGAGCAGCACCCCGTAGCGGTCACCGCCGACGTTACGGCCGTGCAGGTAGTTGACCCAGGAGGCCAGTCCCGCGAACGAGTACACGGCGATCCGGTACGGCCACGGGGAGCGGCCCTGCTTCATCGCCTTGGCCTCGCCGGCCGTCGCCGCCCAGGCCGAGCACTCCAGCATGAACGGCAGCAGCGCAACCAGCAGACCGCCGGCCCACCCCATCGCTTCCACAATGCCGGTGTCGTTCAGCGAAGAGGCCTGGGAGATCAGGGCGGGAACGATGCTGCACGCCATCACCGCCAGCGCAGCCGACAAGTCCAGATGCTCGGCCAGCCACTTCGGCGCGGCATCGAGACGACGCTGCCACCGCTCCCGGCTCAGCTTCCGCAGCCGCTCCCGCTCCTTGCGGCGCTCCTTGTCCTTCTGGATCTTCGCAGCCTCGGCCGCCTGCTTCTTCGCGAGCTCGGCGGCGTCCTTCTGCGCCTTGTCCTTGCGGGCCTGCTCGGCCAGTCGCTCGCGCTCCTCGATCTCCAACTGCTTCAACTGCATCTGCTGGTCGAAGCCCTGCTGCTGCTTGCGCAGGTCGAGGTCGACATCGAGGGCCTTGGCCTCGCGGGCCTGCCGGGCCTTCAGCTCCTCGTCCTGGCGGCGCTCCGTCCGGAAGTCAGCGAGACTGCTCATCGGGCACCTCCAGCGGGAGCCGTCGCGTGCGGCGCGTAGCTGTACAGGACGGCAACCAGGACGATCAACCCGATGATCACCAGGCGTGTGCCGACCGCGGGCACCAGCCCGAGCAGCCAGGCACCACCGCCGATCGCGAGCGGGATCTGCACCCAGTCCAGGTCAGCGAGCGAGCGCGTCAGCCGGGCGCGGAACTCCATGACGTGGTCGACGCGGTACGCGTCCGCCACGCCCAGGCCGATAACCGGGAGCGCCAGCAGGATGCGGTGCCACCAGGCGGCCTGCAGGCCCAGGCCCCAGGCGACGCCGAAGGCCACGAAACCGGTGATCAACCAGGTGGTAACGAGGGCCTGCGCCTGGATGACCGTGAGCTGCGGAGCGGAGAACTTGAGCTTGGTCCGCGTCGAAGTGGTCGTCGCCGCGCTCATGCCGCCACCCCCGCAGCGAGCAGCTGGCGGACCAGCCCGGCACCCATGCCGGTGCGGGGCTCGCCCACGATCAGGGTGTCGGCGAGCTTCGCGACCGGCTCCAGCGGCGCCACCGCGTAGTCCTCGTCGTCGCCGAACTCGGCACCCTCGACGGCGAGTCCCTGCTCACCGCCGGCGAAGCCGAACAGCACCTCAACGGACTCGACCTTCGCAGCCCTGCGGACGACCTTGTTCGCCGTCAGCCGCACGTACGAGAAGTCCAGGACCCGCTTGTCGACCCGGTCGAGCTTCATCGCGAACTCCAGCCACACCTGAGAGGCCAAGTCCTCGACCCCGTACGAGTCGGTGTTGGCCGGCAGCTCGTTGTGCCCGCGGATGTAGGCCAGCAGCGCGTCGGCGTGACGCTCGAACGCCGCAGCCAGCAGCCGCGAACCCGCGTTCTGTACGCGCTGTTCCGTCGGTCGCTGGGCTGGGAAGATGGTGTTCACGGGTCGTTCTCCGTTTCAGATCGGACGGCCTGTGGCGGCTCTCCGGGTCTCTGCCCAGACCACCCGGGGAGCCGTTTTTGACATGGCGGTGCCCTTGAAAAGCCCCGCCCTGTTTCCGCGGAAACTTCCCTAGCGAGCTGTACCCAGAAAAACGCCTTCACTAGCGAGCTGTCAATATCTCCCTAGCGATGTAAGATCCATGGCGCGTCACTGAGCCTCGGAGCGATCTCTGCGGCGAGGACCCGTAGGATCGCTAGCGAGGCAGGGAGAGGGGATGACTGGCGAAACCAGCAAGCAGCCGAAGTACCGGCGCATCGCGGACGACCTCCGCGCCAAGATTGACTCAGGTGTCTTCCGGCCAGGCGACCGCCTGCCCGGGGAGAACCCCCTGGCTGCTGAGTACGGCGTGGCGAGTATGACCGCACGTCAAGCGCTCAATGCGCTGAAGAAGGAGGGCCTTGCGGAGTCCCGAAAAGGTGCCGGCTTCTACGTGCGATCGTTCCGGCCGATCCGCCGACGCAGCATCGCGCGGCTGTCCCGCGAGCACTGGGGGTCTGGAGCCAGCATCTTCTCTGCCGACGACAGCCGGGATCTCACGTCAGAGGCCACCATCCTTGGCCAGATCACTGCACCCCCGGCCATCGCGTCAGTCCTCGGCCTTGACGGCGAGGATTCCGCGTTCGGTCGATCACGCCGATTCATCGTCGAGAACCGGCCGATCCTCCTGTCCACCTCCTACCTGCCATACGACCTCGTGGTTGGAACGCGGATCACCGAAGCTGACTCCGGCCCTGGCGGGATCTATGCACGCCTGGCCGAGCTCGGACGGGCCCCTGTGCACTTCCGCGAAGAGATCCGAGTGAGAGCACCGTCGGCCGAGGACGCCGAGGGACTCAACCTCTCCGCAGACACTCCAGTGATCAACATCGTTCGAACCGCGTACGACGAGTCCGGGCAGGCAGTCGAGGTCAACCAGATGACGCTCGACTCGCTCGCCTACATCCTCGAGTACGAGTTCGACGGGTAAGGGAGAACGACGCCATGACCATCGGCATCCCACCGTAAACGGATGACGGCCGCCCCTGCGGGAACAGGTGCGGCCGTCGAAGCGACTCCCCCGCCTGCCAGCTTCGGAGTCGTGGTCAGCGCGGTGACCGCGCTGGGTGCCTGGACCACCAGGGCCCGCGGTCACCGGTAACAGGATAGACAAGGATCACCCTGCAGGCCCAGCGAGGGCCGCCTGCGTGCTCGCTGTCACACTCCGTCAGCTGATCGTCGGCTCCCTTCTCAAGGGACCCCGTAGGTGTCACACCAGTACCACCGACCTGCTCGGCCGCTCGGCCGCGGCGCGGCTCCCCCTCGTACGCGAGCGCTTATGTACTCGCGACCTCGGCTCTGTATTCCTCCGCCCGGTTGGCCGCTCGCTGCACGTACCGAGACGACGGTCGCCAGTTCTGCTCACACCATGGTCCGTTCGCGACGGTGGGGGTGAGGACGTGACGCTTTCGGATCCGGACGCGCTCGATGCGGCCTTCGAGACAGCCCTCGGTCGTCGCGCGCCGTTCACGATGGTTTCGGACTGGGTGTTGCTGTCAGGCGCAACGTCGGACGCGCGGACGTTGTACTGGGGCTTGTCGGCGCACATCAACGTCACTCGGGACGACACCGAAGTTTGGCCGGGGCTGGTCACGCTCGCGCGCATGCTGCATCTGAAGAAGCCGGAGCAGGTGGCGCGCTACATGCTCGAGCTCGAGGTGATCGGTGCAGTCGACGTGATCCGCTCTGTTGCCGGACTGAACCGGCGCAACCGCTATGTGGTTCATCAGACTCCGCCGACGGGGTACACCGGCATGCAGTCCTTGGGGCAGTGGTACGGGGCGAACCGGTCAGCCAGAGACGCAGCGGGTCAGCCGCTCGAGGAGACACCCCAGCAGCGCAAGGAACGGGAGGCGCAGTTCGACGCGTGGCTGGAGGCTGTGCGGGCCGGCCTGAGAGATCACTGCGAGCGGGTCGCCGAGGAGCGGAAGCGTGCCCGTCGGGACGGGTTGCCGATTCCCGCGTTTGTGCGGTTCGTGCCGCCGCGCCTCGAGGACTTCCGTACCCCCTTGGGAGGGGGTACGGAGCGACCAGTGGAAACACACTCGTCCACCGTGCCTGAAATCGAATACGCAGGTCAGCCCGTACCCCCTTCCGCGGGGGTGCGTACCCCCTTGGGAGGGGGTCTGGTGCCCCCTCCCAAGGGGGTTGAACAAGACGAAGGGAAACAAGACCAAGAACAACAAGAGATGAGAGCGCCTTCGGCGCGTAGCGCCGGTGACGGCCGTAGGCCTCCTACAGGTAGTAAGCCGCGCGCGAACGGCGGCGGGGCCGCGTCAAACAGCGCCACGACGCCGCGTAGATCAACGGGAGCAGGTGGACCAGGCCGGGCCAGCGGCCGGATGTCGCGTGCGGAGGCTGCCCAGGTACGTGCGGTTGAGGACGCGTTCCCCGAGGCCCTTCGCGAACTTCTCCCGCGCTACCGGCCCGCCGTCCTCAGAGATTCAATCCTGGCCGCCCTTGCCTGGCGCTCACCGGATCAGCTTGCCGAGCGGGTCAACCGCCGCTGGGTGGAGTGGGGGTTTGCGACAAAGGCCAACGTCGCGATGGGTGGGGAAGGACTCGACAGCCCCGTCGGGGTCGCCGTGAAACTCGTCGGCGACGGCGACTGCCGCGCGGCTCGCTGCGAGGACGGCATTGACATCGACACTGGTCAGCCGTGTCGTCGATGCGACGAGCGGCGCCTGGATCGCCGGGCCCACCGGAAGATCTTGCCTGCCCAGAAGGCCAGTCCGGCCGCGGGACGTCCGCAGCGGTGGGAGTGCACGGAGCCAACGTGTCGCGCACCTGGCAAGGGACCCCGCCCACTGGACGGACTGTGCTCCAACTGCCGAGCGGCTGCGCAGGAAGCAGCAAGTGCAATACAGCGCCTAGCGGCCGAGTTCGCCAGTGCGCCACGCGCTGGCGAAGTCGATGGAGCAGAGCAATCGAGCCCGGGCATGGGCCGGGACGAGGCGGGGTGTCGCCAGCAGGCTGGGCCGGATACGCAGCGTCTGCGCGAGCAGATTGCGCGCGAGTACCCACAGCTCGCCGCCTACGCCCAGTCGCATTCCTCGAGCGAGGCGGTGCCAGGTGAGTGATCCGAACCGTTTCGAGGCGGCGCGGTCGGCGGACAGGCCGGCCGACGTCTGCGCTGACCCAGCTGGTGCAGCGAATGATTTCGTGAACGACCGTGGGCAGGCCGGGGATCGGGTGCCACGAACGAGGGGGGCGTCGGTGGAGGAAGCGGCTGCTTACGCAGCGACCCTTCAGAAGATCGAGCTTTTGCAGCGCGAGCAGAAGCGCCTCGCCGAGGCGCAGGAGAAGGCGGAGATCCAGATCCTCCAGCGCTATGGAGCCGGCTACCGCTGTGGGGACATCACCATCACGGAGCTGCTCGAGTTCTTTCACGCCTATCGGGCCCTTGAGACACCTCGTTGGTCCCTGCGCTGGAATGAGCACATCTCATTGCCGCACCAGACCTGTCTTCTCCTGCACCCTCCCAACGGCCCCGGTCACACATGGGTCGGCGCTTGGCCGTGCTCCGAGGACGCCCCAACGCCGCTGAAGGGCGTCGCCGTGGTCTACATCCTCTTCGACGAGCGCAATGAGCCCTGCTACGTAGGCAGCACCCAGCGCTTCCGGACTCGGATGAACGATCACGTGAAGTAAGGCAAGGCGTTTCGGCGCTGGCGGGCGTTCCCATGCCCAGATCGCGAGAGCGCGTATGAGTTGGAAGTCCGGGTGCTGAAAGCGCAACTCCCTCACCTCAACCGGAAGGCCGGTCGCTAGCCGTGGCGGTTGAACGTGTGGCCCTGGTAGCAGGCGCTGGTTGTGTGCGAGTCGAGATCCGTGCGATCTCGTCGGGGGAGGCGAGCGAGGCCGCCGCGCTGTCGGTGAGGTCTGGGAGCATGCAGGGTTCCGGCGCGGACTCGGTGGTGGGGTGAGCGGTGGTGTTCTTCTGCGGCGGGTGCGTGCGGGTGCGGCACCCCACCCGCATAACGCATAGCTTGACTATGCATAGTCACGATCTGCAAAATGGGTCGCGGTTGTTCCGGCGATCTCCGAAGGAAGCCAACTGACTGATGGACGCCAAGACCTACAACGACGGCCTAGCCGATCTGCGTGAACTGCGCGACGAGATCAAGCCCTTGGAGCGCCGGCTGAAGAAATTGCAGGCCGATCGGGACAAGAAGATCGTCGCGCTGGGTGCGTACGAGAAGGCGAAGGCCGATCGGCTGGCGACGTCGGCCGGTCTCTCGGTGATCGACGTCGTCGCCCTGGTGCCCCGCCTGGGCCCCCAGGCGCCCGCGAGCGGGCCGGTGAGCGAAGCCGCGGCCACGGAGGCCATTGATGATCGCTCCGGGGCCGAGGCGGCCGCACAGCCGATCAAGGAACCCGCCGAAACCACCGCCCCCGGCCTGACTACACCGGCTGTCTCGGCCGAGGCCCCGGCCGCCGAGGTCCAGGCCGAGGAGCCGGCGCCCGGCCCAGCCGTGGCTGCGGAGGCCCAGCAGGCCCCGACGGTCCCGGCCGCCCAGCCGGCCGGGGAAGCGCCGGCGCGTGAACTGCCGTCGATTCCGGCCGGGGCCGAGGGCGACCGATGGTTCAGGCAGGAGTCGAACCTGGCATCGAAGCCGCCGAACTTCCAGCAGGCCGTACGACAGATGGCGTTCCTCGACACCTCGACCGGTGTCCTGGTGTGGAGCGGCGGGACAGCCCGGCTGGAGCTGGGGCGCGCGAGCGTGGCCGAGATCCTGACCGCCGTGTACGCGACGGTCCCCGCCACGATCGAGCGAATCTACGTCACCGGCGGCGACCCCTGGCACCGGGACGCGGGCCGGTATGAGTTCCTCCGGGACGCGGTCGCGGCATGGTTGAACGGTCCGCTGCCGGAGGGCTGGCAGGTGGAGTCCTCGCGTGGCAAGGACCGGCAGGCCGGGCACCTCGTTCATCCGCGTAACCCGGTGGGCCGGTGGCAGCGCGGCAAGGACCAGCACACCGAAATCCGCAGTGTGGGCGAGTGGTTCGACCCTGAGGGCGCGTCCCCGGAGATCGTCCGTCAGGCCTTCGTGGAGCTGTGGAAGGCGCTGCGCGAGAAGTGGCGGGACGTCGTGCTGATGGGGTCGCCGTCGCAGACCGGCCGTGACCTGTGGACGCGGACCATCCCGGAACGGGGCCGCTGGGCCGAGGGGTATCCGGTGCTGTCGCAGGAGCTCCGCGGTCTGTTGCACGCGACGGCCGGGCAGGGCCGCACCGAGCTGATCACTCCGCCTCGGGTGCCGGAGCGGGTGCCGGCCTGGTACGAGCTGGACCGTACGTTCGCTTACGCGCGGCACTGCTCGGTCTCGCCGACCGGCGTTCCGCGCCGGATGACGAAGGCGGCGTTCGCCGCGTTGAGTGACAAGGAGAAGGCGGATCTGCTGTATGCGCCGTCGCACTGGCAGGTGCGGGTCACCATCCCGGAGGGGTGGGAGCATGTCGGACTGCTGCCCGCCCCCGCGCCCGGGGAGCGGTCCTGGCACTACCCGTACGAGCCGGGGCGTACGTTCACGACGTGGGCGGGGGGTGCGGAAATCAACGTGGCGCTGCGCAACCCGATCATGCCGTGGAAGGTGGAGTTCCTGGACGGCCTGGTGTGGGAGAAGAACCAGCGGCCGCTGCAGGAGTGGTCGACGAAGCTGAAGAGTGTCTGGAACCACCTGCTGCGCTGGTCTACCTCGCACGGGGATGAGTCGATGCGGTGGGCGTTCCGGCTGGCCGCTCGGGCGGTGCGGTCGATCCTGTTGTACGGGATCGGCACGTTCGCGCAGCGGCCGAAGATCACCACCGGGTCCGTGGAACTCAACGCGGACGGGTCCACGCCGGAGATCCCCGACGGCGCGCGCCTGACCGGGATCACGGATACGCACGTCACCTGGCAGCGCGACGGGGGGTTCGCTCGGGATCCGTACGCGCACCCGGAGTGGGCGGCCGCGGTGTGGTCGGCCGCGCGCGCGGCACTGCTGTCGACGCACCAGAGCGTGATCATCGGGCAGGACGAGAAGACCGGCGACGTCAAGGTCGGCAAGGGCGTCCCGGCCGGCGCCCTGCATCTGCCGGCCGGATCGATCCTCGCGTTCCGCACGGACGCCATCTACACCACCGAGCGGCCGGACTGGCCCTACAGCGGGCAACCGGGCGACTACCTCCTCAAGGGCGCCCTGGACTGGGAGCAGACCACCCCGACCAACGACGAGGAGTTCTACACGCTGCAGAAGCTGGGCCGCCAGAACCTGGAAGCTGAAGCGCTGTGACCGCGGACGTGACGTGGGAGGCCCGCTGGGAGCACTCCGAATGCGGCGCCTCGGGCGAGGCCCTCTTCCCCGACGAGCACGCTCCCGACTCCGGTCACTACGACTGCCCTGAGCCGGGAGAGATCGGCTGGTACGGGCAGTGGGAGTGCATCTGCGGCGCCGGCGACTGGGAGGACGGCGACACCGCCGACTCCGGCCACGAGTGCGACGACGAGGATGAGGAGGCGGCCGCATGACCCCACGCCAGCGCCGCGGCGGCGGCCGCCGCGCCCAACGCAACGAGGCCGCCCGCCTGACCGAGCAGCTGCTCGACGAGGGCTTCAACAAGAAGCAGGTCGCTGAGATCCTCGGCCGCAACGCCTCCCTCGTCTCGCAGTTCTTCACGAAGAACAAGGGCGCCTCGATGGTGGAAGCCCTGCGGGCAGTCGTCCAGGAAGTGCAGGCCGGCGGGCCGCGGGACATCGAAAGCCTCAAACGGCTGGCCCGCGGCCACGTCCGGCCCCGGCTGACCAAGAGCGGCGAGGTGGCGCGGGTGCGCCGCCGCAACGCGGTGCGTTCCACCAGGACCGTCACCGACGAGCAGGGCCGACGCCGCAAGGAATGGACGTCGTCGCTGGCCCGGGCGGGCAAGCAGCACATCGCGGCCGGCGCCTCCCGCCTGTACCCGATCATCGAGGAGGCCGCCGCGAACAACGGGAAGATCGCGTTCACGGTGCGGGCCCTGCGCAGCATGTTCACCCACGACGCCGGACGCCTCGCCGACTCCCCCGGGGTGCGCCGCAACGTCGTCCAGCGCCGCGACGGGACCGAGGAACGCGCCTACGGCGCGAACGTCGGCGGGCCCGGATCCGGCGAACAAGGCTTCGACGCAGTCCAGTTCAAGCAGCTCGTGGACGCGGCGGGCGGAGACGTGACCGCCGCCGTGCAGGGCTGGCTTGTCATGACCGGCCGCATGCACCCCGAGGCCGAGATCGTCTACCTGGAGATCCGCGCCTGGAAGGAAAACAGGTGAGGACCAACCACAGTGCTCGTCGCTTCGGAAAGGAGACGTCGTGCCCAACGAAGGAACTGCCAGCGTTGCAGAGCATGATCGGCTCGCCCGCGGGCGCCTGTTAGGTTTGCGGGCATTGTAAAGACGCAAAGAGAGAACGGATGTTGTTGTGCGCAAGGCGCGATGGATTGCGGCCGCGACGCTCGCCGTGGTCGTGATGGCCGCCGGGTGCGGTAGCAAGAGCGCGGGTGGGAAGACGGCAGATGGCACGGCAAGTGCCACCACTGGCGTGGCGAGGAAGCCGGCCGGGGCGGCTCCGTCTCACGGCACGCTCCTTGAGCGAGCGGCCGGCACCTGGAAGTACATCGCTGCCCCCGACGACTCAACGCTGGACACGCTCGTCATCAAGGACGGCAAAGCCACAGCCAAGGGCGCGAAGCTCTCGTGCACGGGCACGTTGGTGACGACGAAGAAGGGCGGCCAGGAATCCGCGACCATCACCTACACGTGCAAGGACGGCAAGGATGGCGGGCGCGGCCTGGGTCACTTGAAGGTGGACCCGGAAGGCTCCTCGCTCGTGATCGACTTTGACGGGCCTCCCGGCGGCTGGGGTGGCCCGGTCGACAGCTACCGTCGAGCGTGAATGCCTGCTTCTGAACTGGGCATGGCATGACAGCCGGACCCGAACAGCGACGCGGGCCCGCCCCGGCATAACGCACGACGCGTGCCCCGCAGGGGTCAGGAGTCGTTGAGTACGGCATCGCGCCCTGAATGTCCGACCCCCGCGGATGCGCGACCTCGTGAGGGCCCGGAAGTGCCAGGGCCTGGCCCCGGGCCCTCACCCTGTTATGAACTACGAAAGTCCGCCCCGTTGGGACGGAAGCAGTTGAGTGCCGCCTACGATGCCTGCGTGACAGCCCGCCGCACCCTTGGCGCCGGCCCCCGGGCCCCGCGCAGCATCCACGCGGCCCAGGCCGACCTTCTCGACGCACTTCCCGAAGTCCGTCTTCCCGACGTGGAAAAGTTGCGGGCCCGCGGCGTACTCGGCGCTCACCCGGCGACGACACCTACCCGACGAAGGACCCTCGGAGCCGGCGGCCGCGCCGGCGAAGAACGGGAGTGAGTGGAAGTGAGCCCCGCCAAGTGTTGGCGGGCTTCGCATCATGACGCGCTTGTACTGACGGTGTTGTCCTCGTCAGCTCGGACGGCTGCCTTGATGAGGTGGGCGTATTCCTGGTCTTTGAGGAGCACCATGATGCCGAAGGTCACGGCCCAGGCAACCTTGATCTCCTCGGGCAGTTCATCGCCGTACTGCTTGTACAGTTCGCGGTCCAGATAGTCCCTGTGCGTGGTGAGCAGCCGGGACTCGGAGACTTCCTTCTGGCTGGCTGCACGCTCGACGCACCGCAGGAATGTGGAGTAGGTGGCGGATCCGAGCAGGTCTCTGAGTGTTTCGAGCTGGTCGTAGGCGGCTCGCAAGGGAAGGGGCCAGGTGCGGCAGGATCCGAAGTGTTCCTCGAGTACCCGCGTGAGGTCGGCTCGTCGGAGGAAGCGGTCAAGTAGGACGTCTGTCATGTCACGCTGATAGAGCATGGGCGGGTTGCTGTGGGGGATCTTCACCGCGTGCCGAGCGCGGTTCACTCGCTCGGCGTGGCAGCGATCGGGCAGATGTTCGTGGCGACATGGCGGCGGGTCAGCGGTCGTTATCGGCGTGGCGGGTGGAACTGGCGGAGCGGTCGGGCTAGCTTTCTCGTGCCTGGCCTCGGACGCGGCCAGTTCTGGATGCTCGACCCGACCACGCGGCATCGTCAGAGAACCAACGTCGTGAGCCCATTGCCGGATCCCGCAGTTGTGTTGAGATGCGCCTTCGTTGCCCAGGTCGGGGGGCTCCTCGGAGGAACACGCATGTACTGCATGGATCAGCTCGGCAACGCTGCTTGCCAGCTCACCGGTGAGTCACTGGAGGGCGTCCGACGCCGTCTGGGCGGACTCGACCGCTTCGATCAGCTCGTACCCTCGGCTTCAGGTGAACAGGCTCTTCTGGAAGCGGCACTGGTCTCTGCTCTTGGCACCGTGGACGGTCAGACACGACCGTTCGGCGTCAGGGAAGCCAAGCCGGTGGAGGAGGGACTGGTTCTGCGCCTTGAACGCCCTGCGGACGTGCAGTCCCTGTTCGGACTGTTGCCGTACCGCACGAAGAAGAGCCCGTGGCGTGGCGTCCGTGGACTGACCGTGCAGATGGACGGTGCCCGTCTGCGCTTCGGTCTTCGCCCCTGGGCATTCGAGGCGTCCTGGCGCTCACCCGCGCCGGCGGTGTGGGTGAGCGGACCGCATGGTGAGGACCTGTCCGCGCTGCTGGCCGCCCACACCGACCAGGTCACGGCATCTGGACACGTCGTGCAGTGGGATCCGCTGCGTGAGGAGCGAGGCCCTGGACGCCGCGAGCCGGTGGAGCGCAGTCTGCTGCGCCGACTCATTGTTTCCTGCTCAATGGGCAGTGCCCTGCTGCGACGCCCCCGCCTGTGGGACAGCCTCACCGGGTACGTGGGTGTACGGCTGAGCACCGAGATGGCCGACCACGGGCTCGACTGGTTGATCGAACGCCAGGTGGCAGGTGGCGGATTCGACGAGGAACGGCTGATCGAGGTGCTCGAGGACCGTATCGCGGGGTGCGGGCTACGGCTGCTGGACCACGCATGCGGACCCGAAAACTGCACAGTGAGAATGGCTCCCCGCTGGTCTTTCTGCCGCGGCGTGCTCACGATTCGCAGCAGTCGCGTGCCGGCGGCCCCGGCCGGCTCGATCCCTGTACCACGGCCGTTGACGGCCGTGGGCGATGACCGCCATGTCAGCCGGCCCCGGCCCGCAGGGCACGGCACGGAGCCAGACGTTCTCAAGCGTTCGCGCGTCGTCCAGTTCCTCGACGCGCCGTCCGGCGGCCTGGGGCGGGACCATCTGGCCAGGGTGGCCGAGCGCATCGCCGCCGCCTGGGCTGCCCGCGGCCTCGCAGTAGGTCTCCTTCTCGTGGAAGGAAGCAGCATGGGCCTCTTCCGCGATCCGGGCCGCCCAGAGTGGGCGACAGCCGCAATGCCGAAGGCGGTCAGCACATGGACACGGCTGCGGCTCGCTCCCCCACCTGGCCAGCTGTGGTCGATGACGGTCCCCAACACCAGCGACGCGATCGGCGCCGCGCTTCAGCATGCTCACGGCGGCTTCGACCAGGTGTTCTTTATCGGCGCCTACGACGGCTGGATGCAGGAGGTGACGTCCTCGAAGTGGGCCGCCGACCTGCGGATTCTCGTGCATCACGCCCGGCCCTTCCAGCGCCACATTCCGTTCCCTGGCAAGACCACGAACACCACGCATACCAACGATGGTGTGCCACTCACACCAGCCGAGTCGGCCGTCCTGTGGCGGTCGGAGCATTTGGGCCGGTCGGTGTGCACCCACCCCCTGAACGGGCTGCTGCTTCTCACCGAGTCCGACGAAGCTGCCACACCGGACGAATTCGACTTGGCCGTCGAAGAACAACTGGCGCGCTACGGCACGCCCGTGCTCGGCCGCTTCCCGGATCATGGTCTGATCATGCGCGGCCATGGGAGCAGTGACCACCCACCCACCGTCCTGGACCCGCAAGCCAAACCGCTCGACCATGCACGCATGGCAGCCGCAGCCGATGCCCTTCATCGACGTCTGTGGAGCGAGCTGACTTCCACAGCTGCACGGCAGAGCAGCCCGACGGTGATCCCGGACGTGCCGAGATTCTCCTCGTAGTGGCTAGAGCAGCGAGTACAGAGGGCACCTGCGCGGCTTCCCGACCTGAAGACGCCACGGGAGAAGTAGGGCGCTTCGGCCTTCTCGGGCTGGGCCACAGGACGCTTCCTGCCGAGTTCAGCGGTCAGCCCGGGCGAACGTTGTCACGCCCATGACGGCGCTGCCGTCGGCCGCGCACAGACAGCTCTTCCCTGGACGGAACTGCGGAAGCGGCTGTTGTGTGCCCAAAACAGTTGGTTCGTCGTTGTATGGGACGCCCGCACCACGTAAGGGACGGACCTGATCGCAGATGAAGAGAGGACATTCGGTGCTTGCCATTCGCACCGCACGCCGCGGTGAGAGCATGGATCTCAACCGGCTGTCAGACATTGCCATAGGAGGTCGCCCCTCCTTGCGGCAGCCGGAGGACCAGCCGCTTGGGACGCTCGTGGATCGTTATGGTGGCGAGTTCTCCGTACGCCCCTTCGGACAAGTGCGAGCCGTGGTGGCCGAGAGGGAGTCGGCAGGTGGACCATGCGGGCTGGCTTTCGTGACTCCCCCGGTTCGCTTGATGCGCCAGCACACCGAGCAGGGACGTTCCGCGCTGCGTGCTCTGGCCCGGACGCTGGCAGAGATTGACTTGCTGGCCGTCGACGCCGACGTCCGTCGACAAGGAGTGGGCAGTGCGCTCCTTGAAGAGACCGAGCGATGGTTGGCAAACCGGGGGTGCCGCGTGGTGATGGCGAAGATCGCCCGCGGGGAGTACGGAGTGATGCACTGGTACCGCCAGCGCGGATACCTGGTAGCAGCGCAGGGGGAGCCGTTCCGGGTGTGGCTCCCAGGCCTCGAGCTCAGCTGCGACGACGGCGATGACGGCTACCAACTGGCGCTGAAGGGACTGGGCGTCTCGCTGCGTCGAGCCCGACAGGGAGCGGAGACGTTCGTTACGGTCGGGTCTGGCCGGGGCAGCACCAACAGTCTGGCTCTGGCGGAGCGGTAAAACAGGTCGTGACGACACTGCCCAGTGGTCGGCTGCTCGTTCGGCTAGGCCAATGCAGAAGGGGCCCGCGCTTGCGGGCCCCTTCTTCTGGTAGCGGGGACAGGATTTGAACCTGCGACCTCTGGGTTATGAGCCCAGCGAGCTACCGAGCTGCTCCACCCCGCGTCGGTGATGCCACTGTACATGGTGGATCATGCGGGACTCGGGTCGGATGTCAGCCGCCGCGGACGATGTTCTCGACCTGGGGGCCTTTCTGGCCCTGGGTGACGTCGAAGGTGACGGTCTCTCCCTCCACCAGTTCCCGGTATCCGTTGCCCTGGATGTTGGAGTAGTGAGCGAAGACGTCCGGTCCGCCGTCCTGGGCGATGAAGCCGAAGCCCTTCTCGGCGTTGAACCACTTCACGGTGCCTCTGGCCATGCTGTTGTCCTTCGTTCTCGCTGGGAGACCCCAGCTGGGTGTGATGGGCCTTCCAGCGAAGAGAGGCCCGGCATCCGTCCTACCCCACCGCCAGCCCGGTTATCCGATAACCGCTTCCAGCAGGCGCTGGGGTCGCGTACGTCCTCACTGACGGCGCAGGCTCAGGCAACCGTCGTCATCTTCGATGTCTTCTCGATCATCAGCCCTCCGCGTCCAAGGCCCCGTTGCGCCTGAAGGAGCTCAGGGGATTCGGGGATTGGGGAGCTCGGCTGGATGAGTCAGCCGGCTCTCTTGCGCCGTCCGGTTCCAGCCAGCCGCTGCAGACCACATCTGGCGCCCTCGAACATGCACCTGCCCGACGCGGGAGTTGACGCCTGCACACCTATCATAAAGCGTAACCAATCTATGCAGACTATAGGCATGCATAGTTTGATTCTGCATTATGGGCTCTGATGGTGCCCGTGACTCCCCACCGGTGGGACGACAGCGACGCCTGCCTCGCCATCGGCCGCCGGCTCCTGCACCAGACACCCGGAAAGGACACCGCGCGTATGCCGACCACCCAGACCGCCCCGGACCCCGCCACGTCGTCACCGAACTGATCCGCGACGGCTGTGCTGCCTGGCTGCGGCAGCGGCACGGCCGGCTTCCCAGCCCCCAAGTAGGGGCTCCACTGGAGCCGTACCTGGCTGCCGCCCCGGACAACTGACGGCCGCCACGCCCAGTCCCGAACCGCCCCGCCAACAACCGCGGCCCCTTCGAGAGTTCAGGAGATCCTCATGGCGACCTGCCCGTCCCACCAGCACACGCGGCTGCCTGCACCTCAGTTCCCGTTCTCACGCAACCAGCGACCGGGCGTGTGCAAGGGCTGCGGCAACCAGGCCGGCACCAACGGCGACCGCTACGCGCACTACTGCCCGTGCTGCCGCGAGCACCTCACCACCGGCTGCCTGGGCACCGGCCGGGAGCCCGCCCGCTGCCCGAACTGCGGCCGCAACGACTCCGGCACGCTCGAGTTCCTCCCTGAGCCGGACCCGATCGCCGACCTGCTGTCCGGGCGTATCGAGCCGTCGGCCGAGTACCTCGCGAGCCAGCTGGCCCGCGTCGCCTTTGGCGACCAGGTCGCGCACTACATCGCGTGGTCCTGGCAGGACCGCGAACTGCACCATGGTCACCTCGCGATCTCGGGGCAGCAGATCCGGCTGCGGCTGCACCGGGCCGACGAGTCCTTCGAGGCCGCCTCCCCCCTGCACCGCCGACCGGTGCCGTGGCCGCCGCTGGAGTCCCGTGACCAGCGCCGCGGACCTGCTCGCCGTGCACACGCACGGTCCAAGCAGGGCGGCCTCGCCCTGCGACCGCTGCGGCACGGCCCCCAACCCTTGAAAAGCAGATTCACATTCTGCATAATAGAGATATGCCTAGCGGGAGGCTGGGCAGAGAGGAGGCACCTGTTCGTGAAGATCAGTGAACGCTCCAACCCGGTCGGCTACCAGGCCGCCCTCGTACGTGCGGCCCTCCGTGCCGGCATCGACCACACCGCCTCCGACGCCGACCTGGACCAGGCCGCGACCGAGGCGGGCCTGCGGCCGGCGGCGCTCGAGCAGACCCGCGAAGTGGTGCGGAGCGCACTGGAGTCCCCCGTCGACTTCGCCGAAGACTGCAACCAGGACGTCACCTTCGCCGTGTTCAACGCGGCGGGCGAAGGCCGCCCGCTGGTCGTCATCGGCGCCGACGGCCGCAGCGTCGTCATGGAGCCGCACCCCGTTGAGGAGTCGGCGTGAGCGCCGGCACCTCCCGGGCCGCCGGGGCGACCGAGATCGAGTTCGCCCCGGCCGTGGCCGACGACGTGAAGATCGAGCCGGGTATCGGCTACCTCCAGCTGGCTGGACTGGTCGTGCACACCGGCTGGTCCTTCCCGCCGCGCGGCGAGCGAGTCCTGCGCCAGCACCCCGCCTACGAGGGCGGCAGCATCCAGCCGTGGACCATCTCCACCCCCGACGGCATCGTGGCCGCGCGCTTTCCCTACTTGACGCGCCCGGACGCGGAAGCAGCAGCGGCACGGATCGTCACCGTGCTGCCGGACGGGGTGTGGCCGGCCGACGGCGACACCGCCGCCCTGTTGCCGCTGCTGCGGGAGGCCTCCAGCGGACCCGACCTGCTGCCGCTCGCCCACAAAGGCAAGCCCAACTGGGGCTCCGGATACGGCGGGGACGTCGCGGACTTCTACCTGCCCGACACTCGTGCCGAGTACGAGGCGATGATCGCCGCCCACGGCCGGCTCCCGAAGGCCTGCGAATGCTGCGCGCGACTGGTGCGCGAGCAGAAGAAGAACGGGTGGCTGCCGCGCACGAACCACTGGCCCGTGTGGCAAGTTCACGCCCGCCGCCCCGGCGACCTGGTCAGCCCGCACTGCTACTGCACGGCCTGCATGCGCGTCGACGTACGCATGGGCACCTTCGGCACGGTCGTCGACGACGAGGGCAACTCTCAGATCGGCTCCGTGGCCGTCTATCCCTGGTCCGACCCCGCCAACATCACCGGCCGCACGGTGCAGCGAAGCGACCGGGCCATCGCCTGGTTCGCTCACTTCCTGAGCGAAGGCGGATGCGTCGTCATCGACGAACGCCCCGGCGTGGGCCTGTGGCCGGAGGGCGTCCAGCACGATGACGCCCTGCTGTGCGAGACCGGCATCGGCGGCCTCATAGACGCCGACCCTGTCGACGACGCCGACTGACCGCTCATGCCCCGGCGGCCGCCGAATCGGCCGGGCTCGGCAGTCCCGGACTGTTTTGGCGGCCGCCACAGCAGTAACCCTCCTGAGAGTGACGGACACCGTTGCCTCCCGGGTGAGACCATCACAAGCGACATTGCAGAAAGGCACGTTGGGATGCAGACACAGCCGCTCGTGGCCTTGCGCGAACACCAGACAGAGGCCGTCACGGCTGCGGTCCCGGCCCTCGAGGTCCCGGCGGGTTCCGTCCTCCCGCTGGACGGCCTGCGCACCCAGGTCATCCAGGCGACCGGCAGCGGCAAGACGTATGTCGCCGTACGCGTCGCCCAGGAACTGCGGGCCGCCCGGGTCCTGGTCCTGATGCCGTCGCGGCCGCTGCTGACGCAGACCGCCGCCGCCTGGCGCCTCGCTGGCCGCGCAGGCCCCGCCGTCGGTGTGTCCTCCCTGCGGCAGAGCGATGTCGGCTTTCCCAATACCACCGATCCCGCCGCCCTCATTCATCTACTCAAGGACGCCGGCGGCGGCCCGGTCACCGTCTACGGCACCTACGCCTCCCTCGGCACGATCGAGGCTGCGCATCAGATGGGCCTGGCACCCTGGGACCTGATCGTCGTCGACGAGGCGCACCGCACGAGCGGCCGGATGGGCAAGCCGTGGGCGCTCGTCCATGACAACTCCCGCATCCCCGCCACCGCCCGCCTCTACATGACCGCCACCCCGCGCCTGTGGGCGTCCGGCGAGGACAACGGCGACCAGGACACCGGCGAGAACAGCGCGGCCGGCGAGCTCGTCGCCTCTATGGACGACGACCCGAACGGCACCTTCGGCGCCGTCTCCTACCGCCTCACCCTCACCGAAGCCCAGGATCGGGGAATCGTCGCCCCCTACCAGGTGCTGTGCATCGAGATCCAGGACCCGCACCTGCAGACCCTCCAGCTCGCCGCCGACGGCGACGCTACCGAGGCCGTACGCGCCGCTCGGCTGGCCGCCCTGCAGACCGCGGCGTTGAAGTCCGCGGCCGAGCAGGGCTTTAAGCGCGTGCTGACCTTCCACAGTCGCCTCGAGGAGGCCGAGGCCTTCTCCGAGGGCCTGCACCGCATGGCCACGGCCCAGTACAAGGAAAAGCCCGACCGCTACCCGCACCGCGACACCCTCTGGAGCAGTTGGCTGTCGGGCGACCACAAGGCCGACCACCGCGCGCGTACCCTGCGCGCGTTCGCCGCCGACCGGGAAGGGCCGGCGTTCCTGTCCTCCGTCAAGGTCCTCGGTGAAGGCGTCGACACCCGCGAGTGCGACGCCGTGTTCTTCGCCGACGTCCGCGGCTCCATGCCCGACCTCGTCCAGGCCGTCGGCCGGGCCCTGCGCATGCACCCCGGCGAAGGCAAGCTCGCCACCATCGCCGTGCCCATCCTCCTCGGCGCCAGCGAGTCCCCCGACGAGCTGCTCACCTCCCCCTCCTACGCGCCGCTTGCCAAGCTGCTGACCGCGCTACGCGCCCACGACTCCCGCATCATCGAAGCCCTCGCCTCCCCCAGCACCCCGTCCCGCCCCTCCCCCACCGTCGAGCCGACCGACGACACCGAGCCGGCCGACGACCCCCAGGACGACACGGACGAGCGGGACGACGGCGCTGACGACATCACCCGCGGGCTGCTCTCCTTCTCCACCGCCCACGACCCCCGCCAGATCGCCGCGTTCATCGGCATGCGCGTCCTGAACCCGGAGAAGGTGCACTGGAGGCGCGGCATCCAGGCCGCCACCCGCTACCTCGCCGAGCACGAGGACCTGCGCGTCCCTTACGGCTACCGCACCCCCGCCGACTGGTCCCCCGCAGTTTTCCCGCTCGGCGTGTGGATCGCCGACCTGCGCCGCTACTACCACGAGGGAACCCTCGACCCCGAGCGCATCGAATTGGCCGAGAAGCTCGGCATGATCTGGTCAGAGTTCGACGCCACCTTCGAAGAAGGCGTTGCCGCGGCCGCCGCCTGGGCCACCGACCACCCCCACATCGGACTGGCGGCCCCCACGGATGCCATGCACGGCGACTACCCCGTGGGGAAATTCCTGAGCAACCAGCGAGCCGCCGCCCGTCGCGCTGAGGTCCTCGCTCATCACGAGGCCGCGGGCACCACCCCGCCGGCCAGCACCATCACTCCCCTGCCCGACCGGCGCCGCCAGGTTCTCGAAGACATCGACTCAGGCTGGTGCCCGCCGTGGCCCATCGACTGGCAGCGGCACTTCCGCCTCGCCTGGCACCACGTCCAGACCGGCGGTGCCCTCCCCTCAAAGGCCGGCGAGCTCGTCGTCGACGGCGCGGACATCGGCAAGTGGCTGACCGCTCAGGGCCGCGCCTTCAGCAAACTGACCGTCACCCAGCAGTGGATGCTCAGCGGCATGCTCGGCTTCACGCCCGCCCCCGCCCCGCGCAAGCTCAGCCGCGCAGAGCAGCGCGCGCTCAACCTCGAGGCCGCCCGCCAGTTCCACGCCCGGAAAGGACACCTCGACGTCCCGCGCTCCCACCGCGAGCCCGTAAACGGAACCGAGGTCGGGCTTGGCGCCTGGATCAACAACGTGCGCGCCCGGCAGGCCAACCAGCCCGACGAGGTGAAGAACACGCTCACCGCCCTCGGGATGCGCTGGGCGTGACGCCGGCATCGCGCCGCGCGTAGAAGCCCTCGGGCCCATGAATCGGGCCCATACGCTCGACTCCCCAATTGGGGAGTCGAGCAGTGGCGTTGCTCGATTCGCGCCACAACCACTCCGGGTAGCTTCCAGTGGTCATGGGTTCGCCCCTGACTGATGCTCGCGCGCGGCGGACCGCGACGGCCGATCAGCCTAGCTACTCCTGTAGGCCTCCGTTCTCGAGAGTCAAGGCATCCGGGCCGTCCGTGGCCAGCATCGACATGCCACACTGCTCCCCTGCATGACAGCACTCGCTCGGGAGGGGAAACCCGTGCTGGACCTCGAAGAGAGCCTCGGCCACGTCTGGAACCCGGATGTCCGCCCGCTCATCGGTGAGGCCTACCGTACCTACACCACGGGGTCTGCCCGTGCGTGCATCATCCTCACCTGGAGCGCGGTTGCTTCCGATCTGATCGACAAGTTGAGGCGCCTGAGCGAAGACGGCGAAGGTGCAGCCACCGTTCTCGTCCAGAAAATCGACACGGCGCGCGCCAACAATGACGTCAAGGCCATGCAGGAGGCCGAGAGTTCACTGCTGTCGGTGGCTCGGGACCTTGAGCTGCTGGACTTCGTGGAGGAGCGAGAGCTGGAGCGTCTCAGGGAGGACCGGCATCTCTGTGCTCACCCATCGCTACGTCCCCTCGGAGATTTCTACGCTCCCACTACCGAGTACGCCCGGGCTCACCTTGTGGCGGCGATCGAGGGTCTTTTGATCCATCCCCCGAGTCAGGGCCGCAGGGTCGTGGAGCGCTTCACGCGGCATGTTGCAGACCCGGCATTCACCGGAAGCCAGGAGTACCTGACGCACACCTTCTACGATCAGGTGAAGCCGACGGTGCGCAAGCAGATCGTAGATGTCGCCGTGAAGGTAGCGTGCCTGGAACCCGACGGGCTCCCTGATCCCCCAGGTGCTGACGAGCTTGGCGATCGGATGGCCGACTGTCTCCGTCTCTTCGCCGCGCGCAACCGCAGCCTCGTGGCGGAGTACCTGAAAAAGAACATCGGGCGTCTCGGCGACAAACCTCGAGACGTTCAAGTTCGCGCTGTAGGACGCCTGGGAGACATCGACGTCTTCTGGAACGCGATCACTCCGGCACTCCAGGGGCAGATCGAAGGGCTAGTCGCCAGTACCCAGCGCGGCCCGGCGGAGCCGCTCACCAGCGATGAGATTCGTCTGCTCTCGCTCGTCGGCGTTGATGAAGTGCGTCAGAAGCTGCCCGGCTTCGACGCGGCTTTCACGCGGCTCGATCCAGGGCAGCGGGCGCAGGTGATCAGCGACCGTCCGGGCCGCTACTTCACGAAGTTCCTGGCAGAACTGCTGGGACCCGAGTCCGCGTATAGCTACCGCATGGCGGAGTCGCTGACGCGATTCGCTGTCCTGCCTTGCGCTCCCTACCTCGGTCTACCGGAGTTGGGCGCGCTGCTACAGGCGTGGACAGACAACGGGCAGTGCCTGATGGCCTCTGAGATGCCACAGCACGCTGTGGTCCTCTACCAGAACACCGCACACCTCCGGCCACTCGATGAGCCTTTCTGGCGCGGCTTTGTCGAACGCGTCAGGAGCGTCGTCCCAGAGGACGAGCCGTACTACCGCTACACCCAACTGGCCGCCGCTCTCGGCATGTGAGTCCCTCCTCGAGCGCGACTTCCTGCAACCTGCAGAGGCCCGGAGCGGGAGATTTGAAGCCTTCGGACCCATGAAATCGGGCCCATACGGCCGACTCCCCAATTGGGGAGTCGAGTGCCATCAGCGTGAGGGCGGCCGTCTTCGAGGTCATCTCAGATGGGCGTAGGGATCCAACCCGACAAACTCGATCTTTGCGCGCTCGGCGGCCCACACCTTGCGGTAGCCGGGGTACGTCAATCCCAGCTCGGCGGCCGGCGGCTCTGCCAGGCAAGAGGCGAACAGGCACCCTCTGGGGTGGGGGCAGTTGTCGACGCGCGTGTTGCAGTCGACGCACAGCAGTCCGCGGACCTGGCCGGTGACATGGTCGTGGTCGGCGTGGACACCGGGCAGTGATCTGCAGGTGTGGCAGGCCTCACCCAGCTGCTCGATGAGCCGAGCCCGGACTCGTGCGACCGCTGACGTTCCTAATGGGGCTGGCCACTCGCGCAGATACCCGGGACACCGCTCGGCCTGCTGTGTCAAAGACGGGACACGCTCGACGTCTGTGAGGATCACCTGCCACGTGACCTCCGCGCTCTCGAACCAGACCTCGCCGCGTTCGTACTGCTGTCGACCCAGGGTCGTGCCCGCCCGCAGTGGCGTCCCATCAGACACCCAGGTCACGCTCACCTTGTGACGGACGCGGGTCCCGCAGACCTTGCCGCCCGCAAGCGGCGTGGGCCGTTTGAAGACGCCGCCACCACACAGCACGCCTGCGGAGCCGACCAGATGGAAGCGGCCGTCGTCGCCGAGGACCGCGCGAGCGGCCTGAGCGTCCCAGGTACCTACCGGACGGCGCAGGCAGGGATGGGGCGCCCGTTCGCGTACCCATTCGTCGACGTCTTCGTACGTCATCCACCAAGCTCGCTTCCACAGCAGTGTCTCCCTGCGAGGCTCGGGCAGGTCGTCCAGCGTCACGACGTCCATGGCGTGACCGTAGATGCCGGCACTGACAATCGACGGATCGAGTGATTCACAGAATGTGAATCACTCCGAGTGGGCAGACTCATCGTCATGGCACGTCCCGCCCGAAAGTCGGCTGCTCCCACGAAGCCGCTGCTCAAGCCACCCGTCCGGATCGGCAACCTGGATACGGCAGCTGTCATCGGCGAGTTGCGCCAGCTGCACGAAGACGCCGAGGACGAGAACGTCGGCGGGATGCCAGCGGATGAGGAGCTGTTCGGAGCGCTGCTGTACCTCGAAGCCAGTGCGGGAGCCCTGAAGAACGAAAAGGCGCAGCGCCAGGCGGCGATCGCGCGCGTGAGGATGTGGCAGTACCTCCGTGAGCAGGCCGACCTGCACCAGGCGAGGGCCGTCGAGCATGCGCGGGCTGTGGGCGTTGAGTGGGCCGACCTGGTGCCAGCGCTCGCTGTGAACACCCCGAGCGCGGCGTACAACAAGGCGAAACGCCTGAAGGCCGCCACGCTCACTGACGCCTCCCGCGGCGACCGGCCCGTACGGCGCACCCCGGAAGCCGTCCTCGAGGCCGAGCGGCGGGCAGCTGCCCGTGCCGCCGCCGATCGACGGGCGGAGGAAGAGGCCGCGCGGCGCCACGCACTGCTCGCGCCGGTGGCACTACGCCTACTTGAGCATCGGAGCGGCCTGGACGATGACGGTGAAGTCACCTACTGGCTTGACCAGATCGCCGCTGTGCTGCCCAGCTGCCAAACACCCACCCAGTTGGTCAGCCTGCGAACCTACGTGGAGGCTGCGGTCCGTGAGATGAGGAAGAGGGAGCGAACAACGGGGCGGCCGCCGGCGTCGACCCCGCAGGCGCAGTTCGCCTATGCAGCCGCAGCTGAGGTCGTCACTGGTTGAGCTGTGGGGTCGCCCCGGTCACCCATCAGTAGCTGAAATCAGCCGCTGTGTTTCCCTGCGTTGTGCAGGCGCGGGTGGGGTTGCGTCGGGGAGGCCTTTGAGCGCTTCGTGTGCCTCATAGCCCTCGTACCAGAGGAAATCGAACTCGTCGGTGTCCCCTCCCGAGCATGTCGATGATGGCGAGGAACTCCTCACGGGAGGGCATGAACGTCTTGTCGCGTAGCCACCGGCTCGCCGTTCGGCGTGGTTGGTCACCTGGTCGCTGCGTGCTCGACGGCGTCTAGCGTCGGCGCCCAACTCATCCCAGACAGGCATCAGGAGGACTATTCGGTCCGCCAACCCAGCGCGACTCGCAGGCGAGGGTCACTTCCCACACCCCCACGCTCAGGTTAGTAAACTCACCTCATGGTTACCCCCAGCCCCGCAGGAGACAGGGAGAAGGTTGTCTCCAAGCTGCCGTCCTGGCTGCGCCAGGACCTGAAAGTCCGTGCCGCTCAGCTCGGCGTGGACATCCAGGACGCTGCGTCTCAGGCCATCGAGATGTGGCGTACCACCAACGAGAAACTCGCCCCCGTCGACACGAGTGGGGGAGTTGCCTGGTCCAGTTGGCTGCCGCCGGGGCAGTGGGCACAACTGAAGGAGACCTGCGCCGAACGCAAAGTCCCGCTGGTACAGGGCCTGGCCCAGTCCCTTGCGCTCTGGCTGCGAGAGAATGCCGCTCCCGCCGCGCGGCGCTATGCCCGGCGCATCGTCGTGTGCAACCAGAAAGGGGGCGTGGGCAAGACAGCGGTGGCGGCTGGCATCGCTGGGGCCTGCGCCGAAGACAGCGAGCTCAAGGTCCTGGTCGCCTCGGAAGCAGTAGCCCTGCTCTCGGACGCCACGATCACCGGTGAAGAATTGTCCGGTGACGCCGTTGGGCGGACGCACCAAGACGAAGTCCACCCAGGGCTCGGCCTGAGGGTACTGCTCGTGGACTACGACCCACAGGGGCACCTCACCAACCAGCTCGGACTGCCAACGATCGGCATCGATGAGCCGAGCCTGGCTAAGTACATGGCGGGCACCGAGAAGAGGGGCTCGGTCAAGGATCTGGTCGTCACCTTGGACGACGACCGATTCGGGGGCCGTCTGGATGTAGTGCCGTCCTGCGCAGACGCATTCCTTCTCGACATCATGATCTCCACGGACCGGAACCGGCAGGCCACCCTGGAACGAGTCCTGGAGCCTTTGGAAGCGGACTACGACGTCATCGTCATCGACTGCCCACCCAGCCTTGGAGTCGGCATGGACGCGGCGATCTATTACGGGCGTCGCCGTGAAGACGAAGAGCGCGGCAACTCCGGCGTCCTCATTCCCGTCCAGGCCGAAGACTCGTCCGCCGACGCCTTCGAACTGCTGCTGGAGCAGATCGAGTCTGGGCAAGCCGACTGGCGCATCGAAGTCGACTACCTCGGCCTCGTCGTCAACCTCTACGACGCACGCGACGGCTACGTCATCACTTCCTCCCTCGAAGCGTGGAAGGCGTTCGAAGAGCCGCGGGTCATCGGCGTCATCGGCCGACTCAAAGACCAGCGTGAAGCCGTGAGGAACAAGAAGGCGCTGATGTCGTACGCCCCGACCTGCCAGCAGGCCAAGGTCATCCGCCGGATCGTCAGGGAGATTGTGTGAGCACTCGCCAGAAAGCGGCCGAGCGCGTCGGTGCCCCCGCATTCGGTGGCCCGCAGAGCCGGCGGGGCCGGATGATCGCCACAGTAACGGGCGATCCACCACCCGCCGCCGCCGCATCAGTTCCCACCGCCGAAGTCAGCCTCAACCCCGACAACCCCCGCGAGGAAATCGGGGACGTCAGCGACCTCGTCGACAGCTTCAGCGAAGTCGGGCAGATTGTGGCCATCACCATCGCCACTGTCGACGCCTACTTGGCCAACCGGCCAGACAGGCAAGGCGACCTCGACGAGGGAGCCAACTACGTCGTGATCGACGGCAACCGCCGCCTGAAGGCTGCACGCCAGGCCGGGTTGCCGACCATAAAGGTCATGCTGGGTGATGAGTTCGCCAGCACCGACGAATCCCTGCTCGAGGCTGCCTTCATCGCCAACGCCAAGCGCAAGGGGCTCACGGAGCTCGAAGAGGCCCAGGCCTTGCAGCGGCTGGTCGACTTCTATGGCTCGCAGCACAAGGCTGCCAAACGCCTCGGCATGAGCCAGCCTCTGATCAGTCAGAAGCTCTCCCTGCTTGCCCTCACTCCCGAACTCCAGGCGGACCTTGAAGCCGGACGACGACAGGTCTCCCACGTGCGCAACCTGTCGAAGGTCGCCCCCGAGAGGCAGCGTGAAGAGGCCGACCGACGCGCACAGACCGATGCCGAGAAGAAGCGGCAGCGCGCTGCCGCCAGGCAGGGGGATGCTTCTAGCGGTCCTCTGGGTGATAACTCAGTTATCACCCAGTCCCCGGAACAGTCCCCCACGCACCCCGCTGCGGAGACTGATAACTCAGTTATCACCGAGCCCAGCAGTGAGCACCAGGCTGGTACCGCCGTGGGTGATAACTCAGTTATCACCCACGAGGCCTCAGCTGCGGGTGGTACCGGCAGCACTACTGGATCTTCCGCTCCTGAGCCGGCCTCGACGCTGACGCCTCATCTTCCGTGGGGGAATCCCAAGGCGCTCGACCGGATCCTCCGCGAGCACATGACAGACGAGGACCGGCTCACGCTGGCCAAGCTGCTAACGGAGTGAGCCCCACCCCGTCGCAGCTACCGCACAGATCGTGGGCGACCGGGGCTTCGACTCTGGCGCCCGGTCACCCAGCGCGTCCGCCGTCCCGAGGGACGAGGGATTGCTGGATGCGTGACCGGCAGAGCACAGCTGCGATCAGCAAGAGCCGAGTGGAGGGCGGAGCAAAACCGGCCCCGCCCTCCACGGCAATCCAGCCAGCACCGTGCGCAGGTCCTCCCACGGCTACGGCGTACATGACAGGGTGAAACCTGTTCACCACTGATCCAGAAGGGGAGTACGGGTGGCCGCGCCACTGCAGTTGACTCGGATGCACCGCGTTCTCATCGGCGTGGTCGTGACGGGTGCAGTCATCATCGCCAGCATCGGTTTCGCGGGTTCCTACGCGGCCGTCCGCGAGCTGGCCGTGAAGAAGGGATTCGGGAGCTTCTCCTACGTCTTCCCGATCGGTATCGACGCGGGCATTTGTGTCCTGCTCGCACTCGACCTGCTGCTGACCTGGATCCGCATTCCGTTCCCGCTGCTGCGGCAGACGGCCTGGCTGCTCACCGCGGCGACGATCGCCTTCAACGGCGCGGCCGCCTGGCCGGACCCGCTGGGCGTGGGCATGCACGCGGTGATCCCCGTGTTGTTCGTCGTCGCGGTCGAGGCGGCCCGGCACGCGATCGGCCGGATCGCCGACATCACGGCGGACAAGCACATGGAGGGAGTCCGCTTCACCCGCTGGATGCTCTCCCCTGTGCCCACGTTCCTGCTGTGGCGCCGTATGAAGCTGTGGGAACTGCGCTCCTACGACCAGGTCATCAAGTTGGAGCAGGAAAGGCTCGTCTACCAGGCGCGGCTGCGCTCACGGTTCGGGCGGGCGTGGCGGCGTAAGGCGCCGGTCGAGTCGCTGATGCCGCTGCGGCTTGCCCGCTACGGGGTGCCGCTCGCTGAAACCGCACCGGCCGGGCTGGCGGCCGCCGGCATCACCGAGCCCATGCCGGTCCTCGCCGGGCCGTCACCCGCCGCCGACCCGACGCCCCTGGCACCCGCGAGCGCCGAACATCAGCGGGCTCTGGAAGCCGACGCGTCGACCAAGGACGTCTCAGGCCACCAGGATGAGGGCCAGGCCTCACAGGCGCCGACCCTCGAGGAAGCCGCGGCCGTGCAGCCGGAAGAGCCCCTTGAAGCGGCGGCCGAGGAGGCCACGCTGGGCCTCACGGCGGACTCGCACTCCAACTTCCCCACCGCGTATGCGGAGTACCTCAACCACTACGGCGACCTCCCCAACACCCGCCAGTTCGCCCTCTTCCTCGCCGACAGCTATGGCATCACCGACCCGTCGCACGGCGGCCCGATCGCCGAGAAGGAACTCGTCCCGGTGGTGAAGGAGCTGCGGCGCCGCGTCGAGAACCCGGGGGAGTGGGAGACCGCTCCGTCGGTGACCGATCTTCCCCAGAGCGGGGTGACCGATCCGTCGGTCACGGAGTTCTCGCAGGCCCGCATGACCGATCTGCTCGGTCACGCCGCATCGGTCACTGAGGCCCCGTACGTCGGCGGCCCATCGGTCACGCCGGCCGCCGCACCGCAGGCTCCCGTCGCTGAGCCGGTGCCCACGGCATCGACCGCCGACCAGCCTTCGGCTGGCAACCGCCTCCCGCGGCAGACCGCCCTCGACCTCACGACCGGATCGGTCACGGGCCGGACGAACGGGGACGCGACCACGTGGGAGGCCACGGTGACGGACACCGGCGAGGCCACCGCGCGCGTTCCCGAGCAGCAGGTGGACGAGACGCCAGTGGGGGAGCTGACCGAGGAGCAGCGGATCGAGCGCGTCGTCCAGTGGCTGATCGAGGCAGAAGCCGAAGGCAAGAGGTTCTCCGGCGCCGAAGCAGCTCGCCGCAACCAGGTGTCTCCCAAGACCGGCCAGCGCGACGTCATCAAGGCCAAGGAGATCATGAAGGAACAGCAGCGCGAGCGAGGCCGCGCACACCTGCGGTCGGTGCGCAACACCTGACCCTCCCGGTCGGACAGCGACAGCTCCCACAACACCATCCATGCTTCGGGCCCGGACGCTGATGTCCGGGCCCGGAGCATGTACGGACCCCGGCGCGTTCACGGCACGGGAAGGCCGACCGGTGGCGCTCCGTCCGTCCGGTCGCGCGTCTTGGCCGTGACCGATTCGCCGACCGCTGAGCGCGTGACCGATGGCGGCTGGGGCGGATCGGTCATGACCGATCCGCTGGCGTGACCGATGACCGATAGCCCGTCGACCGGTCATCGGTCATGACCGATCGGCGTGGATCGGTCATGGACCGCCGTGACCGATCCGGCCGTCGCGAAGCGCGCCTTACCCCTCTGTCGACGGCGGCTTGCCCACCCGGATCGGTCACGGCTTCCCGGTCGCGGATCGGTCATCGCTCCTGCGTCGAAGACGCGCGCCAGGGGCGCGCCCGGCACGGGTGCGTACGGCCAGCGGGCCGTGCCGATCAGGCGGCTTGCCCAGGGCGGGGAGGGGCTTGCCCGGGGTTGCGCGGCCCGGTCACCGGGGCTTGCCCACCCTGCCGGGCGGCTTGCCCAGCGGGGGCGTGCCCGGCGGGCCTTGAAATGGGCAAGCCTGTCACCTGCTCTTTTGGGGGTTTGGGCAAGCCTTCGGGCACGCCCCGGTGAGGAGAGTTCACGGCACGAGATCCGAAAGGAGCCAGTGCCGTGCTCGACCTGCGAACCACCACCCCGACCGCCCGCGGGATCTTCGCCCGCCTGGACGCGGAGTGGGCGGAGCTGTGCGAGGACGCGTCCGTACGGGCCGCGGTGGCCGACTGGCTGATGACCGATCGCCTCGCCGACGACGTCGCCGCCGTGACCGATTCCTGGGTGCGCGCCCTCGGCCCGGAGCAACTCCTGGCCGCCCTGCGCCCGAGCCCCGGGGTGCTGTCCGACGCGCTGACCGATGCGGTGCTGCGCAGTCTCCTGGTCCGCGCGACCGGTCATGACCGATCGGCCACGCTCGCCGCGCGGATCACCGTGCAGGCCATGCTCCCGGCCGCGGTGCGCATGACGCGCGGGCAGGTGCGGGGGACCGGCGGACGCACGTGGGACGACGTCGGGCACATCGTGATCGCCGCACTCTTCGAGGTCGCCCGCTCGGGCCGCATCCACACCCGGCCCGGCCGGCCCGCCGCGAACCTCGCCTTGGACGCGCTCAGCCGGGTCTGCCGTGAGCTCGCTGCCGACCGTGAGCCGGCCGGCGAGGACCTCGCGGCCGCCGAGCACCTCGCCGACCCGACCCCGGGTCCGGCCGCGCGGGCCCACGCCGCAGCGATCCACCAGGCCGCGCACGCCGCCGGCCTCACCACCGAAGCGGCCATCGGCGAAGCGGAAGCCAGCAGCGCACGCCTGGAACTCCTCGAACTCGTGCTGGAGGCGATGGAGCACGGCTCGATCAGCCACGCCGACGGCCAAGCGATCGCCTGGCACTACACCACCAGCCCGGTCCCCGACGCGCAGGCCGCGCACCGCGCCGGCACCACCGCCGCCGCCTGGAGGCGCCGCCGCAGCCGCGCCGTCGACCGGCTCAAGTCCCGCCTGCGCCCCGCGGCCTGACCACCACCCGAATCCGATTCCGAGAAGAGACGGAGACCTGCATGCCCACCCGTACGAGGACCCGACTGGACGAGGACGAAGAGCGCGTCACCCGCGCCCAGCGGCTGCTGATCGGCCTGGGCGCCGCCCTGGTCCACACCCCCTTCGACACCACCACCCACGACAAGCTCCGCAGCTTCCTGACGGACGACGCCGCTGAGGTCCTCGCCTCGCTGGAGGCGCTGCGCCGCCGCCCCGAGGCCGAACTGCGTGCCCGCATCGCCGAGCTGGCCGGCCACAACCTGCTGGCGACGGGAGGCGCGGCATGAAGCGCCTTCTCGCCCGCCGTCCCGCCAAAGATGCGCCGGTTGCGGTGGAAGAGGAGTGGGACGTCGACGAGCCGGCCGCGGACGACGACTACGTCGGCGGCTGGTCGACCGGCGCCCGCGCCAACACCAGCGCACTGCTGCGCTGGACGGCCTGGGGCCTGCTCCTGATCAGCCCGGTCCTCGGCGGCGCAGCATTGGCGCGGGCCTCGACGACGTCCACCGCGCAGCCGACCGTGGCAGCGAGTGCCCCGGCCGGCACCGGCTCCCAGGGCGCCGCCGGGTTCGCCACCCTGTTCGTGGCGCAGTACCTGCGGGCGGGGGAGGGCGACCAGGACAAGCTGGCCGCGTACTACCCGGCGGCCGCCGAGCTCCAGCTCGAGGGCGAGCCCGGACGGCGTCACGGCGAGCAACTCACCGTCGTACGGCTGCGGCAGACCGACCCCGATGTGTGGTCGGTGACCGTCGCGGCCCGCATCGTGTCCGACACCGAGCCCACCGCCAAGGAGACGAAGGCAGCCGACACTGCTGCCGGCGACTCCCGCCCCTCGGCCGCTGAGGCGGCCGCGGACAGCATCCACTACTTCCAGGTGCCCGTCGCCGTCGGCCCGGCCGGGGGAGGGGCGACCGGCTACACCGCCTTGTCGATGCCGGCTGAAGTCGCCGCCCCGGCCCGCATCAAGGCCCCGGATCTGATCTACGGGCCGGAGCAGCCGGCCGTGAGCTCCGACCCGCGCACCGAAGCGGTGACCCAGTTCCTGCTCGCCTACCTGACCGGGTCGGGAGAGCTGGACCGCTACCTCGCTCCGGGCACCAAGCTCACCGCGATCACGCCCGCCCCTTACGCCGGCGTGGCCGTCGACCAGATGCGCATCGAAGGCGACCAGGGGACCGAGCCCGTCAGCACTGTGCCGAAGGACGGCACCCGCAGCCGCCTGGTCGTCACCGTCCGCGCCACCGACCACGACAAGGTCCGCGTGCCCCTCTCCTACGCGCTCACCCTCAAGGCCCGCGCCGGCCGCTGGGAGATCGCCGCCCTTGATGGCGCGCCGTCTCCGGCCCTGCCCGCGCAGGCAGCCCCCACCACCGCTTCAACTCCCTGACCGAAGGAGCACCTCGCCATGCAGTCCGTATCCCTCGCCGCCGACTGGATCACCATCGGGACCGGCTTCGGTACCGACATGAAGACGCTGATCTTCAACGTCTTCATTCCGGTGTTGTGCGGCATCTTCGTCCTCGTCGTCGGCTTCAAGACCCGTGCACCCGGCCCGACCCTGATGGCGGTGATCTTCGCCGGGGTCGTGTGGGGTCTGTCCGCGAACATGGCCACGATCAAGGACACCACCGGGGACACCGTCAAGCAGTACGACACCGGCGGCAACACGGTCGTCCAGGGTGACCAGTGAGGCCGGCCGCCGAAGAGCTCGACGAGGACTTCGTCGGCCGCTGCTACACCAAGGCCCGGCGCGCCCCACTGGTCCACGGTGTGGTCCGCAGCGTCAACGGCGGCCCCAACTTCCGGCTGCCGTTCGGCCCGTACACGCTCACCCAGCTCGCCGCGATCGTCCTCTCGGTCGGCCTGCTGGTCCTGTCCCGCCCCATCTGGGGCGGGCACGGTCTGGGCGACGTCCTCGTCCTGGTCCTCGTCCCGTTCGGTGCCGCCTTCGCCATGCGGCACCTGCACATCGACGGCCGTAACCCGGCCGCTGCCGCGGCCAGCGTCGTGCTGATGCTCGCCAGCCCCCGCTGGGGCCGTCTCCACGGCCGGCCGCTTCGGCCCTCTCGCGCCGAACGGGACGCGCCCCGCGTCACCCTCGCCGATCCCGACGTCGACGAAGCCCCGCTGCCGGCACCGGCCCGGGCAGCACAGCCCCGGCGGCCGGCGGCCCAGACCGCCCCGCCGCCGGCGGCGCGAGCGGCGGCGCCTGCGCCCATGGCGTCGGGGGTGCAGGCCCTGCTCGCCCGCCGTACCCCGACGGCACACACCGACCTGGAGAACTAATGCGTCTGCCGATCCGGCACATTGCCAAGAACCTGATCTTCACCACGTCCGGCACCGTCTGGGCGGTGTGGCGGGTGGCGGCCGCCAACTACTCCCACGCCCCGCAGGCAGCGAAGAAGCGCCGGCTGAAGGCACTGGAATCGCTGTTCAAGTCGCTCACCGGCGAGCCGATGCTGCTGAGCCTGTGCCCGCAGGTCGACCCGATCGCCGTCGTACGCGCGATGGTCGCCGACGTCGACCTCGCCCGAAGCCCGCGCTACGAGCAGCTCGGCCACGCCGTCCTCGACCAGCTCGAGGCGATGGAACTGACCGGGCGCACCGACTGGCTCGCCGTCCCGCTGCCGGCCACCTCACAAAAGGACATGCTCGCCGCCGCGTTCCGCGCCGCGCGGGCCGAAGTGTCCACCGCGCTCGGCCTGATGCCCGCCCCGATCAGCACCAGCGAGATCGCCGAGCGGGCCGCGCAGGCCGAGCGGATGCAAGCCCGCTGGCCCACCGGCGTGGCGATGCGGCCCGCGACCGAGGCGGAGATCCTGTGGATCTACGGGCACAGCGCGCGGCGCGGGCTGGCCGAGCCGTTCCTCCCGGACGGCACCGAGCCGGCCGTGCGCGGCCGCGGCCGCACGGTCGCCGCCCTCGGCGAGATGCTCCTGGCCGAGGGCGGCACAGACTTCAACACCCGCCGCCCGGTCCCCGGCAACCCCTTCCAGCGCCGGTACCTGCAGGTGTCCAGCGAATGGGGCGACTCCTACCAGGCGATGCTCGCCCTGTCCGAGATGCCGGAGGCCTTCGCTCTGCCCGGCGCCGCCTACCTGCAGCAGCTGGACGACCTGGCCTACCCCGTGGACTGGGCGGCCCGCCTTGTCATCACCCCCGGCCGCAAGGCCGAGGCCAAGAGCCGCCGCCGCGCACGGCACCTGCGCTCCCAGGCCGCCGAGTACGAGGGCGACCCGGCCGGCCCGCCCGCCTCGATCGCTAAGAACGAGGCCGACAACGACGAATTCCGTGAGCGGATCTCTTCCTCCGAACGCGAGGTGGAGATCCAGGCCATGGTGACGCTCGCTGTATGGGGAGCAAGCCCCGACGACGTGCAGGACCGGGCGGCCGCGCTCGCGCACGACTTCGGCGCCACCGACTACACCTTCGCCCGGCCGGTGGGGGAGCAGGCCAACCTGTGGCGGGCCATGCTGCCCGGCTGCCGCACCCCGCGTGTGCTGACCGGCTACGCCCAGACCCTCCTCGCGCACGACTTCGCCCTGTCGATGCCCTGGTGCGGAAGCGCGCTCGGCGACGACCGCGGAGGGCTGTTCGGGCTGCAGCTCGCCTCCGGCGGCGCCCGGCCCGTCCTGGTCGACCCCGCCCGCGGCCCCCGCGAGAATGCCTCCGCGTCCATGGCGTTCATCGGTGAGCTCGGCGCCGGCAAGTCCGTCGGGCTGAAGACGGCCGTCTACAACGTCCTCGCCCGCGGCCACCAGCCGGGCAAGCCCAACTCCCGCGGCCGCGCCGTCATCGTCGACCGCACCAAGGAAGAGGAGTGGGTGCGGTTCGCGAAGGCCTGCCCCGGCACCACCCAGGTCATCCGCATTGACCAGCAGGCCGAAGTCAGCCTCGACCCGCTGAGGTTGTTCAACGCCGACAGCCCGAAGATCGCCGCCCGGTTCTGCGAGAGCTTCTTGACCCTGCTGCTCGGCGTCAAGCCGATGGAGCTCGAGGGCGTCGCCTTGTCTGAAGCCGTCGAAGCGGTCCTGGCACGGCCCAACCCGTCGATGCGCGCCCTCGTCGACGAGCTCACCGACCGGGGAAAGACCGATGACCCGGCGGCCCGCGCCCTGGCCCGCAAGCTGAAGGCCGTGGCCCGCAAGGACCTCGCCGCGGTGGTCTTCGACGACACGCTGCCCGTCGTCGACACCCGCCGCGCCGACGCCGTCGTCTTCGCCGTCAACTCCCTCCAGCTGCCCAAGAAGGCCGAGCTCGCCAGCGACCACCGCATCGAACGCCTGGAGTTCGAGAAGGTCCTGGGCCGCGCCGTCATGTATCTGATCGCCGCCGTGGCCCGCGAGACCGCCATGGCCTCCAAGGAGGAGTTCGCGGTCGCCGTCTTCGACGAGTGCTGGTACCTCACCAGCTCCGACGAAGGCCTGGAACTGCTGCTGGAGCTCATGCGCGACGGCCGCAAGCACAACGCCGCCGCCTACGTCGGATCCCACGACCCCGACGACATCGGCCCCGCCGGCTCCGAAAAGGGCGCCATCATCCGCGGCCTGATCCCGCACCGGCTGATGTTCCGGCAGACCACCCGAGCCCTCGCCGTACGGGGACTCGACTTCCTGGGCGTCGACTCCACCGACCCCGACCTCCTCGACCTGGTCACCTCCGGGCTGTCCCCGATTGACCTGCCCGAGGAAGAGCGCATCGCCCGCGCCGGCGAATGCCTCTACCGCGACCTCGCCGGCCGCGTCGGGCTGATGAAGGTCCTCATCCCCTTCGACGCCGCTGTGGCCCGCGCCATCCACACCACGCCCAGCGACTACCGGGCCGCAGCATGAGGGCGATCAGACTCTGGCGGATCCGGCTGCGCGCCCTGGGCAATGCCCGGCTGCGCATAGCGGTGCTGTTCGCCGCCATCGCCGCTACCACCCTGACCCTGCTCACCTCCCTGCCTGCGCACGCCGCCCCCACGCCGACACCGACGCCGAGCGCCACTGCCACCACCCCGAACGCGGGCAATACGCCGAGCCAGAAGGAACTCGAAGAAGCCCAGCGGTTCATGGAGGAGGCCAACGAGAAGTTCTCGAAGTCGGCGCAGGCCGCGCTGAGGGAGGCCATGGCGGACGACGTCCGCAAGCAGCTGCCCGACGAGGGCGGCATCCTCGGCGTCTTCAACGTCACCGACGCCAACAACCTGCCGATCAGCGTCTACACCGTGAAGTCGGACACCGGTGGCTGGACCCGCTGGGACCTGGGGATCATGAACCTCCTCGCCGAGGGCTGCTTCATGGTCACCAAGTGGCTGATCGCGTTCTGCTGCTGGTTGATCGGCTGGACGCTGTCCTTCGGCCTGGCCAAGCTGCTGCTCTCCCCGGCCCTGGCCATCGCCAACTCCCTGCACAGCCGCGTGATCATGGAGATGGGGCTGCCCAGCCTGTTCCTCGCGATGTGCGCACTGATCTGCACCTGCCGGATCTTCTTCGGGGACCGCGCCAAGGGCTGGGGCGACGCCGCCCTGTCCATCGTCCTCGCGGCGCTGACCACGACGCTGCTGTCCTCCACCCCGCAGACCCTGCTGGGGGAGGACGGCGCGATCGCCGTCACGCGCGGCTTCGCGCTCGAGGTCGCCGACGTCATCCTCGACGCCGACCCCACCACGCCCTGGGCCAACAACGACGTCAACACCCCCGCCACCTCGTACACGTTGACGCGGCCCCTGACCGATGCGCTCACCGACGCCTTCATCGTCAAGCCGGCCATGCTGCTGCAGTACGGGCAGGTCTTCGAGGGCAAGTGCGCCGTCGAGTACTCCCAGAAGCGGATCGAGCAACTCGCCTTCGACCGCGAGGTCGACAAGGTCGTCAAGAAGGTCACCGACCTCCACCGAGAGATCGACTTCACCCCCGACGACGTCCTCACCAGCGGGATCCGCTGGCAGGAGGAATGGGCCATCAAGTGGGCCGTGAACCACTACGGCGGCGTCCCGATGGAGGACTTCGAAGAGGACTGCGTCAAGGGCGACATCAACGCCGCGAAGCAGGCCAGCCTCGACAAGCTTGGCGGTGCCTTCTTCCTCCTGATCGCTTCGATCATCGTGACCGTCCTCATCGTCGGTCTCGCCGGCAACTTCCTCACCGCCCAGTGCGCCCTCGCCTGGGATGCGATCCGCGGCGAACCCGCCCTGATCGCCGGCACTATCCCCGGCATCGGCCGCGCCTTCCTCTGGGACTGGGCAGCCTCCGTGTGGCGCCGCCTGGCGCAGATGCTCATCGCGGTCACCTCGCTCGCGGTGTTCATCATCATCCTCAAGACGGTCCTCGACCCCGTACAAACCGACTGGGGACGCGAGCTGACCCTGCGATTCCTCGCCGTCGACGTCGTATGCATCGCCGCAGTCAAGAAGCGCAAGACACTCCAGGCCCGCACAACACAGATCGCAAACAACCTCAAGGCCAAGCTCTCCAGCGGCCGCATCGGCGGCACCCACGGCAGCATCTTCACCCCCGCCGCCACCCCGATCCCCAAGTCTCAGCACCTGGGCCGCAAGGCGGCCCGAGGCCTGGTCCGCGGCGCCCTGGCCACCACCGCGCTGGCCACCGGGAACCCACTGACCGCGATCGGCTACGCGATGCCGCAGTCCATCGGAGCGACCGCACTGATGTCCCGTCTCAGCCGTGGCCACGGCCGGGCCCGGCCCCGCAACGCGCGCCCCGCCGGACGGCCCGGACGCCCCGCCCCCGGGACACCGCCACCGGCGCCTGCCCCCGCCCCGCAAAACCAGGGGGTGCCGCCCGGATCACATCCGCAGCCCTTGCCGCCCGTGTCGCCGTCGTCGACCGGCGCGCCCGCGACCCCGCCGCGCCCGACCACCGCTCCGCCCCGGCCGTCCTCGCCGCCGCGGCCTTCGCGTCCGCCGCGGCGGACGCCGCCCCCGCGCCCGACTCACCGGCCAGGCAGCACATCCGCCCGCCCGTCCGGCACCCGGCAGGGCAGCAGCCCGAACCGGCACCGGCCCCGCCACCAGCCTCCGACTCAGCCGGCCAACTCGGCGCGACAGCAGCAGCTGCGGCGCCGTCTGGACCGCGGGATCCGCCGGACGCCGCCCACGCCCCGGCGCAGCCTGCAGCCCAACCGGGCCTCCCAGGACGACTACGAGGCATACCTGAACGAGCTGGAAGAGGCAGAGCTGCAGCGCCGCGCAGCGGGTGACGCCGACGATGAGTAGCCGCACGAAGAAGTGGCTGGGTGGAAGCCTCGCGCTGTTCCTGCTCGGCGTGGTCCTCATGTCAGGAGTCGCTTCGTACGTCGTTCAGGCCGGCGAAGAAGCCGAAGCGCAGACCGCCGCCGCCCAGCTCCAGTGCGAGGGGCCGGGCGGCGCGGGCCTGGACGCCGACACCGCCCAGCTCGCCGAAAAGGTCAGCGCCCTGGTCTCCGGTAGCAGCGACGTGAAGGTGTCCGGGCTGCCGTACCCGAAGGAGCAGCTCCCCAACGCGAAGGTCATCGTGGCGACGGGGATCCAGCTCGGGATCCCGGCCCGTGGTCAGGTCGTCGCGCTCGCGACAGCCCTGCAGGAGTCCGCCCTGCGCAACCTCGACCACGGTGACCGGGACTCCGTGGGCCTGTTCCAGCAGCGGCCCTCCCAGGGCTGGGGCACCCGCGAACAGATCATGGATCCCGTCTATGCGAGCAAGAAGTTCTACAACGCCCTGAAGTCGGTCAAGGGCTGGGAGTCGATGCCGGTCACGGTTGCCGCGCAGAAGGTGCAAAAGAGCGGTTACAAGGAGGCGTACGCCAAGCACGAGCCGCTGGCGACCGCGCTGCAGAAGGCCATCGCTCCCACCCTCGGTGCTTCCGTGGACAGCCCCACTGGAGCGGTCGCCAACCCGTACGGACTGAACTGCACTACCGAGACCGACGGTTCGCAGTACGGGACGATCGAGGCCGGCAAGCTGCCCGACGGCTACCAAATCCCCGCCACCGCCAAGCCCGCCGCCCGGGCCGCGATCCAGTGGGCCCTGCAGCAGCTCGGCACTCCCTACCAGTGGGGCGGCAGCTGCACGGATCCGCACGGCGACGATCCCAGCAGGCGGTGCGACTGTTCCTCGCTGATGCAGCGCGCCTATGGTGTCGCCGGCATCCAGATCACCCGCACCACCTACACCCAGATCCACGACGGGCGGGCGGTGCCCGCGAACGCCAAGTCCCTCCAGCCCGGCGACCTCGTTTTCACCGAGGGTTCCGCGTCCCGGCCGGAACACGTGGCGATGGCGATCGGCGACGGACTCCTCGTACACGCGCCCAGGCCTGGCCGCGTGGTTGAGGTCGCCAAGGTCGCCACGCACGGCACCATCCTCGTCGTACGGCGGATCGTCTAGTGGCAGGCGAGGCTGATGCCTCGCCTGCTGAAGGTGCGCTGTCGGTGGATGCTCATAGGCTTACCCGACAGGCTGGCCTTCGGGGGGAGAAGCGTGAGTGCTGCGGCCCAACCGTCGTGGATGCACCCGCTGTTGCGGCTGCATCATCGGTGCGTCGAGAAGCGTGTGACCGCCGCGGAGACGGCGGCAGCCGAGCTGGGCCTCGAGCTGGAGGCCGCCACCATCCGCCAAGCGCTCACGTACGAGCGGGGGCAGTTCCCGCGTATGGCGCTCAAAGCCGTCATCGTCATGGGCGCGTTCGTTCTCCTGATGATCGCCTTCTACCGCGGGTCGTGCCGGCCCGGCGGGCAACTGGAGCCGTCACCGACCACTGACTGCTCGTGGGCGAAGGTGAACTGGTTCACCACGATGTGGCAGTTTCAGATTCCCGTTGTGCTCATCCTGGGCATCATGCTGGTGCAGGCGGCAATGCAGGGGGAGACGATAGCCCGCTGCTCGAAACCGCTGTACCCGCTGCTCAGCCTGCTGACAGTCAGCGCAACCGTCGCACGCCCCGACACCCGGTACACCGAGGCCATCAACCTCAGCCAGCAGGTCTCCCACCTCGGACTGCCGTTACGGACGTTCGCGCGCCACGCCGCCGCGGACTTTGGCAATCGCCGCATGCTCCGCGGCGCACTGGCCACACACCTCAACCGTGTCGATGCCGCCTTCATCGAGGCCGCGGACCGGCTTGCCGGCGATCGCGAGGCGTCCGCGAAGCAGCTGGCCAAACTCGCGGCACTCGCCGCCAACAACATCGCCGCTGGCCGGTTCACCGCCGTACTGCCGGCGGAAGCCCTGGCCGAGGAAGCACCACTCGAACCTGACCGGCTCGACGGGCGCCGCCTCGCCACCGCCTGCCTATGGGCGGCGGTCATCGTGACCGCCTCCTTCATCGCCCTGGCCCCCTTGGGCGCCCCCGTGGAACTGCTTGTGCCGCTGGCCCTCGTGGGGTTCCTCGTGTTGGTCTACACGCTGCTCGCGTTCCGGTATGGGCTGTCGGAGGCAACCCGGCTGACGCGGAGCATCGGCGGGTTCTTCTCGGCGAGCCCGCCTCTGTAGAGCAGCGGACGTCGACGCCGCCCCGTCCTCAACAGGCCACCCATCAGGGCTTTCTAAAACCATTTCCGCTAAGGGGTCGGATGGTACTACCCTGCTTCGTTGACGCCGTTGATGCAGCGGCCGGACGCCTGCGTACAGGACTGCGGTCTGAGTACGCACGACCCGCGTCTCCCCGCCCCCAATTCCCGGGGTGGGCAACCGGATTGCCGACGGCTTACCCACCGACGCCGAGTACGCCCCGGTCGGACTGCGGTCCTCTGACGGCGACTTGGGGTGTTAGCTCCTCCGAATGGTGCTGCCTCGCGTACTTCCGCAGGTCGCGCCATATTTTTTGTGCGCGGCCATACCCAGAAGGGCGGTCGCGATGAGCGACACCTTTGCGCCGGAGCCCGAGCCGATCAACGAGATCTCGGTTATCCCGGTCACCGACTTCCGCAACAGCAACGACGCCTTCGAGCACCGGCTCGCTCCGGTAAGTGCAACGGAGAAGGCTGAGGCCTACCTCGCGGCCCACCCCGACGTCCACCTTCCCGCCGACGTGCGCCGCCGCCTTGTCCTGGGGGCGGTCGAGCCGCAGACGCTGGCTGGCATCCGCGTCGAGCGGCACCGCGTGGAGACCGGCTGGCTGATGGTCATCTCCTACCGCGCCTACTCGCCCATGGTCTCGCTCGCGATCGAGAACGACCGGCTGCTGGCCGAGGCCTCCTATGCGGCCGACCCCCGGGCGGCCGGTGGGCGCAAGGCGCTGGCCATGCCCCAGTCCCACCCGGACCACGCCGTCCTGATGCACCCCGACGAGTACCTGGACATCCTGGAATCCGTCGACCGCTCCGCGAAGCGTGTCCTGGCCGACAACCCCCAGGAAGTGGGGGAGCGGCTGGTCGAGCGTCCCCTGATGCTCGTCCCGGCGACCTTCACCTCCGAGGCGGGCGAGCCCGCCACCGACATCACCGCCGTGGACGGCAACTGCCGCCTCTCCTTCTGCTATCACCGCGTGACCGTGCCGCGCGGATGGGTGGACGACTCCCTCATCGGGGAGTCGAGCCGGGAGATCGTGAAGCTTCTGCCCTCGCACCTGATGCAGATGCCCCTGGCCGCTCGCCGCGACCTCGTCCGCAAGGTGATCAAGCGGGAGCACAGGCGACTCGCCGAGCCGCCCGCCGGTACGCCGGCGGACATGAAGAGCCGCAACGAGGCGGCGATGGCCCTCAACGCCATCACCGTCCCGGTCCAGGTCATCGTCGGCTACCGCGACGACGACCCCGACCGCCGGATGCAGCGCTTCCCCGCCGCGGTCCGCGCCCTGCTGATGCGCATGAACATCGGCGGCAAGCCGTTCGACCTCGGCGCACAGAACGCCGTCACCGCCGAGGAGATCATCAACGGCCTGTACGCCGAGGGGCTCCTGGCCCCCGAGGCGCCGAGCCAGGCGCCGGCCCTGCGCGACGCGCTGATCGGTCGCGGGACCGTGACCGACGCGATGCAGGCCCTCGACCTCAGCCCCGTCCTCCCCGACCTGCGTTTCGCCCTGGTCATGCAGCAGCTGACACACAAGAGCACTCCCTTCAATGCGCTGGTGCGCAGCAAGCTGCAGACGTCGGGCCACCTTGTCCTCAGCCGCCGGAACGGGCCGATCGTCGAGCTGGGACTGCGCTCCTACTCTGCGGGCCGGGACCTGAAGTCCAAGCGCACCGCCTTGGAGACGGGGTGCCTATGGCAGAGCCTGGTCGATAACCCGTGGGTCGTGGAGAATGTCGACACCGACGAGAAGATCGACAAGCTGCTCGAGCGCGCAGAAACGAAGGAAACCCAGGCCACGCTCCTGCTCGGGGCTCTCGGCATGATCGCCCTGGTCATGAGCGGGCACCTCCTTGCGGCGGCAGGCTCTGCGGAGGCCATCACCGGTACGACCATCGCCCGCACGAGCGTCGGGAAGATCGTCGAGGGCCTCCTGGAGAGGAAGGAGGGCCGGGAGATCCTCGCCGACGCCATCAAGAGGGTGCGCATTGGTGAGGCGCCCCGCTGGTGGGACGCCGAGCGCAAGGAGCTCGTCGACCAGCCGACCAGCTGGAAGGGCTCCACCTACAACGCCCACCTGCGCAGCGCCGTCCGTAACGGCTTCGCCGTCAAGGGCAAGGGCAAGGGCAAGACCACCGCGGAGCAGGAGGCCGACGCACTCACCCTGTTCCAGGAGAGGCTCAACGAAGCCGTGTACCGCCTGCGCGACCTGGTCGACCTGCGGGAGCAGCACGGCACGACGGACCCGTTGCCCTGGGTCGAGATTGAGGCCTCCTTCGACCAGATCGAGGACCTCACGGCGGACCTGCGCTTCATCTCCGAGCCCAAGCCGCGTAATCGGTGACTGCTCCCGTGTGGTCCGGCGTCGTCACGATGACGCCGGACCGGTACGCCGCGCTCGCACGCCTGGCTTCTCCCTGGCTCGAGGAGTTCAGGTGTTGTCCTCTTGGCATCGAGGAGGACAGCGGCCGGGAGGAGCGGGCCGTGTACATCGTCGTAAACGCCGACGGCATGGCCTGCTACGCCGGCCGGACCCGCCCGACCCGACCCCAACATCGGGGAGCAGCGGTCGCCCGGCTTCGCCGGCATAGGACCGGCGCCCGCTCGAAGCGCGAGGAGTGGGCGAGGTACTGGGTGCTGCCCCTCCGCCCGGACACCCCGGACGAGTTCGTCGACCGACTCGAGCGGACCGTCCAGGCCCGGCTCGGCCTGCCCCGGCAGAACCGCCGCTGGCGTAGGTCGTAACGCTGTCCCCACGCCGGTTCTCGGCTCCCGCCCGGAGCCGGGAACCGGCATTCCGGCAATGTCAGACCCTGCTGCGATCATCCGGGCATGCTCATCAGCCCACAGCTGGCCCGGGACATCCTGGCGGATCTGACCACAGACTGCGGCCTGCCCCTCGATGCCGGTGAACTGATCCCCGGCATAGGCGAGTTCCTCGTCCACGGCCATGTGTTCGTCGGCGACGTCGCCGTGCGTGGATACAAGGACAAAGGCCGCTGGAAGTACGACGACCGAGACATCCGTCGCGCTGGCCAAGCCCTCGCCGCCATGACGGTCGACACCGCCGACGTCGTGGACGCCCGGGTTCCCGATCGCCGCTACTTCGAGGACCGAGAGTCCTTCGACGACTGGAGTCGGGCCGACTGGCGCCGAACCCTGAACTACTGGATCTACGCCGCCGCGCGGCGTGCCCGCCGACGCGGAAATCGGCGCCGCTGCCCCCATCGCCACCTGCCCCACCGACGACTTCGACGTCTTCGATCCCGAAATCACCGACGACCTCGGCACCGACGTCTGGAGCAGCCGGTACGAGATCGGCCCCCACGGCCTTCCAGGCGAGCTCACCTTCGAAGACCTCGTCTCGTTCTACGGCGAGCGCACCGTTGCCGGCACTCGCCCGAGCTTCTGACCTGGTCCGGGACGCACTGGGTGCTCCCTCGCGTGTACGCGGACATGCTGGATCGCTGGCAGGAGCGGGACCGCACCCTCGCGGAGCAGGCCCAGATCTGCACCGGCTGCCAGCGCCAGGGAGGTCGCTGTGCATGGCGCACCACCACCGCGAGCGGCTACGTCACCTTGTGCCCGGCCTGTTCCGGCGAGGCCTTCCAGGCCTACAAGGGGCACCTGCAGGGCGTCGCCTACAGCTCGCTGCGCCGTACCCACCGCGCTGATGACTATCTGTGCTGCCTGTGCCGCGAGAGCCGGGCGTTCATCTGGGACCACTGTCACGAGCACGGCTTCGTCAGGGGCCCGGTCTGCTCGAGCTGCAACACCTTCGAAGGCAAGGGCGTGGCCTTCCTCCGCCGGGAGGGGAGTGTCCAACACCTGCTGGAGTGCCGGGGCTGCCGGAAGGCACGCACCCTGCCGCGCCGCTTTCACCTCGACGTCGTCCTCGATCATCTGGAAGACGTCGAACGGCACGGTCGTTGCCGGCGTCGGCCACACGCTTACCGCGGCGAGTACGCCCACGGGGTGCACCACATCACCCTGTACTGCCATGCCCACGCCTCGACGTCGAAGTGGACGAAGGTGGTGACCGTGGCCGAGGCCGCCGGTATCGTCCGCGCCTTCGTGGAGAGCACTCTGTCCAGCGCATCAGTCAGCTGACAGCCGCCGCGGACCACACCGAAAGTAAAGCAACGGCAAAGTATCGGGGGTGGTGTCACAACGGGCCCGCCGGCCCGACTTGGTCGGGGTGAAGGAAGTTCTCCACGACCACCCGGAGGTCACCGTGAAGGCCACCCCCTGCTCCGCTGTCCAGGCGCCCGCATGAACGGCGGCTCCCTCCCCGACGGCGCGAAGCTGCTGCTCGACATCGCCCACTGGATCGCCGTCGCCGCGCCGTACATGGCCATCGTGGTCGCCGCTGGGTTCATCGCCGCGTGCGGGATCTCCTGGCGGCGTGCGCTGCTCGTACGCGACGCCCTGGCCGGACGCGTCCGCGTCGAGACGGTACCGACATCCACCTTCGACCCTGGCGAGGGCGAAGTACGGCGCTGGTCCCAGCACTTGAGCCGCGTCAGCTACGCCGCCAGCAGCACCCCGCGGCGCGGGCGGGCCGCCCGGCTGCACTACAGCGCCCGCAACGGTCGGATGCACTGCTACCTCGAGGGCCACGCCCACGCGCAGGCCGTCCTGACCATGCCGGGCTTCGCCGAGGTCGAGATCCGCGCCGGCGGGTCCCGCAGCGACATCCAGCCGGTCCGGTTCGACCTGCCCACCCCGCGCCGGAGCCGCTCGTGACGACCCTCGTCGACCTGGCCAAGCCCCGCGCCACGGCACCCCGCAAAGGCCCGGCTTCCACGTACGTCGAGCGTGCCGAGCTGACTCTCGCGCTGCCCGACCAGCGGCCGCTGGCCTCGCTCGGCCTGCAACCCGACCCGCTGCAGCAGCTCGCGACCGCCCTGTCCGGCGTGCGCACCGAAGACGGTGAGCGTGCCGACGTCGTCCTGGATCTGCTGCCCGTTCCCGAGCGTCAGCTGGCCCGCCGGCGTCGCCGGCTGCTGGCGGCCGCCCGGCGCCGCGGACCGTCTGCGTACGGCGAGCGGCTGACCGGCTCGTTCGGCGCGGCGGGCTTCATGGGGTCGCTGAGCGCGGCCTGGAGCGGCGGGAAGACCTCCGTCGGATCGCGGGGCGAGCGGCTGCCGCGCATGACCGATGTGCGCGACGGCATCGGTAAGTTCGAGCCCTCCGCCGGCCCGGTTTTCGCCGTGCAGCTGCTGCTGCGCACCCAGGCGCGGCATCCCCAGGCCGCCCGGGCCCGCATGAACCAGCTCCTGGCGGTGTTCGCCGCCACGTCCGGCGAGAACTACCTCAAGCCCCGCCGGCCCCGGTCGCGGCGCGCCGTCTCCTCCTTCGACCGGCGCTTCACCACGGGCGAGTTCCGCCCGCGCCGACGGCAGTGGATGACCGTCCCGGAGCTGTGCGGCTTCCTCAAGCCGCCCACGCGCAGCTGCACCGCCTCCAGCGTGGTCCGCTCCGGCGGTGTCGTACCGCCGGCGCCGGCGAACCTGCCCGTCTACACCGGACAGCGCGACCTGGTGCCGCTCGGCGCGGTCACCTACCCCAACGGCCGCGAACGCATCGGAGCCGCCCGGGTCCAGGACCTGCTGTTCGCCCTGGTGTTGGGCAAGTCCGGGCACGGCAAGACCGAGGAAGCCCTCGTGCAGGCCATCGCGCTCGCGCACAACGGATACGGCGTGTGGTTCCTCGACCCGCACGGCGAGGCCTGGGCCCGGGCCAAGCCCTACTTGGCCCACCCGCACATCACCTCCCGCCTGTGGGAGATCAACCTTGCCGAGGCCGACGAGGACCAGCTGGTCGTCTCCTGGAACCCGCTGTCGATGGAGCGCCGCCGTACCTCGGACGTCCAGAAGGTTGTCCGCGCGGTCACCGAGGGCATCGCCGCCGCCCAGGACTGGGGCGACCATGCCCCGCGCGCCCGGACCATCCTGGCCCGCGCCGCGCAGGCCCTGGCCCTGCTCAACCTCAAAGCTGTACGCGAGGGCCACCCCGAGGCGCAGGCCACGCTCTTCCAGATCCGGACGTGGCTCGTCGACGAGGAGTGGCGCGAGGCCCTCCTGCCGCACCTGCCCACCAGCGCGCGCGACTACTGGGAGAAGACGTTCCCCCGAGTCGCCAACGAGGCCGTGCCGACCGTCACCTACGCGATCGACCGGCTCGACACTTCGCCGGCGCTGCAGGCGTTCTTCGGCAACCCGACCTCCGGCTACGACGTCCGCGAGGCCATGGACACCAGCCAGGTGGTGTTCGTATGCCCCTCCGGGTCGGAGGCCGACGGCCTGGTCGCATGCCTCCTGGTCCACGATCTGCACCGTGCCGGCCTGTCCCGGCAGGACACCCCACGCGAGCAGCGGGCCACATTTTGGGCGTGGATCGACGAGCTCACCGCCTTGGACGCCTCGAGCAAGGGCTTCGTGGCCGCGATCTGCGAGCAACTCCGCAAGTACGAAGTCCGGCTGACCGGGATGACCCAAATGGTGCTGCGGCTGAGCGCCATCACCCGTCAGGCGCTGCTGCAGAACCGGTCGCTGCTGGCGACCTGCGCCGCCGACCACGACGAGGCCGACTTCATCGTCAAGCGGTGGAACGGCCAGGTCTCCCCGGAGACCGTCACCGCGCTGCCGAAGTACCACTACATCATGTCGCTGACCCTCGACGGCGAGCCCACCAGCCCGTTCAGGGTGCGCGGTCTGCCCGTCGAGGAGGTCTTCGCCCGCTACGACAACCCCGCTGGTGTCAAAGACCTCGATGCGGCGATCGACACCAACCTGCGACGCCGCCCGCTCGGCGACATCCTCGAGGCCCTCGAGCAACTCAACGACGTCGTCCTCGCCCACCACACCCGGCGCCGCCCCGCCCAGGGCTCCGCCAGCGATCCCACCAGCGTCGTCGACTAGAAACGAGCACCCTATGCCCTACCCCACGCCAACTCCGATGGGCGCAAACGATGTTGGCCAGCAGGCCCTGAACGCGCTGTACCAGCACCGCCTGATCTCCACCCAGCAGCTGCACCGGATGCTCACTCCGCACCACACGCGCGCCGAATACATCCGCCGCCAGCTGCACCTGCTGCGCGAGCGGGGCCTGGTCGACCGCGTCGGCCGGCGCGCCCACGGACAGACCGATCTGCTGTGGTGGCTCACCGAAGCCGGCGCCACCGCGGTCGAAGCGACCGGGCTGCTGCCCCAGCGTCCGTACCGGATGAGCCCGGAGGCGGCCGCCGGCCCCCTGCAGGAGCACACCCTCGCCACCGTGGAGACCGGCCTGGCGTTCGTCACGCACGCCCGCGCCCTCGGCCACGAGTGCGGGCCGCTGGACTGGTCACCGGAAATCGCTCACGCCTACCGCGACGAACAACGCCCCGGCGAGGACCTGCGCCTGATCCCGGATGCCGTCGTCAACTACGTGCACGTCTCCGGCCGGCAGCGCACTCTGCTCACCTTCATGGTCGAGGTCGACCGGACGCAGATGACGATCGCGCGTCTCGCCCAGAAGCTCCACGCCTACGCCGCCTACCAGCGCTACGTGCCTCAACCCCCGGCCGGCCGCGGTCCCCGTCCCGCACGCCGTACGGCCACCGCACCGGCCTGGCGCTCCCGCTACCCCTCCCAGGCCTTCCCGCGCATCCTGCTCGTCCTCACCGGAGCCTCCCCTGAGCGGCTCGAGCGCCGGATCGCCGACCTGCGCAGTCTCTCGGCCGCCGACCCGGTCCTCGCCACCACCGCCCTGCGCGCCGGCATCACCACCCTCGACCAGCTGCGCGAGCACGGGCCGTTCAGCAAGATCTTCATTCCCGTGCTCGGCGACGCCGAGCCCGTCGACGCCCTGATGCGACCCCAGCCGACCGTTAAGGCACCGGCCGCATGACCGCCCACCACCACGGACCCGCCGTGGCCTCCGCCGTCGTTGTCCCCCTCGTTCCGTACGCCGATGGCGGCGGCACCTCGGCAAAGGCGGGTGCGGAGTCGTTCATCACCGAACTGACCACCGCCGTGGGCCACCTGGAGAAGGCGCTCGAGCTCGGCCGGACGCCGGCACGGTTCCTGCTGCCCACCGGCGCCACCGTCACCGAGGCCCAACTGCGCCTGTGGGTGGCGCAGCACACCGCTCGAGCGCAGAGCCTCCTCGACCAGATCACCGCTGCGTACACCGCCCCGCAGACCTGACCACCCCGCCACGAAGGAGCCTTCGATGCGACTCTTCCGCTTTCGCCGCACTCCCCGCCCTGCCGCTCCGGCCCCGATCCCTGCACCGGACTGCGTCCCGACGGGAGCCTGCGCCGACATGAGGCCGCTGCCGAAGCTGTTCTCGCTGCTGATCGCCGAGATGATGGCCACCTACTGCCACACCAAGAACCTCGCCGGCCTCGCCCAGTACGAACGTTGCCCGGCCGAGTACCAGCTGGTCGCGCGCTCCATCGTGCAGCACGTACTGGAGGGATGGCAGAACCAGACCGGCGGCCGCGGAACGATAGAGGACCTTCTGCTGGGGCCGTGGACGTCCCGCCCGACGGTCGTTCCGGCACCGCATGCGGCCGATTTTCCCGTGGCACGGGAGCACCGCGTTGCGTCCTGAGCGCACGTCACCGGCCGTACGGCACGATCGTTGGATTCAGACCAGCGACACGACGACACGTCAAGAACAGGCGAGCGACGACACGGGGGATAGGCACGTGAATCGTGTGCCGATTGGCGCAGCGATGGCACTAGGGTGGACCCGCGCCGTTCTCTGCGCCCACCCGGAGGCTGGAACGGCACCTCGGACACGACGAAGGCCCCGCATGGCACCAGGTCGCCACAACCTGGTTCGCGCCACGGGGGCCGAGTCGGTGCGAGGAAGCTTCTTCGAAAATGCGTCTCGCACATCGCGGGACCGAGGTCTTGGGAAACGAGGTCTCGCTGCAATGCAGCGTACCCGGAACTGTCCCTCGGGACACAACAAGCGCCGCCAGGTGGAGGCCGTGTCAGCTCCGGCCCCCTGGCGGATTTCCGCATGCCGTCCGGCATGCGGCTCTGCCGCGGTCCCCGTTGAGGGGGGCTGGATGACGTAACCCATCGAAGGGGCGGATCCCAGCGGCGCCTTCCCCAGGTCCACCGCTGCCGTCCCTGGCCACGAGGCCCGGTTGCCGCCGGGCCGTTCGGCCGAACTGCCACCGCCATCTCCAGGGGGCCTAATCCCTGGTCAGGCGAAGTGCCCGACCTCCCCAGGTCGGACAGATTTTCGGTTCTCCCAGAACCTCGAAGCACCGTCACCGGGGCTTCGTGCGCTTCGGCGCCGGAGCTCCGAAGACAGGAGACATAATGCAGCACGTTTCGGCGTGCCGCCATATCAACCCGGCGGCATGCCCGGATGTGTCCAAGACCGCACTGGTCGCGGACACGTCCCGTCACACATTCGATCTCGTCTGTGACAGCGACGCGCAGGAGATCAGTACGACCGCGTCACGGCGTCTGCGCCGCGGCGCAGATTTCCTCGCTGCCGCCCGGTTCATGGTCGGTTCCGGGTTCCACCCGAAAGCCGGCCGTACGACGCTGAGGCTCGCCGAGGTATTCGCCGAGCGGATGGCGCGCAGCAGCGAGGGACACTTCGCGTTCAGCGCGGAGGCGACGGCCCGCGAGCTCGGCCTGAAGCGGCGCGCGGTCTTCAATCACGCCCGCTACCTGCGGGAACTCGGTCTCATCGCCTATGTGGAGCACGGGTCGAAGAGGAATGTGCTGCGCACCCGGTACGGCTCCGCCTGGACGAGCGAGCACGGCTATCGCGGTACGGCCACCCTGTTCGCGGCGGTCGCGCCGCGGGTGTGGGACGAGGCCATGGGCCGCCGGATCGAGGGGGAGGGGTACACGGCCCGGCAGGTCGGTGTCACCGATGCCGGCCGCGAGCTGGCGGTCGCGGAGGCTGTGAAAAAGCAGCGGGAACGGCACGGGCTTCAGCAGACGGAGCCTGTGGATAACTCGGGGCAGTGCACCCCTTCTGTGGTGGTACCTCAGCCACGTACTTCCGGTGCTGTAGATAGGGGGATTAAAGACAGGACGCGCGAGCGCGCCTGTCGGGAGAAGTCCCCCAACCATCGTGCGAAGGGCGCGACCGGCTGGTCGGCGGCGAGGGCAGCGGCTGCGATGCAGGAGGCCCGGTGGGTTCAGCTTCACACGTGGTGGACCCAGGGGTCGTGCGTGCGTCAACTGGCCTATGGTCTGCGGCCGTTCTTCGAGGCGGGATGGACCTGGGAGGAGATCGCCCGGGAGCTGGCGCGTTGGACGGTGCCGCTGCGGCCGCGGCATGCCGCTTCGTACGTGGCATCGGAGATCCGCCGGCGGGTCAACACCTGCGCGCTGTTCCTACCTGACGGCCTGGTCGCGCCGTACCGGCAGCCCGAGACGTCGACCTGGGACGACGGTGCCACCCCACACGGCCCCCGGTACGCCGTGATGCAGGCCCGGAAGGCCCGTACCTTCCGGCCCGCGGCCGCCCGCGCGGCCGCCGCCTTCGAGGAGATCCGCCGGGTCCTGGCCCGTCACACAGAGCCGCGCAGCACACCGACCGCACCCGAGTGCAACGTTCCGGGTGCGCACCCGAAGAACGTACGGCTGACTAGGGAGGAGATCGACGCCTTGCTGGAGAACTCGCCCCCAGTCGTCGCCGGCGAAACCCTGTGGGCTCAGGCCGAAGAGGCCGCGGAGTACCGGATCGAAGCGGAGAACCGTCGCAGTACGTGGGAGTACCTGCCGCCGGCGCCCCCGGAGCCGCACTAGCCATGGTGCCCGCCGCGATCACAAAACGAGCTCAGCGTCATCAGCGCTGGCCGGGCCCTCCGGCAGATCCACCGACTCAGCCGCCGGCACGACACGATTGTGCTCAGCGGATACGGACTCCCCAACGAGATGACAGGGCCCATCGAGCTGTAAACACGGATGATCGTGGTGGCGGCCCACTATCCGCCACTTCCGCCAAGTCGCGTGTGCATAGAGCAACTTGTCGACTTCAAGGTAGTGGTGTGGCCGGATACGTACCGAGATGCGTTCAGTATCTTCCTTTAGGTATTGGGATGTTGGCTGGTATATGCGTAACCTGGCGACTACAGAAAGCGCATTGGCGCAGCTCGACCAGGTTTCATCCAGCGAGCCGAGGGCGGACACCACACGCCGGCAGTCCGCATCAGGCACGCTGCACGGGGAGGCAAAGTGAACCGCCGCGCACATCGCATTCCATGTTCCGCTGTTCGCTTCCGGAATTTCGGTGCTGTATCTCTCGCCCTGTGCGCTGCGCTCACCCTGGCCGCGTGCAGCTCCTCCGACGGCGACAGCAAGGGCTCCGCGCACACCTCGGCCCCTACGTCGTCGAAGCCATCGTCGACCGCTTCGGCAGACCCACAGGCAGCGGAGAAGAAGGCCGTTCTGAGCGCCTACGACGCCTTCTGGACCGAGCAGGTCAAGGCCTACGCGCAGGGCGACATCAAGGGCACTGACCTGAAGAAGTACGCCACGAAAGAGGCGCTCGGCGGCGTGATGGGCGACGTGCTGGTCATGAAGAAGGCCGGCACCGCGACCACAGGTACTCCCAAGCACCGGACGGAGGTCGCCGCGATCACGCTGTCCGGCAGCACTCCCACCGCCACCGTGGAGGACTGCCTGGACATTTCGAACTGGAAGACCGTCAAGAAGAAGTCGGGCGAGGTGCAACCGTTCCCCTCGAATCAGCCCTTGCGGTACATCACCACCGGGAAGGCAGAGAAGTGGGGGAAGCAGTGGATGATTACTAAGCTGACTCCGGAGGGGGACCGCACATGCTGAGACGACTTCCGCTCGCTGTGCTGATGTCGATCGCCGCGCTCAGCACAGCCGCCGGCCCCGTGTCTGCCGCCGATGACCCCGTCATCGGCGGTGACTGCCAGGGCACGAGCAAGTGGGTCACGGTCTGCCGGCAGGATCCGGGCACGGCGGGCGGATCTCAGCAACAGGGCGGCAGGTCCTCCGGCGACGCCACGGGCAAGAAGCACAGCAAGCCGACGCCGCAGACGTGCACGGTGGAGAGGCTCGAACCGCAGCCCCCCGCAAGCAACCCAGTCTGGGACGGGCACAAGCCGGGCATCGGAGCGATCTACGTCCGGGTGTGTCTCAGCGACACCCTCGGTGCGGCCGCCGGGGCGCAGGTGGTCCCGCAGGTGTTCTGGGCGGCGGGAACACCCGCGATCAACGTCGATCCGGAGCAACTAGCGCGGGAGGCCGTCGACAAGATGCTGTTGACCGGTCCGGACATCGCCAGCCCGCGCGCCGCGGGCCGGTACGTGGTCGGCATGCCCATGTGGATGTGGGTTCACCAGACCGCCACTACCTATGGGCCGAACACGGCATCCGCCTCTCTGGCCGGGGTGACGGTCACCGCCACCGCGAAGGTGTCGTCGATCAACTGGGATATGGGCGACGGCACCGATCCGGTCGTGTGCAACGGGCCGGGCACCAAGTACGAGTCCTCGATGGGCAAGGCGCCGTCCCCGGACTGCGGCCACATCTACGAGGAAGCCTCTACCGAAGCCAAGGGCGGCAAGTTCCACGGCACCGCGACTGCCACCTGGACCATTAACTGGCAAGTGACTGCAGGTCCGGCCGAAAACGGACAGTTCAACGAGGTACGCCAGACCCCCTTCGCGGTCGGCGTACGTGAAGTGCAGGTTCTCAACTGACAGCGCCACCGCACGTGAGACACCACTCGAAAGGCCCCTGACCGTCATGGATTCCGCTGCGCCGCCGGTACCACGCCCGACCGGCTTGGACCACTCCGAGCTGCCGATCACCACAACGGCGCCCGTCAAACGGGAACGCCGATGGTCGGTGGCCGCCCTGTGCATCGTGCTCGCCGTGGTGTGCGGCCTGGCCGCGGCCTGGGCCGTGAACTCCGCCAGCGACCGGACGAAGGTGCTGGCCGTCGCCCGCGATGTCCCGGCCGGCCAGGCCCTGACAGCAGCGGACGTCACGGTCGCCGAGGTATCCACCGACGCGGCACTCTCGCCGCTGCCTGGCGCGGACAAGGCGTCGGTGATGGGCAAGCGCACGGCTGTCGACCTACGCAAGGGCGGGCTGCTACTCGCCTCGCAACTGGCCGCCGGAACCGGCCTCGGGGATGACAAACAGCAGGTCGGCGTCCTCGTCAAGCGCGGCCAGGCCCCCTCTGGCACCCTGGCGCCAGGCGATAAGGTCCTCGCCGTCACTACCCCCACCCAGAACAGCACGACGACGTCGAACGACGACACCACCGACTCGTCGATCGAGGCAGTCGTCGTGTCGGTATCCCGCCCGGACGCCTCCGGGGCGGTCGTCGTCAACCTCGCCGTCAGTACAAGCGACGGCCCGGCATTGGCCAGCCGCGCCTCCCAGGGCCGCATCGCCCTCGTCCGGGAGCCGCGGAGCAACTAGCCCATGCCTGTCACCGCTCTTATCTCCGCGAAGTCTTGCGGCGTCACTGCCGCAGCGCTCGCCCTCACCCTGGCCTCCAAGCGCTCTTCACTGCTCGCCGAGTGCGACCCGGCCGGCGGCACCATCCGCGCCGGCCTGCTCGGCGGCCAAGTCAACGCCGGCTTCGGCCTCTACCACCTGGCCCGCGCCGAACGCACCGGCCCCGAGGCCCTCGCCAACGCCTTCGCCGCCCACCTATGCCACCTTGACCAGGCCGGGCACCGCAAACTGCTGCCCGGCCTGACCGACCCGGCCCAGGCCGCCGCGCTGACCCGCACCTGGCCCGCGCTCGCCGACGTCCTGCACGTGATGGCCCAGCAGGCTGGGCACGACGTCTACATCGACGGCGGCCGACTCGCCCTGGAAGCCGGCCACCTCCACCCGACCCTCACCCCGGCGCCGCTGCTGTACCGGGCCGACATGGTCCTGCTCGTCGTACGGGGCACCGAGCAGTCCCTCGCCCTGGCCCGGCACGTCATCCCCTCGCTGCGCACCGCCCTGCACGAACAGGGCTCCGGCGCCGACGCGCTCGGACTACTACTGATCGAAGAAGGCGACTTCCGCTCCCACCAGGTCGGAGAAGCCCTCGGCGCACCGGTGATCGCCGCCCTCCCGTACGACCGAGACGTCGCCCACTACCTCACCGCCGGGGGCCGCCCACCCCGCGGCTACGGCCGCAGCCCGCTGCTGCGGCACGCCCGCACTGCCTCCGAGCAGATCGAGGCCGCCGCCAACCGCCGCCAGCTCCAGCAGCAGTACGCACCTACACCTGCCACGCCCCAGCTGGCCGGGATCCTCCAGCGGCTGAACCAGCGACAGAGCGAAGGGGGAGTGAAGCATGGCTGACACCCACCAGCGGCCCGGCGTCAACGGCCACCAGCCGGCCCTGGGCCGCGACGACATCGCCGGGCTCCTCGCCGGACACCTCACCCAGCGCCGCGCGCCTGAGCGGCCCGCTCCCGCCGTGCCGCCGGTCCCGTCGGCCGCCGTCCCGTCAGCCCGGACCGACCCCGCCGCGGTGCCCCGCCTGGCCGACCTGCCCGGCGAGCTGCCGGTGGGCTGGGAGGTCATCGAGACGCTGCAAGCGGACGTGTCCAAGCAGCTCACCGCCCGCGACCCGCAGCGGTTGATGGAGGAAGCTGACCGGCGGGCGCTCGCCCGCTCCCTCGTCACCACCGCCGTCGCGGACTGGGCCGCCAAGTACGCCCAGACGCATGTGCCGCTCACCGAGGCCCAGGAGCAGGCCATCGCGACCGCGGTGTTCAACTCCATGTACCGCGGCGGCCGATTGCAGTCCTTGCTCGACGAGGACGGCGTCGAGGACGTCATGGTCGACGGCCTGCGGGCCCACGTTGAGTACCTCGACCGGCCGCGCCGCACCATCGACCGAGTCGCTGACTCCCATGAGGAACTCATCGCCTGGGTCAACCGGATGGCCCGCCTGTCCGGACACGGCGAACGCGGCCTGACCCAGTCCACCCCCATGGTCGGCTTCCGCATGCCCGACGGCTCCCGCGTGACCGCCTCCATGCTCACCAGCCGCCCGTCGGTCGTCATCAGAAAGCACCGGCTTCGCGACACCGGGCTGGACGAGCTGCGCCAATGGGGCACCCTCAACCCGATCCTGCAGTACTTCCTGCGGGCCTGCGTGCAAGCCCGAATGAACATCCTCGTGGTCGGCGACATGGGCGCCGGCAAGACGTCCCTGCTGCGCGCGCTCGGCCGAGAAATCCCCGCGGATGAACGTCTCGTCACCCTGGAGTCCGACCGCGAGCTGTACCTGGACGAGCCGGCCGCCTCCGGTAAACCGGGGCCCGTCACCTACGCGTTCGAAGCTCGGCAGAGCAACGGTGAGATCCTCGGCGACAAGAAGGCCGGCGAGGTCACCATCTCCGACATGTTCGCGACCGCCCTGCGCTACAACGCCACCCGGGTTGTCGTCGGCGAGGTCCGCTCTACCGAGATTGTGCCGATGCTGCAGGCCATGTCTGCCGGCGGCTCTGGGTCGATGTGCACTATGCACGTGCGCCGCCCGCACGCCATCATCAGCCGCCTGGTGCAGCTGTGCACGGAGGCCGGGATGGCCACCGAGGCGGCCCACCACCTGATCGCCGCCTCCGTCGACGTCGTCGTCTACATCGCCTACGACTGGGACGACGTGAAGTACGGCGGCCGCAAGCACCGCTACGTCAGCCACGTCTACGAAGTCCACGACGTCGTCGGTGAAGGCGGCCGCCCCACCACCACCGAGGTCTTCGGCCCTGCTGGCCCGCGGGAGCCGCGAGCGGTGTTCAAGAACATGCCCTCCTTCATCGGCGAGCTGGAGAACAAGTCGAGGTTCTCTGACCTCGAGGGCGCCCCCTCGTTCCACCGCGCCTGGCTCACCGACAATCCGCTGGGCGCATGGGGCGGGCCCCTGCAGCGAAAGGGCCCCTCCTCATGAGGCCACCCGTCCTCACGCCTTGGCCGCACTCCGGGGAGGCACGGTGACCATCTCCGAACTCGCCCTCATCGCGGCCCTATTCACCGTTCTTGCCGTCGTCGCCCTCATCGTGGGGGTGCGTGAGATCCGCGGACGGGTGCCCGACCCGCTCAAACCGCAGCGCCAGTTCGCCGTGCGCGTCCAACGCGCCCGGGCCGAGCTGCCGGAGAAGTGGCAGGCCCGCTGGCGCTACCTGGTCGCCACCGCGACCCTCGTCACGCTCGGCGTGTGGGCGTACACGGGCTGGCCCATCCACGGACTTCTCGCCGGCGCCGCTGTCATCGGTCTGCCATTCGTGCTCAACCCCGGCACGTCCGGGCAGGCGCGCATCGAACGCCTCGAGGCCCTCGCGCAGTGGCTTAACCATCTCGCTGGCGTGCACACCGCGGGTATCGGCCTGCCGGCCACGATCCGCTCCTCCGCGAAGAACGCTCCCGCGCCGATCGCGGCGCACGTGCGCGCCTTGTCCGAGCGGCTGCGCTCCGGCATGGAAGCCCACGACGCCTTCGACCTGTTCGCCGACGAGATGGACGACGGAGTCTTCGACCACGTGGTGCTGCTCTTCCAGTCGCACGCCGTCTACAAGGGGCCAGGCCTCGCCGACGCGCTCGAGGCCATGGCCGTCACCATCCATCAGCAGGCCGCCGACGCCCGCGACGTCGAGGCCGACCGGGCCAAGGTCCGCAAAAGCGCCCGCATGGTGTCCATCGTCGTCCTCATCGTCGTGCTCGGCTGCATGCTCAACGAGGCTTGGTCGGGCTGGTACCAGACTCCCGCCGGTCAGATCGTGCTTGCCCTCCTCGGCGGCGGCTTCGCTTGGACTCTGATGATGCTGCGCCGCATCGCCCGTACCGCCCCCGACCCGCGCCTGATCGAGGCCGGCAAACACCGCACACGGGAGATCGTCCTCGGCTACGCCCTCGGCGCCGGCGACGGCGCCCCGCAGGCCTGGGTCTCGGCGGCCGATGCACCTGCCCGGACGGAGGACGCACGATGATCCCCCTGAACGTCATCGCGCCCGCGGCCGCTGCTGGCATCCTGGTCGGCCTGGGCGTGCGCGCCGCTTGGCCCGCCAAACACGATCTGACCAGCGCCCTGGACCGGCTGGACGCGAGCAAAGTCCCCACCTTCCTGCCGACCGACGCGCTCGCCCCCACCGGCTCGCTTCCCGAAAGGGTCGGCAACAGACTCCTCGCCGACCTCGGCGATCGGATCGCCCTGCCGCTGCGCGACCTGAACCTGCTGCGCATCAGCCCGGCCGAACATTTGGGCAAGCGGGTCCTGTTCGCGCTCTACGGCCTGGTCATTCCCCTGCTGCTGCAGGCGGTGCTGGCCATGGGCGGCGCACCGTTTCCCTTCGTCGTACCCGCCGGCCTGTCCCTCGGGTTGGCGGCATTGTTCTGGCTGTGGCCCGGCCGCGAAGTGGCCAAGCAGGCCGCCGAGGCTCGCCTGATCGTCCGGCACGCCGCAGCCTCCTACCTCGAGCGCGTCGCCCTCGCCCGGGTCGCCAACTCCGGTGCCGCCCAGGCCCTCACAGACACCGCCCGCGTCGGCGAGAACTTCATCTTTGAGCGGATGCGGCAGGTCTTCCACCAGGCCGACCTGGCCGGCGTCACACCGTGGGACGCCCTGAAGCAGCTCGGTGAAGAGCTCGACATCCCCGAACTGACCCGGCCCGCCGACACCCTCGCCCTAGCCGGGGACGGCGCCGCCGTCTACACAACCCTGCAGGCCCAGGCACGGCAGCTGCGGATCGCGCTTCTGTCCGACCAGAAGGCCAGGGCCAACGAGGCATCCGCCGCCATGATCCTCCCGGTAACTTTCGGGGTCATCCTCATGATCACCTTCGTGATGATCCCCCTGACGATCACCATTCTCGGCAGCTGAAACAAAGGACTAACCGATGGACCTGACTTACCTCACGACCCTGCTGCGGGCCCGCTGGGAGCAGCTGAAGAACGCTGGCGACGCCGGCCAGTCCACCACCGAACTCGCCGTCATGGCCGCCGTCCTGATCGTGGTCGCCGGACTCGTGGTCGCCGCGATCAAAACGAAGGTCGCGGAGAAGATCGGCATCATCAACGGTGGGTGAGGGCCGCACTCACGATCAGGGGAGGGCAGTAGGTGAAGGCGCAAGGCAGTGGCCGCTGGCGGACCCTCGCCGCCCGGCTGCGCCCCGACCGCGGCGCCGGCAGCGTCGAGGTTGCAGTCCTGGCCGTCGTGGTGCTGATGCTCGTCTTCACGATCATCCAGGTCGGCCTCTTCTACCATGCCCGCAAGGTCGCACAGTCCGCGGCACGGCAAGGCGTGGACACGGGGCGGCAGTTCGGCTCCAGCCCTAGCGATGGCGTCGCCCAGGCTCAGGAGTTCCTTGCCAAGTTCGGCGGCAGCGTGCGCGGCGCGTCTGTCTCCTCCGCCGGCAGCACAGCCCAGGAGATCCACATCACGGTCACCGGGCATGTGGCCACCCTCGTCCCCGGACTCGAGCTGACGGTGACCCAGGACGCCCACGGCCCCATCGAACGCTGGACCAACCCATGATCCGCCTCCATCAAACCGCGCGTCAGCGCCGAGCCGGCCGGGACCGGGGGAGCGCCTCGGTGGAAGTCGCGGTGATCGCCCCGGCAATCATCGCCCTGCTCGGCCTGATGATCGCCTTCGGTCGCGTCGTCGACGCCGACGGAGCCGTCGACGCGGCCGCGCATGCCGCGGCCCGCGCCGCCTCCCTCGAGCGGGACGCCGACAGCGCCCAGTCCCAGGCCCGCGCGGCCGCCGAGGACAGCCTCAGCGGCGACGGCGTAACCTGCCAGTCCACCGAAGTCGCCGTCGACACATCCGGCTACTCCCTCGACGTCGGCCAGGCCGCCACCGTGACCGCCACGATCTCCTGCACCGCGCGTCTGTCGGACATCGGCTTGCCTGGCTTGCCTGGCGCCAAGACCCTCACGGCGAGTTTCACCAGTCCGATCGACACCTACCGGGGGCGGCAGTGATCCACGCCGTACGAGGCCTGATCGCCCGAGCCCGTACTGAAGCTGTCGCCCGCGGGGACCGCGGCTCCATGTCGCTGTTCATGGCGATGTCCGCGCTCGCCATCCTCATGGTCATGGGACTGCTCGTCGATGGCGGCGGCGCCCTCAACGCCTCAAACCGGGCCACCTCTCTCGCGCAGGAAGCCGCGCGCACCGCCGGTCAGCAGCTGGACCCTGCCCAGGCGATCGAAGGCACCGCCATCACCATCGACCCGGACGCAGCGCGCGCGGCCGCCCTGGATTACCTCGCCGCCGCGAACGTCGAAGGAGACGTGCAGATCACCGACGGTGGGCAGACCCTGACGGTCACCGTCCGCGACAGCTACGCCACGCACTTTGCATCCCTGCTCGGTGTGGGCACGATCCACGTAGACGGAACCGCGACCGCCCACCTGCAGACCCAAGCCGCTGGAGGCTGAGCCGACATGGCCCACCGCACCCCCAAGCCGCTGCGCGCCGTCGGCGCGCTGCTGCGTGCCCTCACCGGCCTCGTTCTCCTGCTCGCCCTGGTCGGTGGTGTCCCCCTGGCGCTGCTCACCTTCGGCCACCAGCCCACCGAACTGTCCGGCGGGCTCAGCCTGCTGCTCGAGCAGGACGACGGCACCCTGTGGCTGGTCGCGCTCACCTGCATCGGCTGGGCCGCCTGGGCCGCGTTCGCGTTCAGCGTCGTTGTCGAAATCATTGCCGTCGCCCGCCGCCGCTCCGCACCCCGCATCCGCGGCCTGGGCAGCATGCAGTCCCTGGCCAGCTTCCTGGTCGGCGGCATCGTCCTGCTGGCCCCGACCGCCGCCTCGGCCGCGACCACCACGCCGGCCGTCGCAGTCACCCAGACCGTGGGCGGCCCCACTGCGACCGCCAGCGCAACGCCGACCAGCTCGGCGACGCCCAGCACCGACTTCCCCACCCACACGGTCAAATCCGCCACCGAAACCCCATGGGACCTGGCAGAGGAGTACCTCGGCAACGGGCAGCGGTGGCGCGACATCGCCGCCCTCAACCCGGACATCCCCGAGCTGGCCTCCGGCGACCAGTACCTGCCCGCCAACGCGGTCATCAAGCTGCCCCTCGACGCCCGCCCTTCGGCGCCGGCCGCTGCTGCGACCGCTGCTACGGCCACCCCTGCGCCCGACAGCACCGCCGCCAAGAGCCCGGCTCCGCACCACACTCCGGGCGCCGCCGACGACGACGGCGACAAGGCCTCCGACGCCAGCACCTCCAGCGCCCGGCACGCACCCAAGCACGACGAGGTCACCGTCGCCCCCGGCGACAACCTCTGGTCGATTGCAGGCGACGAGTACGGCGACCCCACTGCCTGGCGGGACATCTACAAAGCCAACGAGGGTGAAGCTCAGCCTGGCGGCTGCCACTTCCACGACCCAGACCTGATCATCCCCGGCCAGCGGCTCAATCTGCCGGACACCAGCGAGCACGCCGAGGCACCGACCGAGCCCGACACCGGCCAAGACACCCCCGCCACCCCGCCCCAGGACAAGCCGGCCGACCACGAACCGGACAGCACGGCACCCAGCGCCGACGACCAGGACACCGGGCGCGACCAGGAGCAGCAGGCCCCGCCGGCCTCCACGCCCGCACCCTCGGCCACCCCCACTCCCGAGCCGTCCTCCGCCGCCCCGAGCACCCCTGCCCCTTCCGACAGCTCCTCCCCGGCCAAGACCCCCGCTCCGGCCGCCCAACCCGCAGAGGACAGCGCCAGCCCGGTCAGCGCCGTCATGGCATGGACCGCAACCGGCGTTGTCGCCGCGGCTCTGGTCGGCACCCTCGCCGTACGGCGCCGCCGGCAGCAGCACCGCCGTCGGCCCGGACGACGCATCGCCATGCCCAACGGCCGCGCCGCCGCCACCGAGCAGGGCCTGCGCAGCGTGCAGGCTCCCACCGGTTTCGACCTGCTCAACGTCGCCCTGCGCAGCCTCGCCCTCAACCTCCAAGCAGCCGGGCGCGACCTGCCCGCCCTGAATGGGGTGGTCCTGCACGAAAGCCGCCTCGAACTCCACCTCGCCCAAGCTGCCCCGCCCTGCGCACCCTTCACCGCGCCCGGTGACCGACAGGACTTGTGGACCTGCTCGGCCAACCACCCCGACCTGGCCGACACCGACGCCCTGGACGGCGTCGGCGCTCCCTACCCCGCCCTCGTCTCGATCGGCTGGGACGCCCAGGGCCGCTACGTCCTGGTCGACCTGGAGCACATCGGTCTCCTCCACCTGGACGGCGACGCCGACTCCGCCCGGCACGTCCTGCAGGCCATCGCGGTCGAGCTAGCCAACACGCCCGTAGCCGGACACCTCGAAGTCACCGCCCTCGGCCAGACCGTTCCCGGCCTGGAGACGGCCGTTCCCGAGCGCGTGGCCCGCTCCGCGGACATCGACGCCGCCACCGCCGAACTCACTGCTCACACCGGCGACCAGCGCAGCGCCCTGATCGCCCTGGGCGCCGACTCGCCGCGCGCCGCCCGGCTCAGCGACGACGCCGGCGACTGGACCCCGCACATCGTCCTCGCCGAACAGCTGCCCGACGGGCCCACCACAGAGCGCCTCTTGTCGACGCTCACCGAGCAGCCGCGCACCGCCAGCGCCGTCATCACCGCCAGCACCGCCGCCGACCTGCCGGACGAGACCTGGACGCTGAACTGCCAGGACCCCACCGCGCTGGTCGCACTGCCGAACTCCGGCCTGTTGGTCCGCCTGCAGAGCCTCGACGACGACCGATTCCACGACGCCATGGAACTGCTCACCACCGCCGACACGGACACCGACGTACCCGCAGCCCCCGTCAACGCCGACCTGCTCGAGGACGATGACCAGGGCCTCGACGGCCTGCCCGACGAGTACGCCGCCCTTGAGGAAGAGGCCCTCAACGACGAGGCCTCCGCCCCGGAGCAGAAGTTCCCCGTGCCGGTCACCCCGGCCATCACCCTGACCAAGGAACCGGAGAACACTGGGGAGTCCCTCGCCGACGTCCTGGCCGGCGAGGAGGAGGACACAGGCGACGCGGCCGAAGCCCCCGCCGCCAGCCCGGCCGATGTGTCCCTCGCACTGGCCACGCCCTGCGCCATTCCCACGTCCGCCGTCCACGCATCCATCCCCGCTCCTGCCGAGCCGGAAGCCGACGACCACGCGGCCGATGAGGCGCCCGGGGAGTCCCTCGCCGACGTCCTCACAAGCGACGCAGAGGACGACGACGCCCCCGCGCCAGCCCTCACCGCACGGAGCATCCCGCGGCGGCGGGCCTCCGGCCCGGACAACCCACCGACCGGGAAGTCGCTCACGGACGACGAGCCCACCCCGAACGGCCCATCCATCCTTCTGCTGGGGCCGCTGGCCATCGACGGCGCCATGGGACGCGTCGACTCCAACCGCAAGAGCGTCGCCACCGAACTCCTGGCCTTCCTCGCTCTGCATCCCGGAAGCGACCACCACGCCGTCGACTCCGCCCTGTGGCCCACATCCCGCGTCAACAAGGAGATGCGCAACGCCGTCATCAGCCGCGCCCGCTCCTGGCTCGGTACGGACGCCGACGGCAACCAGCACCTGCCCCGCGTTCAGAACACCCCAGACAAGCGCTACCGCCTCGGCCCGCACGTCACCTGCGACTGGCTCACCTTCCAAAACCACGCCCGCCAAGGCCTCAACGACCACAGCGAAGACGGCGACCTGGCCCTGCGACGCGCCCTGGCGTTGGTCCGCGGCCGCCCCTTCGCCGGCATGGACCCCCAGCGCTACGCCTGGGCCGAGCCCATCATCCAAGAGATGGTCTCCGCGATCACGGACGTTGCCAGCGAACTGTCCACCCGCCGGCGCGAAGCCCGCGACCCCCGCGGAGCTCTGTGGGCCGCACAGCAGGGCCTGCTCGCCGTCGAGGACAGCGAGACCCTCTACCGCGCGCTGTTCCTCGCGCACCATGCGGTGGGTGACATCGATGCGCTCCGCGAAGCCGCCGCACGTCTGCGCCAGATCAACGATTCGATCGGCGGCGGGGTCGAAATGGAAGCCGACACCGCCGAACTCCTGCGCAACCTCCTGCCCCGGCCCATCCAAGCCCGCTGAACCGAGGAACTGTGCCGATACCCGAGGAGCAACTCCGCGCCGGCCGCGGCCACGTACGGACGCCCAGCACAACGGTCCCGCTGGAGATCGCCGCCGCACGCGCCGCCCGTACCCGTGGCCTCCTCGGCCGCGACGGCATCGACGGCGCGCTGCTGCTCACCGCCACCCGCAGCGTGCACACCCTCGGCATGCGCTTTACCATCGACGTCGCCTACCTCGACGACGACCTACGCGTCACCGACCAGCACACCCTGCCACCGAACCATCCGCTCCCGCGCCGGAGGCGACTTGACCGGGGCATTTCCCGAGATTGTTGCCGCCGCCGCCGACTTGCCAGACGACACCGCGCTCGATGGGGAGCTGGTGGTGTGGGAGAACGACCAGCTCGCCTTCGAACGGCTACAACAGCGCCGGCACCGCAGAGCAGGAGCAGCCGCCCAGGCGGCCGCGCAATGGCCGGCCCACTTCGTCGCCTTCGACCTGCTGCGCCTGGGCGCCGATCGGACTGGGCAGCCCTACCGAGAGCGCCGCAAGGCACTGGAAGAGCTGTTCACCGGCCAGCAGCTTCCACCCCCATGGACGCTGTGCCCGGCCACCACCGATCCGCAGCAAGCCGCCGAATGGCTTCAGTGGTCGTCGGTGGGCATGGAAGGCCTCGTGTTCAAACTCCTTGATCAAAATTACGTGCCCGGATGGAGAGGGTGGAGGAAGTACCGGTCCCGGCACAGCACGGAGGCCGTGATCGGCGCGGTCACGGGCACGCTGGCCACCCCGACCACGGCCCTCCTCGGACGCTTCAACGCAGCCGGCCAGCTTCAGTACGTCGGCCGTACCGCCGTGCTGAACGCGGCCGCCCGCCAGAGCCTCGCCCGCGAGCTCCAGCCCGGCCGTCCCGGTCACCCGTGGACCGGGTGGACCTTCTCGGTCGGGTGGGGCGCACGGCAGGAGCTCCACGTCCAGCTGGTGGAAGCGATCATCGTCGCGGAAGGCGCCTTCGACGTGTCCTTGGATGCGTCGGGGCGGTGGAGGCAGCCGGTCCGGCTCATGCGCGTGCGCACCGATCTCGCGCCGTCCGAGATCCCCCCGTTCGGGGAAGAGAGCTGATGAATGTCCGGCTGGCCGAAGGGTGAAGGATGTGGACCTGCAGGTCCGCTACGGCCTCTGTGCCAGGGCAGCTGCGTTGCCCAGCGTTCCCCAAGGTAGGGCGGCCCCGGACGATCGGCACGATGGTCTTACCGCGCGGCGGCGCCGGGCAGCCCGTGCGACTGGCGGTGTGGTCCGCCTGCCGTACCTGGCGCGCAGGGAGACGAGCAGTGTCAGCGTGGAGTTCACACGCGCCTTCACTGGGTGCGCCCGCTGGGCAGACGGGACGGAGTGGGCGGTCATGGCACGCGCGATCTGGACAGGTGTGATCACGTTCGGGCTGGTCACGGTGCCGGTCGGCCTGTTCACGGCCACGGAGGACCACACGGTCCACTTCCATCAGCTGCAGCGCGGCACCTCGGACCGCATCCGCAACCGGCGCGTCAACGAACGCACCGGCGACGAGGTTGCAGCCGATGACATCGTCAAGGGCTTCGAGCTGGGCGAGGGCGAGTACGTCGTCGTCGAGCCCGACGAGCTGGACGAGATTGCGCCGGGCCGCTCCCAGACCATCGACATCAGCGACTTCGTCGACCTGGACGTCATCGAGCCCGTCTACTTCGACCGCACGTACTACGTCGCGCCGCGCGGCAAGGAATACCTGCCACCCCTGAACTGGGGTGTTGCAACGACCACTAGAACCAACGATCCCGCCGGGGCCTTGCTGCGTGGTAGACCTTCTCAGGCGACGGACCGCAGTCCGCCCTTGCCCGGTTTGGGGGGCCGTTTGGTGTAGCCGGGCACCTTGATCGGAGGCGGTCCGCCCAGGGCGAGCTGCCGGGTCATTTCCTTCTCCAGCTCGTGCTGCGACTCGTAGCCGGCCACGGCCGGGTTGAGGGCGTAGCGGTGGCCGCGGCCGCCGCCGGAGCGCAGCACGATGCCGCGGTCGACCAGAAGGGCCATGGCGCGGCTCATAGATGCCTGGCCGACGCCGAGGATCTCATCGATCTCGGACTGCTTCATGCCCACGGCGCCACCCGGGTCCTGGTGCGCGACCATCACCGAGAGGACATCGATCGACGTGGGGGTGAGCTGCAGCTGGTGCAGCATGCCCAGCAAGTCCGTGGTGGTCATCATGGCGAGGGATCCCTTCGGTCAGCCGAGCTCGGTCCGGGAGAACAGCGTGAGCTCGGGTGCGAGTTCGTCGGGGAACTTGGAGTCGAGGGCGAGTGCGCGCAGCTCGGCGAGGAAGTCGTGCTGCTCCTGGCCGTTTCCGTTATACGCGACGCGAGGGTTGAGCTGGTAGGAGGACCTCTTGACCTTGCGGATGAGGTTCTTCTCGCAGAGCGCGTCCAGGGCGTGGCCGATGCTGGTCCGCTTAACCCCGAGTTCGGCCGCGATCTCGGCGTGGGTGACCTCGATCTTGCCCTTCTTCTGCCTGCCGATCATGTTCGACAGCACGGCCGCCTGCAGCTTGCTGATGATGTTGTGCATCAGGCAGTACGGCAGGACACGACGCAGGAAATAGTTCGACACGAGCGAGTAGCCGGCCTCGCCAAGCATGTCGTGAGGAGGACGCCGGTAGACAACCGTCTTGACCTCGTGGACCGGGCCCTTGCCGAACTGCTCGGCGATCCGACGAGCGAGATCGGTACCCCCGTCCTGCTCAACGGGCTTTACCGGCTTGGGCGGTTGGGGTCGAGGACTCGCGCGCCAAGCGCGCAGGCCCTCTGCCGCTGCGTCCATGCACATGATCCTTTCGCGTACAGGTGCTGCGCACTGTACGGCAAAACTTGCGACCATCCGCATGTTACGCGCCGAAGAGTTGCTCCTCGCCGCAAGTTTGTGTCGGCGGACACCGACATCACCCGGGAGTGGGCCACCGCGGAGCCGTGCAAGGGGTGCCCCAGTTGTACGGGTGGCGTCTGGCGCGGCACACGCGCCCACCCCACGAGTACCTCACGGACGGCGAGACACTTCTCCACCCGGCTCCGCAGGGAACCCCGATTGCCCCGCCTAGAGGGCAAAACTTGCGGCTATTCACATGTCTCTACAGAGAGTTGCGGACAGCCGCATGTTTCTGAGGCGGATGTGGGTGCCAGCCGACATTCCAGCTCCCTTAATGTCGGTGGCCACCGACATTGGCATCCACAAAGCCGCAGGTCAGAGGCCATTTTCCCCCGACGCCTCTTAAGTAAAGACACAGTCCGTCGCTACTTCGTCTCCCCAGGTCACCGCACTGTCCCCAAGTACCCGACGCTGCAGCGGTGTTAACTCTCGCCCTAAGCCGACAGAGAAAGCCGATGGGCCTGAGCGGTCAGGCAGCTTAGGGATCGGTGCGAGGCGCGGGTGTCTTAGCGTCGGCTGGATGTTGCGGCCACAGCCTCCCCCAGGCGCTCGACTGAGAACGCGTGTCCACCCAGTCCAGGACGTGTCGGTGTCCTCATCACCAACATGTCGACTGCCCATTCATCGTGCGCGGTGTGAGCCACCTGGGGTGCGCTCTGTGGCTGAGGCGGCTTCGCGTGCGGCTCCGTGGGCACGTGGCGAACCGTAGGCGGAACCAGCGGCTCTGAGTCTCGGGTGGTGACGACCGTGACGGACAGGCGACAACAGTAAGCGTGGTTGCGGACAGTGGAGGGTTCCGCCGCCCGGCCTGGCGGCCGTTCGGCTCCTGTACCTCCGCACGTCGAATGCAAGCTTTCTGAGTCGGGACTTACGTTCTGTGGCTGAGCAATGTTGGGCCGATCGGAGCTGCCTTAAGAGATCCCGTGGCTCTTTAGGACACTCCGCACTGTGTTGCGGGAGTGTCCTGAGAGCTCGGCAATGGCCACCTCGGAGAAGCCCCCCTTCTTCGCTTCCAGGATCAGGCGATCCCGTTCCTGGCACATGCGCCGGTACTCCGTGAGCTTCGCACGGATCACTGCTCCGGCCGCGGGTTCCGGCGGCGGTGCGATCCAGGTTGGGGACCCCGGCACGCACATATGCGACATGTTGCGCCTATCCAGTTCCATGCGCGGCAGCGTAGAACCGTCGGCGGTGAACCGAAGGTCAACACGCTGTGCAGAAATGCGCAGAATGCTCAAAATTGCACAGTCACATTGGTCTGCTCGGGTGAATATCGCGTTCCTGTCAGGGCTGGGAGTTGATAGGCGCAGCCGCCCCCTGGGACACCTTGACTGCTCCGCCAGTGGCGGACCCGCCCAGGGAACTCATCCCCCGGCGCCATCCAAGTAAGGAACGCATAGTGTTCGACGCTCGCGTCTTCGCTGCTGTAGACATCGGGACCTACGCGATCGGCGGAGGCTGGACCACGGCGTCACCAGACAACGAGTCTCCCGAAACGCGAAAGATTCGCTTCTTCGACAACTGGGAATCGCAGCCGGGCCCCACCGTGAAGAACCTCTCAGCGCTCCTCCTGGATGCCAGCGGCGAGATGATCGCGTGGGGCTACGAAGCCCGGCGCATGTGGCTCACCCAGGGCATGGCCCTGCGCACGGTAGGAGCCAAGTACTACCACGGCTTCAAGATGGACCTCGGTGCTCTGGAGGAGGGCAAAGGCGCGGAGGAGAGCGCAAGCCCGGTCGACGACACCTCCGAACCCGAACGCACTGACAACGCCTGCGGCGTGAGCTCCCGCGACCTTTTGACCGCGAACCTGCTCACGTTGCTGCTGCGCCAGGTCGTGCAAACGATGCTTCAGCAGATCATCGCCAGCGGCTACGACGAGGACGACGTCCGCTGGGTGCTGACGGTGCCCGCCTGCTTCACCGACTACCAGAAGGCCATTTACCGTGATGTGATCAAGAACGCCGGGCTGCCCGGCGAAGACGGCCGGGTCCTTCTCTCTCTGGAACCCGAAGCCGCCGCCCACTACGCCCGCGTATCCGGAGCACGCCAGGGCCCCGCCGGCCCCGCGCTGATGGCCCCAGGCGCTCGCTTCATGGTCGTTGACTGCGGGGGCGGAACGGTCGACATCACCGCCTATCAGAACGACCAGGACGGCAAGATGATCGAGATCGGGCGGTCTCTGGGCGACCGCCTCGGCTCGGACTTCCTCAACCGCCGCGTCGAGAGCGAATACCTCCTCGACGCCTTCGGCAAGGACGTCATGGCAGACATCCGCGAGGCGTGCCCCGATGCCCTGCTGCACATGATCGACCAGTGGGAACGCGCCAAGGTCGCGGTGAGGCTCGACCAGGAGGAGAACGTCAACCTCCTCATCCCCACCGGGATCGACCGGAGGATGGGGGCGGCAGGCCGACGCCGGCTGGCCCGCCGCCAGAACAAGGTCGACGACGCCATCGTCCTCGCCCCTGCCCAGCTGCATGCGCTCTTCGACACCGTCGTCCCGGGCACTCTCGACCTCGTCGAGGCGCAGCTGAACGAGATGGAATCCGCTCAGAGCGACCCCGACGTCCCCAACGTGATCGTCCTTGCTGGCGGCTTCAGCAACTCGCCGTACCTCCAGCAGGCCATCAAAGAACGCTTCGCGACCCGGGCCACCATCGTTGTGCCGCCGAACCCCGACATCGCCGTCCTGGCCGGTGCCGTCCACTTCTGCTACGACCCTCAGACCCGCGCCCGCCGCAGCCGGTTCACCTACGGCATCGACACCGCCATGCGCTTCGAAGAGGGCATCGACCCTGAATCGTCCCGGCTGAGCACACCGGACGGGGACAGGTGCGTGGACCGGTTCAACGTCTTCGCCACAGCCGGACAGTCAGTGCCGACGGACGCCGAGGTCTGCCACGTGATCTTGCCCTTGTTCGACGACCAGAAGGAGATCGCGTTCGGCGTCTTCGCCACCCGGGACACCGAGCCCCGATACGTCACCGACGACGGCTGCGACCGATTGGCAGAGGTCACCATCGACCTCGGCCCGGTCATGCGCTTCGACCGGAAAGAGCGCGGAGTACGCACCTTCATGAAGTTCGGCGAGACCGAGGTCAAGGTCCGCTCCGAACTGGTGCAAGGAGGCGGCGAAGCCGCTACACAGGTCCGTTTCCACTCCAACTACTGATCCGAGACTCATGATGTTCCGTGAGCCCCGGCAACCTCCGCGGGAGACTGACAGCTGGCCCACAGGCGCCGACAGGGACATGCGCATCCCCCCGGCCTCCGTACCAAGCAACGAAGAAGCCCTGGAGACCGCCCTTCAGCGGATCGACGCGCTGGAGTTCGAGGTGCGACGCGGGGCCACCGAGCATCAGCGCATGTGGGCGCACATCAGCCGCCTCGAACGGCAGCTCGGCACCCTCCTTGCCGCCCAACTCGATCGCCGCGACGATCTCGCGGGAATACAGCACTGCGAGCACCAGGAACTCTCTCGCCAGACCCGGACACTGATTGAGCAGCAAGTCCAGAACTTCGCCCGCCAGTACAGCGACAGAACCGACCTCGACACGGACCGGCCCCGCCGGGAACGTACCGCGCACCTCATGTCCATGCTCATCCGACAGCTCCTGGACAAAAGGCCAGCGTCCAGCTGGTCCATCCAGCAGTCCCTTCGTCTAGCAGAAGACCCCGGCATCGAGGCCGCGATCAACCGGCTGCGGACCGACTGTGTCACTCTGACGGACCGCATCGCCAAGGTCGGGCTCGCACATGAATGGAGTTACGCCCACACCGTAGGAGCGCCCCCGGACCCTGGCAGACAGGAAGCCTGGGCGTCGTGCGACCCTGATGCGCCGATCTCCTTCCTCGTAGCGCCGGCGTACCTCGTCAACGGGCGCATCTACAGCCGCCAGCTCGTCTATACCATCTGACGGAAAAGGCCCCATGTGCGTGGGCCCGACCCGTCCTGTCCCCGGCGGCGGCGACCGCCGCGACCGCCGGGGCGGCGACCGCCACTGACCCACACCACTCGTGTGCCGGCGACCACGGACCCCGGCACACGGACGGCAGTCCCTCAGCACTGCGGCGTGCCCCGCGTCCGGGAGGTGCGCCGCAGGCCTGCCAGACGCGGGTCGGCAAGAGCGACTGGTCAAAAGATGCGCGCAGGTGCAGGGTGTGGACTGCGGCGCGTAGTTGTTCGGCTGCCGGCAGGGGCGGGGGCCGCCGACGCGCCCGCCACTGCCCCGGCGCCAGCGGTCCCGGAAGCCTTCACCGGCCCGACCCCAGCCCCGGAACCCGAGCCGGTTTCGGCGCCCGCTGGCGCCCCGCCGTCGCGTCCGGCGGCGAGCAGCACCAGGCCGTCGACGTCATCCCGGCGCCCGGGTGCGAGGAAGGCGGCGAAGAGGCCGGCCAACACGGCGGCCGCCGACCCGCGGTTCGAGAACGGCCCGCTGGCCGTGGTCGACGTCGACGGCGACCAGGTGGTGGCGTACTGCGTCGGCGGCCTGGTCCTGGACGTGCCCGCCAAGTCCCTGCCCGCGCTGGTGGAGTGGACGCTGACCGAGGCGAAGCTCGGGCAGGCCCGGCTGCACCGCCACGGCAAGGACGCCGACCCGGTCCTGGTCCTCACCCCGGCCGCGCTGGAGCGCTACGGCCTGCCGACCGAGCTGTCGGAAGAGGAACGGCGCGCCGGGCGGCTGAAGGACAGCCACAAGGTGGTCAAGCAGCTCGCCCGCGGGAGCTGGCTGCTGACCCAGCGCGGATTCGGGCCGTGGGCGCGGATCTACCGCAAGGCCGAGGGATCCAAGCGCCACTGCGTCCAGCTGTGCATCCCGGCCTGGAACGCCCTGGACGCGCGGGAGTGGGACAACAAGGACGACCCGCAGCTGCCCGGCATGCACCCGGCGGATCTCGCCCTGTACCTGGGCACGTACGCGGAGCGGGTGATGACGCCGCGGGGCACCACCGCGACGACCGGCCTCGAGCTGATGACCGCCCTGCGCCCGCCGACGCGCGCGGAGAAGGACGAGGAGACCGGGGCGTTCAAGCAGGCGTTCAACGCCGACGCCCTCACTCAGCTCTACCCCGTGGTGGAGTGCGAGGTCCCGGACGAGCCCCCGGTCCTCAAGGGCAAGTTCCCCCGTCACCACATGCGCACCCCGGCGGAGATGCTGATGGAGGAGCCCTACGACTGGTGCCGGCCGCTGACCGATGACGAGTGCATGAACCCGTACCTGGTCGTGATCGACGTCAACATGTCGTTCGCCGCGGCCGCCAACGGCCTCACCGTCGGACTGAACGGTCCGACCCACCTCACCGGAAACCCGCCCTTCGATCCGTCACTGCCCGGGTCGTGGCTGGTCGACCTGTCCCACGTCGACCTGTCCCGCGTGCAGATCAACGGCCGCACCGTCGACGGCGACCGGCTGCCCTCCCCGTTCACCCCGAACGGCGAACGGCCGACGGGCCCGGCCTGGTACGCCACGCCCACCGTCGCCTACGCCCAGGAACTGGGCTTCGAGGTCGCGCCGATCGAGGCGTACGTGCGCACCCAGACCGGCCGCTTCCTGGATCCCTGGTACAAGCAGCTGCGCGACGCCTACGTGGCGACGATGGCCGACCTCGGCGTCACCACGGACCTAAGCGGCCAGGAGTTCCTGGACGCGATGGCCCGCGCCAAGAGCGTGGACCCGACGATGGCGCTGCTGGCAGGCGCGATCAAAGCGACGGCGAAGGGCGGCATCGGCAAGCTGCGCCAGCGCAGCCGGGGCCAGGTGCCGTACTACGAGCCGTATCCTGCGCTCAAGCGGGAGACGTGGCGCCCCGACATCCGGGCCGCCGTGCTGGCGAACAACCGGATCAGCCTGCACCGCAAGCTGATGAAGACCGCCGCGGCGGCCGACCTCTACCCGGTCGCCATCGGCACCGACGCCATCGCCTACCCCTCGCCCGGCCCGTCCCCGCTGGACGTGCTGCCGCTCATGGCCGAGGGCAAGCCGACGCCGGGCACCTTCCGGCTCGGCATCTCGCCGGGGATGGTCAAGCACCAGGGCACCCGGACCGTCCTGTGGGCCGAGAAGCAGTTCGAGCAGCACGGCGGCGTGTTCAACATCGCCAACCTCATCAAGGGCGACACGACGGCCGGAGAAGGGGAGTAGCCGATGGTTGAGTCGATCGGGGACAGCCTGGACCGCGCGCTGGAGGGGGCGTTCACCCGCCGCATCCCGCAAAGCGCCCAGGCGCAGATGAAGTACCTGGTCAAGCAGCTCAAGGGCACAACGGCCACTGCGCAGGCGCTCGGGATCTCCCAGCGCACCGTAGAGCGGTACGTGGCCGGGAAGCTGAAGCGGCCACGCCGCGAGCTGCGCGAGCGCATAGAGCGCGAGGTGAAAAAGCGGTGGCAGCCGCAGGTCAGGGCCAAGGCCAAGAAGAAGGCCGCGACCACTGCCGGTCTGGTCGTCTCCACCCGGGCCCGTTTCGGGTTCACCGCAGCGCCGGGCACGACCGACGACGCCCGGATCCGGGACATCACCCAGGCCCTACCGCCCGAGTTCGCGGACCGCCTGTTCACAGCCCGGGAGCAGGGTGCCACCGAGCGGCAGCTCCAGCAGATCGCCGCCGAAGGCCTCGCACAGATGTACTTCCGCGCCAACAACACCCGCGCGCACGGCCTGGGCGTGGAGTTCACCGACATCGAGCAGATCGAGATCGAGCTGTGATCGTCCGCACGCACCGTGGCGCCCCGAAGCCGCGCACCGGTTCGGGGCCCCCTCTTGTTGCCGCCGGGTGATCCGTCGACGGGCTGACATTCACGAGCTTCCGCCGCACCTCTGGCTGGCTCGTGGAACCGTTGCCGCACTCGCGAGCGGCGCACCCCAAACAGAGGTTGTTACTCTCCGTAGGAGGATAACGGCAAATCGCCTGACGATATGTGACACCAGGAGCTTTTGCCCCTAAGATCCGTCACTATGAGTAGTGGACTCCTCGCTGAGGGGCAGCTGCGTTCCAGTCAGCTTCCCCTCCCCGCACCTCTTGTTCCACAAGCAAGTGGTGTGTACCTCGTAACACCCCAAGTTGCGGCCTCCTGGCTTCAGTTCAATCGGCCAGAAAACCGACGCATGTCTCAGCGGGCGGTGGCCAGCCTGGTCGCGGCGATGCTCGCTGGCGAATACCTCCTCACCCACCAGCCCATCGCCTTCGATGCACTTGGCCGACTGATTGACGGACAGCACAGGCTGGCCGCTGTAGTGCAGTCCGGTGTCACCGTTCAGATGTGGGTGATCATCGGCGCGGACCCCGATACGTTCGGCGTGGTAGACACGGGGCTGGCAAGGCGCCCAACGCAGTTTCTCCGCGTCAAACACTCGAACAGCATTCACGGCGCCCTGGGCATGATTCGGTTCGCTGAAGCATGTCGAGCCAACGACGGACAGGTCCCGGATAGCTTCCAGTTCGCGATGGACGTGAAGCCCTGCCTGGACATGCTGTCTGACTGGCCAGAAGTACAGGACTATGCCCAGGCAGCAGATCGAATCTTCCGTGCTTGCCGCCTCCCCCCGGCGCCCTTGCTTGCCGTGCTGGCCCAAGCGGCACGTGGAAGCTGTCCGGAAAAGCTAGGGCTGTTCCTGGAGCGCTTGAAGAGCGGCGCAGAGCTGGCCAGCAACTCGCCCATCCTGGCGCTCCGCCGCCGGGGTATGGAGCACCGGGCTGGCATGCGTGCTTTCAAGGACCGGGTGGCTATGTACGGCGTGATGGTCAAGGCATGGAACGCACACGCACGGGACGTTGGGATTTCATGCCTGAAGTTCACGTTCCATGACGTGGACGAATCAGAACTGCCCGTCCAACGGAAGGGAAGCACGGGCCTGAGGGAACGGATGCCCGAGGTGATCTGACGGCGGTGGGGCGCCCGAGTTCCAGTTTCGGGCGCCCCACCAGGTGCGGAGCTTATCCGCCCTGCGTCTTGCCAGTGCCAGACCTGACCGAACCTGCGCGCGTCGCCAGCAATGTGGGCCCCCGAATTTTCATGCACGCATCGGCCTGCCCAGCACACCGCGCTGGGCAAACTACGCGCCCAGGTCACCCGGCGCCTGGGCAGAGCGCCGACGGATGACGTCCGGCAGCTGGCGAGAGCAGGCGGCTGGGATGAAGAAGAGAGCCGACCATGCCCAGGCCGGTGACCACCACGCTCAGCAGGCCGGTGGATACCGACGGGTCGTCCGCCCCGACCACGCCGCAGAACACGGACGCCGCCGCCGTGAACACCAGGGCCGCCAGCACCCACCGCTCCCGCAACGGCGAGCCGGAGCGCGCCATCAAGCTCGTCCACCACGTCCAGCCAGTCATCACGCAGAACACCACGGCGGCCGGAGGCAGCAGAACCACCGGCGCCCACCGTGCTGTGTCGCCGTCGGACAGCCGATGCCGGCCCGGTAGCCGGCCCAGGCCAGCCACACCAGGTACAGCGGCACGCCGACCACGATCAGCACCCACATCGCGATCCGCAGCGTCCGCGCCCTGCCCCGCTCGCTCATCGTCTTCCCCTCGGTCGCCCGGC